>JAACUG010000098.1 GCA_009993045.1 Cyanobacteria bacterium CG_2015-22_32_23
AGACCAAAAGGCGGACGTAAGTCAGTTTTGGGGCATGAGCCTGTGAAGTTAGAAGCTAACACTGTAATCTTCGATTCAGTGTGAGTAGTTCACAAAGATGTTTAAGGCTTTACAATTGGAACATCCTCCGCAGGAGTTGAAACTGTATTCAGTTTAGTTGGTAAAGGAGCACGGGGAGAATAAAATTTAAAATGTTGGTACGCAGTACGAGAAATTTCTTGAATTAATGTTCTAGCAGAATAATCATTATGAGGACGTTTCACTAAAACTGCCCCAATATAACGTTTACCCGTAGTAACATCAATTATTCCTGCATCTCCTAATACTGTGCCAATATCCCCTGTTTTATGAGCAATTCTGGCATCTTTTTCTAATCCTTGAGGTAAAAGAGTTCTCGTGTGAGTTTGGGTCATAATTTCAAAAAGGCGATCTCGAGAACGAAGAGAAATTAATTCCCCTTGATTAACCTTAAGTAACACCATCCCTAAATCTTTTGGAGTTGTGGTATTTGTACCCTCTAAATCAGGTAAAGGATTTTTAATCACCGTTGAATTTAAACCCCATTCCTGAAAACGCTTATTCAAAACATCCTTTCCTCCAAGTCTTTCAATAATCATATTGGTAGCAGTATTATCGCTATTAATAATCATTTCCGTGACTGTATAGAGAGCAGTAAATTGAGTACCCACAGGCTGATATTGCATACTACCCGAACCACTGCCAATATTAGCTTTACTGGTAGTAAGTTTTTCATCAATATAAATCTTCCCAGCATCTACATCCTGAAGAAATGCTACTAACACAGGAATTTTAATAGTACTGGCAGCCGAATAAAGTGTATCTCCATTGAAGTTAACATAAGCACCATTATCTAAGTCAACAAAAAAAGCTCCCGGTTGTAACTCTGGATATTTAGCCTTTAGTTTCACTAATTTTTCTTTAAGAGAATTTAATTCTTGGGTAAAAGTTACAGACTCATCAGAGATATTTTTTACTTCTGATTTTTCAACTACTTTAACCTCCGCACTTTTTTCTTGTTTTTTTGACGGAGTCATTGTGCTGGTAATATCCGACACAAAAGGTATGTTAATTTTAGGAAATAAAGGTTTAGTTAAATCGGTATTAGCCAGAATACTTCCCAAAATAGTACCCATTCCCACTCCCACAATAGCTAATCGAAAAATATTGTTAAAAATAACATTTCCCAGATTCTCTGAAGAATTATTCCCCAAAACTTGTAGCTGTGTTTGTTCCTGTGCTAAGGTTTCATTATTATTAATTAAAGTAGAACTACTTTTTCTCACTACCCTACTACGAACAGAACTTGTGCCATTTCCCGATGGTTTTCTCCGAGTACCTTGTCTTTGATTGCTCTCTTTTCCAGAGGTTTTGCGATTGTAGTTATTTTCTCCGTGAGTTCGAGATAAAAATATAGCCAAAGTTCAGTTCTCCCCTAAAATTGTTAAATCTTAAATAAATGTAAAAATATTAACTTATTTATAGAACATAATCATTCATTTCGTGCAACTTTTTTGTCTCTATCACTTCTGATTATTATAAATTATTGGTTGACATAGAATAATGGGCAAAGCAAAGAACAACAAAGATTATTTACTCATCATTCTTCGTCTTTTTAATAGCCCATTGTATTTGTCTTAAAATACCCCTAACCATAGCAAGTTCATTCCTTTTTAAATTACTACGATTAACTATTCTGCGCAGCTTTTCCATTTTTACCGCCGCCGTATGAGGATATAAGTAGTTAACATTCAATAATACCGACTCTAAATGTTGATAATATCCCTCTAACTCCTCAATATTTGCCATCTCCTTATAATCGTAATTTTCTGAAATATTAAGATCATTTAACCCCTGATAAAGTTCATAAGCACAAACTCCCACCCCTTGAGCTAAATTTAAAGAAGGATATTCAGGATTAGCAGGAATACACACAAAACGTTGAGCGTAACTCAATTCTTGATTACTTAAACCCCGATCTTCAGGACCAAAAATCAACCCTGAAGGTACATTTTTCTCCATTAGCCACCCCAGCGCTTGTCTGGGAGTTTCTAACTTAGTGGGAATACCCCTAGCCCTTGCTGTCGTGGCGATCGCCCGTTGACAACCTTGTAAAGCCATCGGTAAAGAATCCACAATAACCGCTTTTTTTAAAACTTCAATGCCATGAACAGCCATAATTTGAGCATCTTCAGATAAATAGTCACAACGAGGATTAACCAAAACCAATTGACTTAAACCCATATTACGCATAACCCTCGCAATAGAACCAATATTTCGTTCCCCTGCTGTTTCAACTAAAATAATTTTTACTCCCTCAATTAACGTCATTTTCCTTTTGCCTTTGATGATAAAATACAAACATTACTTTTTCTCATTACTAAATATGACAGAAACTATTACTCCCACTATCAGCGATCGCATCTGTAAACACATGAACGAAGATCACGGAGAAGCCATCGTCTTATATGCTCAATTCTATGGGAAAATTTCCTCCATTGAAAGTGCGAAAATGTTATCTATTGATAATGAAGGAATGTATTTGACCATAAAGAATAGAGAAGAAACACCCCTACGCATTGAATTTGACCATAAATTAGCAGACGCAAAAGACGCTCATAACACCTTAGTAGAAATGCTCAAAGAAGCCCAAAAAAATCAATAAATTATTATTTTCACAAAAAAAAAACAACCAATTGTGAAAAATAGATGTTATAATCAAAGCTGATGAGATTAAGTATCGGTTTAAAGATTTGTTTAAGATATTCACGAATTTTTCGAGTTTAAGATTGACAAGCTTCTCTCCGAATTGCGACTCTTGACCACAAAATTGAAATTTGGAGACAGACTATGTCAATCTATGTAGGCAATTTATCCTATGATGTTACGGAAGCACATTTAACCTCTGCGTTTGCAGATTTCGGAGCAGTAAAAAGAGTTTATCTCCCTACTGATCGTGAAACTGGACGTATGCGTGGTTTTGGTTTTGTAGAAATGAATACAGACGCTGAAGAAAACGCAGCAATTGAAGCGCTAGATGGTGCGGAATGGATGGGCCGTGACATGAAAGTAAATAAAGCTAAACCCCGTGAAGAAAATAACTCTCGCGGCGGTGGCGGCGGTGGAAGACGTAATAGTTTTTCTCGCAACTACTAAAACATATTTAGGTTTAACTAAAGTTTTTACTTCTAGTTTTTAACTCTAAATAAAACTAACCTCTATTCTTTTTTTGGATAGGGGTTATTTTTTTTGACATGATTAATGTACAATCAGTAATGTTCTATTTCATCTAAATTAGCGTGAAAATTTCTGTTTATCATACTCCTGAATCTACTCCTGATAATTGTATTCCTGAATGTGCTGTTGTTATTGATGTGCTAAGAGCAACTACGACAATTGTTACAGCATTAAATAATGGAGCAAAATCAGTCAAAGCCTTTAGTGATATAGATTTGTTATTAGCAGAAAGTGATTTATTATCTTCAGAATCTCGATTGAGACTAGGGGAAAGAGGTGGCAAAAAGGTTGAAAGTTGTGATTTAGGAAATTCCCCTTTAGATTGTTCTTCAGATATAGTTAAAGATAAACAATTATTTATTAGTACTACCAATGGTACTCGTTCATTACAAAGAGTTGAATCAGCAAAAACAGTAATTGCTGGAGCGATTATTAATTATGGGGCGGTGGTTAATTATTTAAAAGAACATAAACCAACTACATTGTGGCTACTAGGTTCGGGATGGGAAGGCGGTTACTCTTTAGAAGATACCGTTTGCGCTGGTGCTATTGCCTCTGAATTGGTTGATTTTAATGATATTGATCCTATTGGTAATGATGAAGTCGTTTCGGCTATCGCTTTATATCTTCAATGGCAAGATAATTTATTAGATTTATTCCGTTTATCAAGTCATGGACAAAGATTATTAAAGTTAAATTTAGATGATGATTTGAAATATTGTGCTCAAAAAAATATTGTTTCTTCTGTGCCAATGCAAACACAAAAGGGTATCTTAACTATTTAATTATATTTTTAGCAACTATTTATAGATGGTAAAATTCAGCACTTTTAAGGGTTGAATAGCTGCCGTGGAAGAAAAAAATTTCTTTTTTTTACCTTGACTTTTTTCTTTTAATTGGTAATAATAGTAATTATATAATAATGGAAATATAACTTTTTATTTTTAAAACTGTCAATATTCCTATTATCTAAATAATAACATTTCTGTCAAGAAAATGCAAGGATTTAGTCCTCAAAAAATGATTTTTTTTTAATAAAACTTGTCATATTACGAAATGTTACTTAATAAATTTTGAGCGGCAGCTAACATATCGGGGACTAAATCCTGTAAATCTTGTCTATTATTAAGATATGTTGATAATGCAGAAAGAGGATCTAAACTTTTACCAATACCCAATTCGGGTAATCTCGCACGAGTTAATTGACTGATAATTTCTGCTTTAATGGTGTAAGTATGACTTATAGATAAAACCTCATTAATGACATTCATTTTAACTAATTCTATTTGTTCTGATCGAAGACGATAAATTAACCGCACTACGGCATCTTCTATGTTATATTTGGCGATGGCCTCAAGAAGATCTGTTTCGGGATGAACACTATGACTAAGATCAACTTCAATGGTAATAAAAGAACGAGCGGGTAAAACACAAAATTCCCAATGAACTTGTTTCTGGTTAAGATGAATTAAAACGTAACCTTTTTCCTCTTTTTCTTCAGAGAAATCTACACGCTCAATACTACCTGGATAAACTACGGGAGGATTATTTTTAGGATTGAGATTTTGATGTTTATGAACATGACCTAAAGAAACATAATCAAATTCAGAACGAATTAACATAGATAAAGGAATTTGAAAACCCTTACCAACAGCTAAAAATCTTTCTGCACCTAAACTTGCCCTTTCGGCCATGACGTGAGCAAGTAAAATAGTGGGAATATCAGGATTTAAACGTCTAATTTCATCTTCTAAACAAGGCTCGATTTTTTGAATTAATAATTGGTTAATCTGTTCCATAGATAACCCTTCAGTTTCAGGGCGAGTTAGTAAGACAGAACGAGTCAACCAAGGTAAAGTAATAACTTGAATTAGTCCTGATTTTGTTTCAATTAAATGGGTTTCAAGATGTTCTCCGACAATGAAATTAGGTACAGCTAAAGTACGATAAATAGATAAACTTGCACCTCCACTTCCTTGGGTATGTTGATCATGATTCCCGATTAATAATACCGTGGGAATATTCCCCTGTGCTAAACGACGGAATTGATTAGCAAAGGCGGATTGAATATAAGGAGCAGGAGTACTATCAGGAAAAGCATCACCGCCAAATAGTACTAAATCCACATCCTCATTAATAGCTCTATCAATACAAATACTTAGGCTATGGATAAAGTCTTCTAACCTAGTATTTTGTTGTGTTTCGGGGTTTATTTTACCGTGACGAAAACTGCTACCTAAGTGTATATCACTTAAATTTAATATTTTCACTATTTTAGATTCTACCTCGTAACATCATAGCCATTTCATTACGAACGGGAGATCTTTCTAAGGCGATTTCTTCCGTGATGCGCCCTTCTTGATAAAGATTAAATAAAGATTTATTCATTGTCATCATGCCGTCAAATTCTCCCTCATCCATTAGCATTCCGATTTCTTCATATTTATTACTCAAGATATAATCTTTGACAGTTTCTGTATTAATTAAAATATCATGATAGGCTGCTCGTTTACCGTCAGTGGTACGACATAACCCTTGAGCAATAATTCCGACTAAGGATTCGGCGATAGCTGAACGCATGGCTGGTTGTTCTTCTGCACTATATAAGGTAAAAACCCTTTCCAAAGTTTTAATAGCACTATTAGTATGTAAAGTACCCATGACTAAGTGTCCTGTTTGTGCGGCTTTAAGCGCCGTATTTACCGTTTCTTTATCTCGCATTTCCCCTACAAGAATAATATCAGGATCTTCCCGTAAAGAGGCTTTTAGGGCATTATCAAATTTATGAGTATTCATGCCAACTTCCCTTTGTTTAATTAAGGCTTTACGACTTTTATGGACAAATTCGATAGGATCTTCAATGGTAATAATATGTTTAGGTTGTTCTGTATTTATATAATCAATCATGGCGGCTAGGGTAGTCGATTTACCTGAACCCGTTGGCCCTGTAATCAAAATTAAACCTTTATGAGCATCACAAATGTCTCTAAAAATAGGCGGTAATCGTAATTGTTCCATGGTTAGAATTTTGAGAGGAATTAAACGTAATACTAAAGCTGGACCTCTGAGAGTATCAAAAACATTAATCCGAACCCTTGCAAAATCGTATTGAGTTGCACCATCAAATTCTAACTCTTTTTTAAACCGTTGTATTTCTTCCTCTTTCAAAATTTCCCGTAACCAACTCATGAATGTATTAAGATCAATTTCAGGATATTGTTCTAAAGTTATCATGTCTCCTCTATCTCTCATTCGTGGTAATTCCCCAACTCCTAAATGAACATCAGAATAGCCATTATCGTAAGCCATTTTAACTAATTCACTCAAAGCAGGTTGTCCGGGAGATCTTGACGGGTTACTTGATGGACGTATTCCAGCTTGTTGACTAGATCGGAGTGGTGTTCTATCCATGCCTGATCCTTTTCTTACATCCGTTTCACCCGGTAAAGCTACACTTTTGACAGGATTTGAAGATATGGGGGTGGCTTGACGTAATCCTACCACAGGCATGGTGACTGGTGGTTTTGATGAAATGTCTCTGTTACTCGGATTGATCGGCGTAGATGTAGAAGGAGGCGTGAGATTAGGTGGTTTTCGATTTAAACTTAAAGGGGGTATCCCATTAGGTAGATTTATTTGAGTTTCTTCCCCTGAAAGAAGATCATCGTCATCGTCATCATCAAAATTGGGAATGTTTAATCCTTGACTCGATTTAGATAGAGTACTTTTTTTACCCAGAGAGGGAAACGGATTACTAGAACTAATTTTAGTTTCGTCTTCTATACTTGTCGTCTCTTGAGGTTTGGTTTTAGTTATTAAAGGTGGTACTGGTAAAGGTTGTTTTCTTTGTTTGTCAGAAGATTGTGTCATAATTATTTTCCCACGTTTTTTGAATATCTCATTCCCATTGTACTTTTACCTATTAATTTTTATCTTAATTTGAAATAAAATTTATGGGAGTTAGGAGAGAGAAGTTAGGAGTCAGTTAAATTAGGGGTTTGCGCTGGGGAATCAGAAGACTATTAAAATCAATGTTTTAAACAGATTAGAAGCTCAAATGTGCAGTTTTAGGAATTTTTATTCAATATTTTTTGTATTTATATCTTCTACATAACACTTGAAACCCGAAACCTGACACCTAATATTTACTATCATCACTCATACTTGTTCAGGAAACCTAATTAAGAATTGTAATCAATCACAAAAGATAATTTTTGATTTAACGGGTTAGTGTCAACTATAATTGTAGAAAAGAGATTAAGAATTTGAATGACACAATCACATTTACAACTTAAAAATTATTCCGCTCAATTGCATAAAAATCAATCTAGTTCATCTATTTCTCCCAAAGAGTTAGCTTTCATGATTGCTGAAGCCGCCGATGATCGTAAAGCTGATCAAATTGTACTCTTAAATGTTGAAAAATTATCCTATTTAGCTGATTATTTTCTCATCATGACGGGTTTTTCTCAACCTCAATTAAGGGCGATTTCTATTTCTATTGAAGATAAAATTTATGAAAAATTCCAACGCTTACCCATCAGAGTAGAAGGGAAAAACGAAGGAAATTGGATACTCCATGACTATGGTGATGTTATTGTTCATATTTTTCTCCCTGAAGCTAGACAATTCTACGATTTAGAGGCTTTTTGGAGTGGTGCTGAAAGAACAGTCTTTACCTCTAGCCCATAATTTCCGTCTCAATTAGGAGAATAATGTTAATTACTAATGACTATTATTGATTATGAATCAATCCTCTAATATTTTTTGTCCTGTACCACCAGAGCAACAACCTGTAAATGAATATCAAGAATTAGCGGAATCATCCTTTTTTCGTTGGGTAACATTGCCAAAACGTCAATTTATCTTTAAATTTATTTGGGTATGGGTGTTTAGTTTATTTATTTCCTCTCCTATTGCTGCTGCTAGTTTTTCTCCTCTACAAACTCCTTTTTCTTTTTTTCTCTCTAGTGGTTTAGGCGCTTCTCTTTTTATGGCTTTTTTCTTGATACGCTTGTATTTAGGATGGAGTTATATTGGCGATCGCCTCAGAAAGACAAAAATAGTGTATGAAGAGTCAAGTTGGTATGATGGGCAAATATGGGAAAAACCTTTAGAATTTTATCGCAGAGATCAATTAATTTTTCAGTATCAAGTACAACCGATTTTAAAAAGATTGCATAAAAGTATGATCCTGTTGGGAAGTCTAATGGGTAGCGGTTTGTTAACCTTATTATGGCTAATAATCAATTGACAATGGACAATGAATAATGAACAATGAACAATTAATAAATATTCTTAATTCTTCATTCCTATACTACCTACTTAGATAAAAAATGACAAGATTAAAACGCTCACCCTATCCACGCTTAGAAATACATCTATTAAGAGAAGGATTATTAGAATCTATCCATCAAGGAGAAGTGGTGGTTGCTGATGATAGAAGCAGAATTTTAGCCGTAGCAGGAGATACTGAAACCGTCTCTTTTATGAGATCAGCAATGAAACCATTTCAAGCCCTAGCGGTTACAAGTACGGGAGTGATGGAGCGATTTGACTTAAATGATAAAGATTTAGCGATTATTTGTAGTTCTCATCAAGGTAATATAGAACAAGCAAGACAAGTTTTTAATATTCTTTGGCGTGCGGATATTGAATCAAGTTACTTAAAATGTCCTATTCCTGAAGGGAAAGATAGTGCTTTACAATATAATTGCTCAGGTAAACACGCTGGAATGTTAGCGGTTTGTCAACAAAGAAATTGGAATTTAGATACTTATTTTCATCGCTCAAACCCAGTGCAACAATTAATTTTACAAAAAATTGCTGAGTTATTAGCCATTCCGGGCGCAGAAATTATGACGGCAAGAGATGATTGTGGTGTACCGACTTATGCTTTAGAATTAGGACAAATGGCTACTCTATACGCTAAATTAGCCAACGGTAATAATATCGATTTAGAGAGAATCCTTCGTGCTATGACTAATCACCCCACTATGGTAGCAGGAGAAGGTGCTTTCGATACGGAATTGATGACTTTAACTGATGGAATGTTGGTTAGTAAATCTGGAGCTGAAGGTATCCAATGTATCGGTAATATAGGGCAAAATATGGGTTTAGCTATTAAAATTCTTGATGGTGCAAAACGGGCTAAATATGCTACGGCTATTCATGTTTTAAAACAATTGGGTTGGATTACTCCGACAGTTGCCCAAAATTTAGGTGACAAGTTTTTGCGTATTGATGATTATAAACGTTTGGAAGTTGCAGGAGAATTATCTTTTCTTTAAATGATTAAAAATTTCTGCTCAAATAATTAATAATTTATGTTAATAGGTTTCAGGTTTCAGGTTTCAGAACAAAAATACTTAATACTCTAAAGTGAGGTAATCAATTTTATAGCGGTTAGTATCAATTCTGAAACTCATTACTCATTACTTCTTACTCATTACTCCCCCTAACCAGTGAATGGGGTGCAAGATATGAGTATCAGGTATCGGGGTTTAAATAATGAGTTTATAGACTATTCAATATTCTTTCTATCTCCCCGTTTCCCTTTTATTTCCTAACTCCTATCTCCTATCTCCTATGTAATAATTAACAGTAAATTGATCAAATTAGGAAATCTTCTTTATGAAACTATCTAGTAAAAATTTTGATACCCGTATTGATACGGTTTATGATGCTATCGTTGTTGGTGGTGGCATGGGGGGTTTATCGGCGGCTATTTATTTAGCTCGTTATGGTTTAAAATGTCTTGTCATCGAGAAAGGTAAAGGGCGATCGCTATGGATGCAAGATCTGCGTAATTATTTAGGTATTGATCCTCATGTACCGGGTAGAGATATACTAAATCATGGTACAAAACAAGCCATTGATTGGGGTGCAGATCATTTACGAGGTTATGTCGAAGATGTTACCGATGAGGGTGAAACCTTTGCGGTAAAAGTAAAAATTGGGAAAAAAGACTCTGTTTATCCTATTTTTCGGGGTAAATATTTAATTGCGGCTTCAGGGGTGATTGATGTTTTACCTCATGTTGAAGATATGCAAAATGTCTATGATTATGCTGGTTATACTCTTCATGTTTGTATGATTTGTGATGGTTTCGATATGTGGGATCAAAAAGCTGTATTAATCGCCGCTACAGAATCTCAAATTAACGCTGCTTTTGTCTTAAATTGGTTTACTCCCTATATTACGGTTTTAACTCATGGTTTATGTAATGTGAGCGATGACATGAAACAAAAATTAGCAGAATATGGTTATCCTTTATATGAAAGTGCTATCGCACGTTTTGTGGGGGAAAATCATCAAATGCAAGGAATAGAATTAACTGATGGTACTTTTATTGAAGCGACAACGGGTTTAATTAATATGGGCTCGATTTATAATAACCATTATTTAAAAGCCATAGAAGGTTTAGAATGGGATGGCGAAAACCTCATTACTAATGATATGGCACAAACTACCCATGAACGTATATTCGCATTAGGTGACTTGAAAAAAGGTTTAAATCAAGTATCTATTGCTGTAGCTGATGGTACTTTGGCCGCCACTCAAATCTGGCGTAACATTCGTCGTCAATCTTCTCCTAGAAAATGGGAAGAGAATATTAAGAATTAAATATTAATAATTAACAATTAACAATTATTCATAGTAACAACTTGGTTTTTACCATTATTTTTTGCTTTTAATAAAGCCTTATCGGCACAAGAAATAATATAATCTATACTTTCAGCTTCATCACCATAAGCACAAACTCCCACACTAACCGTTACATTAATTTGATAAGATTCTATGACAATATTTTGATTTTCAATATTACTTCTGATACGATTAGCCACAATTAACGCTTCTTTTAAATTAGTTTCCGAAAGAAAAATAATAAATTCTTCTCCCCCCCATCTAGCACATAAATCCTCTTTTCTCAAACATTTAACACATTCTTTTGCCACATAGATTATGACATAGTCTCCCACAGGATGACCATAAGTATCATTAATTCTCTTAAAATAATCAATGTCTAAAATAAGCAGGGAAAATACTCTTTTTTGTCTTTTTGCGAGGTGAAATTCTCTTTGCGCTAAAGCAAGAAAATTACGACGGTTAGATATACCCGTTAATTCATCGGTTTTGGCTAATTTTTCTAATTCTACTAATGCCTTTTTTAATTCATCTCTAGTAAATTTTAACTCCATATGATTTTTTACTCTAGCCAATAATTCTTGATTATGAAAAGGTTTCATAATGTAATCTACTGCACCTAAATCAAAGGCTTTCAATAAATCTTTTTTATCGTCACTAGCAGTGATAAAAATAATAGGAATTTCTTGGAAATGAGGATTTAATTTAATTTGTTCACACAATTCTAAACCATTAATCTTTGGCATCATTAAATCTAATAATATCAAATCAGGATTAATCTTTTCCAGAGAAGACATGACATCTTCACTATTAGCAAAAAATTTAGTATTATATCCTTCTTTTGTTAATAATTTATCCAATAAAATTCTGTTAACAGCATTATCATCCACCGCCAAAATTAAAAAGTTTTTCGGATTATAATTAACCATAAAAGTTGTTTCGCTTTTAGAACATCAATTTAATAAGTATCAGGATTAGAAACTATAGAATCCGAATCTATAAAAGTTTGATCTCAATATTTAAAATTATATAATCACTTTTCCTTTTTCAACTTCAATAATTTGTGCTTGTTGTAATAATTTATTATCAAAATAATTCAAGTGAGTTGTGGTTATAAAAGTTTGAAAACGATTTCCTAAAGAATCCAATAATTGTTGCTGCCGTTTTAAATCTAACTCTGCCATTACGTCATCTAATAATAATAAAGGAGTTTCTCCTACCACTTGTTCAATTAATTGCAATTCTCCCAACTTTAAAGACAATACTAACGTTCTTTGTTGTCCTTGAGATCCATAATTTTTGGCGGTAGCTTGATTTATCATAAAATCGATGTCGTCTCGATGAGGACCTACTAATGTATTTCCTGAACTAATTTCCGCATTTCGTTTATGATTAATTTCTTCTCTAATTCTATTTTGTATATCTTCTATTTCATTCTCTTTATATTCTACATTTGGAAGATATATTATTTGTAATTTTTCGGTTTTATTACTAATTTGATTATGCCATAATTTTGCTAAAGGTTCTATTTTACTTAAAACTCTTCCTCTTCTTCTCATGACTCGACAACCAGTTTCTACTAATTTATCATCCCATAATTGTAATTCTAATTCTTCCGATTTTGATAAACTAGAAAAAGTCATAATTCCTCGAGTTTTAAAACTTTTTAATAAGGCATTTCTTTGTTTTAAAACTTGTAAATATTGTTTAATAATATAACTATAAATTGGTTCTAATTGTACTAAAAGATTATCCACCCAATTTCTTCTATATTCAGGCGAACCTCTTACTAAATCTATATCTAAACTAGAAAATAAAACAGTATTAACTATACCTAAAAAATCTAAATTACGAGATAATTTCTCATAGTTTAAAGTTAACTCTCTTCTACCTTTAAATGGTAACATTATACCTAAATCATAATCAGCAAAATTACGACTAATATTAGCTTTTATTTGACCATAAACTCGATCTTTATAGACAAAATCTTGTTCTCTACTGGTACGATGACTTTTTAATGTTGATAGTAATTCAATCGCTTCTAATAAATTTGATTTACCTTGAGCATTATTCCCTAAAATAATTATTTTATTACTATGAAAATTAACTTCTTCTTGAATATAATTACGAAAATAACTAAGATAAATATTCTTTAAAAACATAACACAATAATTGATATTTAATAATTAGCAATTGTTTTTATCTCCTTGGGAGGTTATAATCAGCTTGAAAATGTAATAATAGTTATCTTATCAAAGTTGTGACTATCGAATTATTGAATAAAGTTATTCTCAGAAGTTAACTATCAATTGTTCATCATCAACGGTCAATTCTTTTCTCTGATTTATAGTTTCTCACATATAATTTAAGATTCCTATTATTAACTTATTTACCTCATTAATTTTTTGAGATTCTTCCTATGAGCAAAAAAAATCAACTACTATCAATAACTTTATGTTTAGTAACTATTATAACAGTTTATTTTAGTTATATTCCTAATGCAAATGCTTACAGTAAAGATAATATTGCACAATTAATAAAAGAAAATAAATGTATAAAATGTGATTTATCTAACTATCATTTTCCCAAAAATAAGTTTAACTTAGAAAAAGCTAATTTATTCAAATCAAACTTACATAAAACTAACTTTACTAATCTTAATTTACGAAAAGCTAACTTCTCAGAAACTGATTTAACTTTTAGTAATTTAGAAAAAATTAACGCCAAAAAAACGGATTTTAGAAAAGCCGATTTAACTCATAGTAATCTAAAAAACAGTAATCTTAGTCAAGCAAATTTTTCAGAAGCAACTCTTAATCATAGTAATTTTAGTCATAGTATTTTAGAAAGAAGTGATTTTGAAAAAGCAGATTTATCAGAAAGTAATTTTATTCAAGCCAATCTTTCAGGTGCAAATTTTCACAACGCAAATCTAACCAAAGCCGACTTAGATTTAGCTAATTTGAGTAGTAAAAGTAAAAAACATTTGACTAATTTTTCTAACGCTAATTTAACTCAAATACAGTTAATCAATGCTAACTTACAAAAAGTAAACTTTAGTAATGCTAATTTATATCAAGCAGATTTTGATGGTAGTGATTTAACAGAATCGATCTTAGAAAAAGCTAATTTAGCCGAAGCAAATCTCAGTCATGTTAATTTAAGTAATGCTGACTTACGCCATGCTAATTTAATTAATGCTTCTCTTGTTTATGCTAATTTAAGTAATGCTAATCTTAAAAATGCCAACCTTGAAAAAGCTAATTTAACAGGAGTAAATCTCACAAATACTAATTTAAAAGGTGCAATTATGCCTGACGGTTCAATTCATAATTAGTTTAAATAGGTTTTAGATATTAGGTATTAGGTTAAATTATTAACTTTTAACATTTATTTAGCGAATAAAATTACTTATTAACCATAATAAACAAAAAGTAAATAACGTTGCAAATTGTTCCGATCCTAAACTAATATTTAAGCCAATTCCTATAGATAAATTAAATAAAATATTAGCTAAAGAAACACCAATTATAAAAGCAATAAAAGTAATTCCTAGCGATCGCCAAAACAATCTTCTTTTACGATATAAAACAAAAAAACTTGTTCCCACACCACCAGTTAATAAAAGAGGTAATATTTGACTATTTGTATTAAAAATACTGATAGCAATTAAGAGAAGAAAAACGATACCGTTAAGAGAAATTTCTTTCACCGATGGTTGATCTAATAAATCATTTAACCATAAAGAAACTTTTTTTGCTGTGGGATTATTTTCGATAGTTAATATTTTTTTAGTTTCCATAATTTTTTCAGGAAATCTAATTTGTTCGGGTACTTTAATTTTACCTTCTTGTCTGAGTCTTAATCGTTGCATAATAATCGCATCATAAGCAATTTCGATACTTTCAATGGCTGGGGGATCATTTTGATATTTTTCCTTAAGATTTTGTTTTGCTGCCTGTATTTCGTCAAAAGAAGCATTTTCTGTAAGGCCTAATTGTTCATAAGGATTTAACTCAGTCATTTTTGTTTTATTCCTCCAATTCTCAATAATTATTAATAACCTTAACTTGAATAAATGAATTTGATTAATTTGCACTCATTAACAAATAATATTATAGTTAAACTCAGTACCTTAATTTTTAGGATAATTTTAGATGATTATTTTACTTTATCTTTAAAATCGATCCTGATAAAATTAAATATTCAAACTTTGATGAATACCGCCACCAAAAACTAATATGGAAGTAGCTTTAGCTAAAATTCTAATCGTTGATGATGATATTCACATTAGCAATTTAATCAGACGTTTTCTTACCCAAAAACAATATCTTGTGGAATCTGCCTCTGATGGAAAAACTGCCACAGAAATATTTAATCGTTTTCGCCCAGATTTAGTTATTCTTGATATAAATTTACCCGATACTCTCGGTTATAATCTCTGTCAAGAAATGCAGAATCAGAACGATGTTTTTATTTTAATGCTTACCAGTCGCACCGATGTTGAAGATAAGAAAAAAGGCTTTTTAATTGGCGCGGATGATTACCTCACCAAACCTTTTGACTTAGAAGAATTAGAATTTAGAGTACAAGCCATTTTGCGTCGCAAACGAATAATTAACTCTACAGATATTAATATCCTACAATTTGGTAGTTTAATTATTAATCCTGAAACTCGACAAATAATCTTCAATAATGAAGAAATAATTTTTACCAGTTTAGAATTTGATCTTCTTTATTTTCTTGCTAGTAATCAAGGTAAAGTATTTCGCCGAAAAGATTTAGTTAATAACGTCTGGAAAAATAACCCTATGGGTGATAATCGGGTGGTGGATGTTCATATCGGGCAAATTCGCCGTAGAATAGACTCTGACCCTAATAAACCCCCCTATATCTCTACTGTACGAGGGGTAGGTTATAAATTCGACTTTATTGACTCCACTAAAAAAAATTAATCTCTTCCTAATATTCAAGGTAAGATTAAGGAAAGGTAAAACAATGTCTTTATATGATATTCTCAACATATAACAAAACTACTCCTCAATCTAATTACCGTTACCATCTTAATCGGATTTCCCTTAATAATGGTTTAACTTTAATACATCAAGAAATTTCCTCTACATCTGTTGTTGTCGCTGATATTTGGGTTAATGCAGGAGTTACTACTGAACCTCAATCGTGGTCTGGAATGTCTCATTTTTTAGAACACATGATCTTTAAAGGGACAAAAAATATATTACCCGGAGATTTTGATTATATTATTGAAAATACTGGAGGTTACTCCAACGCAGCCACAGGTTATGATTATACTCATTTTTACTTAACCACCGCCTCTGGATATTTACCTGACACTTTACCTTATTTAGCAGAAATATTATTACAAGCAGAAATACCCGATGAAGAATTTTACCTTGAAAGAGATGTAGTATTAGAAGAAATCCGCTCTAGTAATGATGACTATGATTGGATTATTCTTCAACATCTCGCTAGTAGTATTTATCCCAATCATCCTTATGGACGTTCCGTTTTAGGAGAAGAATCATTATTATTAAATAATACTCCTAATCAGATGCGATGTTATCATAAAACCCACTATCAACCAGAAAATATGACCGTTGTTTTAGTTGGTAACATTACTCAAGATAAAGCAATTTCTTTGGTAGAAAAATGTTTCCAAAATTTTAGTCCTCGTTCTGAATGTCCTAAAGTTACATTTGATAGTGAACCACCGATGATTGATATTCGCCGTCAACAACTATTTTTTCCCCGACTTCAACATTCACGCCTCGTTATGGGGTGGCTTGGCGCTGGTATTGATAACCTAGAAGGTGCGATCGCCCTTGATATGTTATCAGTAATATTAACAGGAGGCAGAACTTCAAGACTAATCAGAAAACTCCGAGAAGAAGAACATTTAGTATTAGACATAAGTTGTGATTTTTCCCTACAAAAACACTCTAGCTTATTTACTATTTCCGCTTATTTATCTCCTGATAAAATGACTATCCTAGAAGATAAAATTAGAAACGAAATTCATCAATTACAACAAAATCCGATTACCGTTCAAGAACTAATAAATTGTCAGAAAGCCTTATGTCATAACTATATTTTCTCCACAGAAACCCCAGAACAATTAGCTGGTTTATATGGTTATTATGAGATGCTAGAAAATGCACATTTAGCCTTAAAATATCCTCAGATTGTCAAAAATTTATCCCCAGAAAAACTCCAAAGTTATGCTTGTCAATATCTTTCTCCTGAATATTATGCTCTTTGTCATATAGAATGTTGTTAATATAAAAATCATTTATTATTGATCAATATCTATGAATAGAAAAACTCAAAAAATAACTAAAAAATTACGTCTATTAATAGTTCTTTTTATTCCTCTAACGATCCTTTTATACTTATTAAGAGGATTTGGTTTATTAAGTTTTTTACCCGGAGGAATATTCTTATTTTTTATCATTGCTTCCCTCTTTCTTTTAATCAGTTTTTTAATAACCGAAACCTTGAGTTAAATTATCAATATCTCTAAAAATTAAAGAATTATAATTGATAACTCCTTTTTTATTAGTAGTAAAAAATATTCAACTAATAAAATAGACACAAGCCACCCCTCCCCGACCGCAACGGGTCAAGAAAAGGTGGCTTTATTTTATATCTTAATTATAACCTTTTAATTTGAAAATGTCAAGTATTTATCAGATTTTTTATTAATTATTTTTAAAGAGAAAAGAGGATAATTTTTATGTATTAATGATCAAGGTTTTCTAATTTTATGCGAGGATCAACTACTTTTAATAACAAATCTGCCACTAAGTTCCCAATAATTAACATAGTAGCTCCCATCATTAAACTAGCCATAACTAAATATAAATCTTGAGCTTGTACTGCTTGTAATATTAATCTTCCTAACCCAGGCCAATTAAAGAAATATTCAGCGATAAAAGAGCCACTTAATAAACTAGCAAATTCAAAGCCTAAAAGAGTTATTAACGGATTAATTGCATTGCGCAAAGCATGAATATATAAAACTTGATTTTCAGGTAATCCTTTCGCCCTTGCAGTTTGTATGTAATCTTGTCTTAGTACATCTAAAAGTTGCCCTCTTGTAAGTCTTTGTAAACCTGCAAAACTGGTAATACTTAAAGCAATAGTAGGTAAAATCATATGCCAAGCTATATCTCTAACTTTTCCCCACCACGATAATTCATCATAATTAATACTTGTCATGCCACCAATAGGAAAAATCGGCACTAAGTTTTGAGCTAGGATTAGTAATAATAAAGCGGTAATAAAGCTAGGAAAACCTTGCCCAAAATAACTAATTACTCTTAATACCCTATCAGTAACGGTGTTTTGTTTGACGGCGCTAATAATTCCTAAAGGTAAAGCGATGGCCCATGTAATAATAATAGAAGAAAAAGCTAAAAGTAAAGTAGCAGGTATTCTTTCTAAAATAAGACTAGATACAGAACGAGAATAAACGAAACTTTGCCCAAAGTCAAATTCAGTAATAACTTGTTTAAACCATAACCAATATTGCTGTAAAGGCGGTTTATCTAAACCAAAACGAATTTTTAACTCCTCAAGGGTTTCTTGAGAAATAGTCGGATTTTGTCGCAAATTATCAAGATAATCCCCTGGCGCTAATTGAATAATCGCAAAACTTAACATTGATGCTAATAATAACGTTAAAAATCCTTGAGATATACGTTTAATAACATAAATTACATTCTCATTAAATAACCAATAATTTTTCATCGTTGAAGATTTGAAGTTAGGCAAAAAATCTTAAAACTAAAAGCAAAATTAAGTACAAACCAATTCCACAAAGTTCGTTAATATTTGTAAACCATGATGGGATGATTTTTCTGGGTGAAATTGCACTGCCATTAAATTATCTTTGGCGATCGCTGCAGTTACAGTTTGTGAACCATGAGTAACTTGTCCAGAAATTACCCTAGAATCAGAGGGAGTGACATAATAAGAATGTACAAAATAGACATAAGGAGAAAGAGGAAGATTTTTCCATAAAGAATGATTGTTTTGCGTAAAATCAAGAGTATTCCACCCCATATGAGGAATAGTTAAATTTGCTTCCGATTGAAAACGCCTTACTTTACCCTTAATAATACCTAAACCTTCTTCTTTTCCTTCCTCCGAAGCCTCAAATAAAATTTGTAATCCTAAACAAATACCCAAAAAAGGCTTACCACTTTTAACCGCTTGTGTGATAGGCTCAATCAAATCTCTTTCCTTTAAATGTTGCATAGCAGGATCAAAAGAACCTACACCGGGTAAAACTACCCCATCAGCTTGGGCAATTTCCAAGGGGGAGGAAGTAATTTTCGGGGTTGCACCAGCTTTTTCTAAACCCTTACAAGCAGAGTGCAAATTTCCCATATCATAATCAATTACAGCAATTACAGTCATTTGTCAACTCAAATTTACAATTATTAACTACTTAAATATTGCTCTAAATCTTCCACTAAACGGGTTAATTCCGCTTCCGAAGTCAATCTTAAACGTTCATCTCTAACGGTAACTAACACTTTAGCAGAAAAAGGACTAGGATAAATATTCGGATTACAAAATACCTCAAAAAAAACATCTCCAGTATATTGATATTCCATCGCTTTTTTAGGTGTCGGTTTACCACCTGTTTTTGCGTGTAAAGTAATCTCTTTCAAACTTTGCATTAAAACAGCAATATCTTGTTTAAGTTTTTCAGCACCATTAAGACTAAAATTAAAAGATACTGCACCTTGAAGAAGATTAAGGGTGAATTGACTCATTCCATTAGATTTTTTTTCGGTTATTAACTGCTTTTTATCTTATACCACCTGAGATGAAAATAATTAGCTATTCATTCAGGAAGAAGATTTATACTCAGATTTTGCACCTCGTTAAAAATTAACTGGTGATGCTAGGGCAAAGGGCAAGGGGCAAAGGACAAAGGGATTAAAATTGACTCAAACTATACTAAAATTGATTTTTTGACTTTTGTTTATTAAGTATTTTTGATCTGATGCAAGATCTCAGTTATACTTACTATTTTATTACTTACTATTTATCGTGACAGGAATACTTTATCTCGTAGCTACTCCCATCGGCAATTTAGAAGATATAACTTTTCGTGCTATTAGAATCTTACAAGAAGTTGATTTAATCGCCGCCGAAGATACTCGACACACGGGAAAATTATTACAACATTATCAAATAAAAACTCCGACAATTAGTTATCATCAACATAACCATCAAACAAGAATAACCGAATTATCAGAAAAATTATTAAATGGTTTAAATATAGCTTTAGTAAGTGATGCTGGTACTCCCGTTATTTCAGATCCTGGTTATCATCTTGTGTTAAGCTGTATTGGAAATGCTATTAATATCATACCCATTCCGGGTGCTATGGCTGGAATAAATGGTTTAATTGCTTCTGGTTTGCCTACAGAAAGATTTTGTTTTGAAGGTTTTTTACCCACGAAAAAGAAATTAAGAGATAATTTACTCCATAGTTTAGTAACAGAAAAACGCACGATAATTTTTTATGAAGCGCCTCATCGTGTAGAAAAAACTTTAAAGGATTTTGCACAGTTTTTTGGACTAAATAGAAATCTTACTCTAGCTAGAGAATTAACAAAACTTCATGAAGAATTTTGGAGAGGTACAATTCAAGAAGCCATTACTTTTTATCAAAATCGTGAACCAAAAGGAGAATTTACCATTATTGTAGAAGGAAATAATCAACAAGAAGAATTAGAATTATCCGAAACAGAAATAAAACTAGAAATGGTTAAATTATTAAATCAAGGAATGAGTAAAAGTGAAGCTAGTCAACATTTAGCAAAATATACCAATTTTTCTCGTCGAGAAATTTATCAATTAACCCTGATAGATGATATTTAAAATTAAATAATTTTAAGGGCAAAATATCTATAAATTAAAATTTTCTTCTCTTTATAATAACTTAATCTTTTCTTAATCATAAAAATCTAAAAGTCATGATTAATTGACAAAATAAAAACTAAGAAAAAAAATGCTCAAAAATAGAATTACAAAATAAAATGAAAGTGATTAAATAATATTGTTTAATCATTTATCATCAAAATTCAACATATATAGTTTTTCATGTCTAAAATAAAAGTAGCTATTAACGGTTTTGGCAGAATTGGCAGACTGGTATTTCGTGCAGGATTAGAAAATCCTAACATCGAATTTGTAGGCATAAATGACTTAGTACCTCCAGAAAGTATTGCTTATCTACTAAAATATGATTCTACTCACGGAAAATTTAACGGTAAAGTAGAAGCTGAATCTAACGGTATCAAAGTTAATGATAAGTTTATCCCTTGTGTTTCTGTGCGTAATCCTGAAGAATTGCCTTGGGGTGAATATGGTGCAGAATTTGTCGTAGAAGCCACAGGCTTATTTACTGATTATGAAGGCGCAGCAAAACATCTCAAAGCTGGAGCAAAAAAAGTTGTAATTTCAGCACCGACAAAAGAGCCTGAAAAAGTCGCAACATTATTAATGGGTGTCAATAATCATACCTATGATGCTAGTAAACATGATATTGTCTCTAATGCTAGTTGTACTACTAATTGTCTAGCACCCATAGCTAAAGTATTAGACGAAAATTTTGGTTTATTAGAAGGATTAATGACCACAATTCACTCTATGACAGCCACTCAGCCCACTGTTGATGGTCCCAGTCGTAAAGATTTACGAGGGGGTAGAAGTGCCACTCAAAACATCATTCCTGCCTCTACAGGAGCGGCTAAAGCAGTAACATTAGTATTACCTCAACTTAAAGGTAAATTAACAGGAATGGCTTTTAGAGTACCAACTCCTGATGTTTCCGCCGTGGATTTGACTTTTCGTACAGAAAAAGCTACTTCTTATCAAGCTATTTGTGAGGCAATGAAAAAGGCTTCCCAAAACGAATTAAAAGGTATTTTAGGCTATACTGACGAACCTGTGGTATCAAGTGATTTTATTACAGATTCCCATTCAAGTATATTTGATGCTGGAGCTGGTATAGAACTTAACTCTAACTTTTTTAAAGTAATTTCTTGGTATGATAACGAGTGGGGTTATTCTTGTCGTATGATAGATTTAATTATCTTTATGGCAGAGTTTTCTTAAAGATAACGTTAATCACAGAAAATAATTGTTAATTATTCCCTAAGACCTCTTGCAAAATAAAAAGTAAAATCTATTTTAGGATCGAAAACGTTAATTTCTTAACTCATTACTCATTACTTATTACTCATTACTTATTACTCATTACTCCACTTCTGCAAGAAGTCTACTAGGTGGAGAATTAGGAATATTGAGAAAAATCTCCTTTCTCTTTTCTTCACCCATGATACATCATGAAGAAATGTAAATAAGTATCTCAGAAAATTTAACAAGACGTAATAAACAAATGCGCAGATACAGGGTATAAAATTATATGAAAGGTTAAAACACTTTTCAAAAACTGATTTCTCCAGAAGAAATTGTCAAAATATTAAGTTTCTTTACAAGTGCTTAACAATAACTTTGACTTAAGCACATAATAAGAGAAACTGATTTTTGGGAAGAAAATCCCGATTCTGGTTTAACTTTTTTGTTGAACTAAAATTTAATAAAACAAACTAACAAACTACTTCTATATAGGAGATTAACTTAAAATGTACGACGCATTCACAAGGGTTGTTTCTCAAGCTGACGCACGTGGTGAGTTCTTAAGCTCTAGCCAAATCGATGCTTTAAGCCAAATGGTAAGTGACAGCAACAAACGTATTGATACTGTAAATCGTATCACCAGCAACGCTTCTGCTATCGTTACCAACGCTGCTCGTTCTTTATTTGCTGAGCAACCTCAATTAATCGCACCCGGCGGAAATGCTTATACTAGCCGTCGTATGGCTGCTTGTCTTCGTGACATGGAAATCATCTTACGTTACGTTACCTACGCTATTTTCTCTGGTGACGCTTCCGTATTAGAAGATCGTTGTTTAAATGGACTTCGTGAAACCTACTTAGCTTTAGGTACTCCTGGTTCTTCCGTAGCTGTTGGCGTTCAAAAAATGAAAGATGCAGCTATTGCGATCGCTAATGATACCAACAATATTACCCTTGGTGATTGTAGTTCTTTAATGGCTGAAGTTGCTACTTACTTTGATCGTGCTGCTGCTGCAGTTGCATAGGTATAACCATACCAATTAAGTTCAATTAATTCACATAACATAATATAATTTAGGAGAAATAAATCACAATGAAAACCCCTTTAACTGAAGCAGTATCAGCAGCAGATTCTCAAGGACGTTTCTTAAGCAGCACCGAACTTCAAACCGCTTTCGGTCGTTTTCGTCAAGCAACCGCAGGTTTACAAGCCGCTAAATCCTTAACCGATAACGCACAACGTTTAGTTGATGGTGCAGCAAATGCAGTTTACAACAAATTTCCTTACACCACCACAACTTCTGGTGCTAACTTCGCTTCTACTGCCGAAGGTAAAGCAAAATGTTCTCGTGACATCGGTTACTACTTACGCATGGTAACATACTGTTTAGTAGCTGGTGGAACTGGTCCTATGGATGAGTACTTAATCGCTGGTATTGATGAAATCAACCGTAGTTTTGACTTATCTCCTAGCTGGTATGTTGAAGCATTAAAATACATCAAAGCTAACCATGGTTTAAGTGGTGATTCTGCTGTTGAAGCTAACTCCTACCTCGACTACGCTATCAACGCTCTTAGCTAGTCTCTTTTTCTACTTCAGAGTAATTCTCAAAGGCTTTATAATGCTTTTGTCATCAAATAAAAATCCTTGTGATTATCAAGGTTAAAATAAAAATCGTTGCCTGAGAAAATTTGCGAATACGAATTAATAAGCGTGTTTGTTGATTTTTTCGGGCAATGTTGTTTTAAGAATAAAAAATTGATAATTATTTTTGTATTAATACAAGTATGCTATCATTAGGATAATTAAAAGTATTGATCAGAAATAAAATTATGAACAGTTTACAAAATATTTTGGAGAAATACTGTCTTGAGGATAAAACAGGTTTATTGCTTCTGAGTATGCCAACGGGTTTTGGAAAAACCCATAATGTTTTAGATTTTATTTATCATAATTATCCGCAATTTAAAGCACAAGGTAGAAAAATTATCTTCATTACTAACCTAAAAAAGAATTTACCTTATCAAGATTTAAAAAAGCGTTTTATTCAAGATAATAAAGAAAAAGAATATCAAGAAAATGTTTTATTTATCAATTCTAATTTAGATTTTGTCATTGATAATTTACTAAATTGTGAGATTCCAGAGGATTTTAAAAAGAGTGAAAACTATAAAAAATTATTTAATAAAATAAAACACTTAGAAAATTTAGAGAAAGATAAAAAAAATATTGATTTAGATTATTTGCAAGGACTAAAAAATGATATTAAGGATAAATATGAACCTAGTTTTAGATATGAGATTATAGAAACTTTAAAACAAAAATGCAAGAAGAAAGAAAAACGTTTAGAATTAATCAAAAACGATAGTAATTATCAATGGATTGGTAAATTATATCCGACAGTTTTTACCGATAATAGAACAGTTTTATTCTTGAGTATAGATAAGTTTTTCTTAAAAAATTCTACTCTTATTGAACCATCTTATTATTGTTATCATAACTTAGCTAAAAATTCTCTAGTTTTTATTGATGAATTTGACACTACTAAAGATACGATTTTAAATCGAATAATTGAAGAAGGAAACAAACATAAAATTGATTTAATCTCATTATTTTCTAATATTCATAATAATATTAATAATAGTGAATTTCCTAAATATTTTCTCGAAGAATCTGAGAAAAGACAAAAACAAAAAATATCTCAGAATAAAAATTGGAAATCTTTAACAGTAATCATAGAAGAATTAAGACAAGAATCTCAAGATATTTATCAAAAATTTAACTTAAAATATGCCTATAAATTGAATATTAATGATTCGGATAAATCCAGAAATTTTCTATTTTATGACTATGAAAATCATAATGTTTTAAACCGTGATTATCAATTAATTATCAATACTGATAATGAGGATAATATTAATTGGATTAAAAAAGTTAAACATGAAGAAATAGGTTCTCAAAAAAATAAGACAATACCATATTTATTAGGACAAGTAAGAGGTTTTATAACTTATTTTGAAACAAGAATTAGTTTTTTAGCTGAAAATTATCATAACTTAAAAAAAGAAAAAGGTGACGATATTTATTCCCTTGAATCAGCTATTCGCTCAATTTTAGATTTTACTTGTAAAGAAGTAGATAAAAAAACTACTGATTGGTTAATGGAAAATATCCTAAAAATTTCCAATTCTTCGGCTAGTATGTCAAAGAATGAAAAACAAATAAATGAATTTCAAAGTTTTTATGAAGTAGGTTTTAAATATCATGATATTGTGGATAATGATAACCATGATTTAAGCTCTAAAATTTATTTTTATAACTTTAATCAGACTCCTGAAGGTTTTTTATGGAAACTATGTCAGCAAGGGATGGTAGTAGGAATTTCTGCTACTGCTAGTATGGATACTAATATTGGTAATTATGATATTAAATTTTTAAAACAATATCTAAAAAACTCTTTTTATTCCCTTTCGGAAGACGAAATTAATCAATTAAAAAATGAATATGAAGTGATAACAAAAGGTTATAATCAAATCGAAATTAAAGCTAAATTTATTGGTACAGAAGATAAAAATGAAGCCTTAGAAATACTTAAAACAATAGTAAAAGATGAAGTATGCGCTAATAGTTTACTAACTGAATCTCAAGGAAATAAATATGTTTTTTGTCGTTATGTAAGATTATTAGAAGCATGGCAATATTTTAATCAAAATGAAGATTGTCAGGCTTTTATTTGCTTTTTAAATAAGTTTCCTAAAGATGATGACTCAAAGTTAGATTTAAAGATAATTAATCCTTATTTTTGTTATGCCAATGGTTTTGATCCTAATGAAGATAATTTACAATTAATTAAAAAGCAATATGTGATTTTAAGTAGTAAAAACTTTGATGAAGAATTAAAAAAATTAAAGGAAAGATTAGCTACAGGTGAAAGAATTTTTATTATTTCTACCTATCAAACTTTAGGTGCAGGAGTTAACTTACAATATACTATCCCCGAAGGTTTTAACGCAGTTAAAATTAATGATTTTGATGATAGATTAGAAATGGATATTAATGGTGTTTATTTAGAAAACCCAACTAATTTATTAATCACTATTAATAGTAATGAAGAAGAAAAAAATCAAGATAAAAATTTTATTAAACATCTTTTTCAATTAGAATTTTTATTAGAAAATGGTGTTATGTCTCGCCAACAATTTAAAGGTAAATTAGATGAGGCTTTTCATAAATATATCGGAGATAAAAATTATCGCTCAAAAAGTCATATTAAGTTGCCTGAAACTTCTGCTTTTACTAAATATTTAAACAAAGTAATTATTCAAGCATTAGGAAGAATTTGTCGTACTAATATGAAAGCCTCAACTATTCATATTTTGGCAGATAGTAGTATCAAAAAATATCTTAATCGTGTTCAATTACCTTCAGAGATTATTCCCGTTAAAGAATATCAAGAATTAGTGAAAAATTGTAATCAATCGATGATATTTTCAGAAGAAATAAAAGAAGCAAAAAATAAAGCTGAAACTACAAGTGAGCAGGATTTTAAGTATATTCAAAATAGATTAAATAATATTTGGGATGCTAAAGATATTGAAAAATGGAAATCCTTAAGAAAGCAAGTTTTATGTCAGCCAACGATTGTTAATAAATTAGATTGTGAAAAAGAGTGGTTTAAAATTTATATAGAATTATCAAAACCTAATAATTATTACAGATTTACTCAAACAAATGATTATGGAAAAGTAAAAATTTTCTTTGATAAAAATGAGGGAAATCAAGAAGTAAGTGAAATGTCTGCTAAATTACCAGAATTAATGAAAATTGACTTATTAAAAGACTTATTTATTGAGAATAATTGGGCTACTAATTTTGAGAAAGCAGAATTAATAATTAGCCCACCAATTTTTAATAATATTTATAAGGGTGCATTAGGAGAAGTTTGTGGTAAACATATTTTAGAGACCTATTCTGATATTAAACTATTAGAACTTGATGATATTGAATTTGAAAGATTTGATTTTAAAACTGCCGATGGTATTTATTTTGACTTTAAATATTGGAATAATTTTGATCAAGATGAAGAAACAGAGTTAGAGAAAATTCGAGCTAAAATGACTGAAATTAACGCTCAAAAAGTATTTATTATTAATATTTTAGCCAATACTGATAATTGTGCATTTATCCCTAAGTATCATCAGGAGAAAAAAATAATTATCATTCCTTTTCTATGTCAAAATAATAAAATTGTTCCAAAAGCAATAGACTATTTATCCAATAATTTATCATGACTATTATTACTAATCGTTTAAAATTTACCTTTCATCTTGATAATATTAAAAATGATTTTATTTTTCTTGCTTTTAAAAGAATAGATAATAATAGCAGATGGTGGGGTGCAAAAGTATTAGATTCTCTTTTAGGTGATGAATATAAAGCCTTAGCTGTTTGTTATACAGAAAAATATGCTTTTGCTATGTTTAAAAAACAAGAAAATAATGCTTATAAATTAATAACACGACTAAGAAATTATAGCGGTGATGATACACAAGAAAATGAAAAAAAAGAAGATTTTATAGTTAATGAAGTTGAAATAAAAAATCTCAATATCGATAATGGTGAAAGTTTTATTGATAGTGAAGCCTTAGCTCGTTTATTATTAAATTATCTTGGTTCATCAAGATCAAAATATCCTAGTCTTCAGTTTTCTAATCTTACTGGTTGTTTGTTAAAAGTGCCTAGTTTAAACAGCAATAAATTATATAAATCCATACAAGTTGGAGAAGTAAATCTTAATTATATTAATAATACTGACAATGAATTTTTGCTTAATGTGAGTATGGAAACTTATCGTTTAAAAATAGATATTTTCTCTGAATTAAAAACTGCAACAGGTAAACGTAAAATACAAGTCCAAAAATATTTAAACCGTCCACAATATGTACTATTTGATGGTAACAATATTTTAAGAAGATCCTTGGGAGAAAAAGACAAAAATGATCCGAAAAAAACTTATATTAAAGCAGGAATAAAAGGTAAAAAAACTCATCAAGATTTTCTAAAGTTTAAAAATATAGAAGATTTTAAAAGCAGTAGGGGAGGAATTTTAAATCAAGTAATTAAGGATATAAAAGAGCATCTTAATAAGTATCTAACAGTAGAGTTTATTCCATTAAAAATTGATGAATGTATTGAGTTTGATTCAAAAAATTTAATATTTAAAAAGCCTGAGAAACTTCATTATATTCTCGATAATCAAAGAATTAATATTGTTGATTTAGTTAAAGATGAAACCTCCCAAAAATTAGTTAATGATATTCAAGAATTATTGAAACCCTTTTTTAAGGATCAAAATTTAGTTTCTATTAATAATCATGAAATTGAAGGAGTTTTTAATCTGAGAATTATTCATGATAAAAACTATTATCAACGTAATAATATTGAAGATGAATACTTACTATCAGATAAAATTACCCCAAGACAACATTTAACTATTGAATCGGGAGAAAATATCTCTAAAGCTATTATTAAAACTTTGATTAAAGAATTAATTATCAAACAAGATATTGCGTATAAAAAAATTAGTCTTTTTGATTGGAATAATATCGTACAATCATCTCCATCAGCTACTTTTAAATCTAATCAATCAAACAATAAAAATAATACTCAATTAAGTCCTTTTGATTTAGATAAGTTAGAAGATGAAATAAAATCAGAGAAAAAGTGGATATTTGGGCAATATAAAAAAAATAGTAATAATGAAGATAATCAAGATAATAAGATTTTAATTTTTATGATTATTAATCCAGACGGTAGTTTTGAATTTGAAAATTTAGATACTCGTGAAAGTTTGTTCAATGATCATAAATATCAAGATTATTACAAGTATATTGAACAATTTGAAAAAAATAAGACAAAATCATCTTTTCAGTTTGAAGGTTTTGTTATGTCAGATAGTGGCGATATTAATTTAATTTTTCACTCCAATGAAATTACTTTACCTAACTTACCAGAAATAGAATATTTATTAAAAGAAATTGAAAAAAAATTACCAGAAAACCTGAACAATGGTTTAGCAATTATTAATATTATTCAAGAATTTTTACCGTTATATCCTAACTTAAAGAAAAGAAAATTTGAGGATTTTTGTGAACAACTTAAAAATAATTATACTTATGATATATCCAAGAAAGAATTATATAATTTAATTCAACAATATTTAGGTTCACAACGTAACCATAACGGAAAAATATCTTATACTGCGAATACTGATGAAGCGACTAAATTTAGAGATTATTTATTAGAAAAATATCAAGTGAGATTTAGGTTTCCTAAAGATAATGAAACTCTCGATTTTGTATTTGCTAATGCTTTAAATATTAATTATTTTGGTGAAACCGATACCGAAGCCTATTATTTTGTAGGCGATCGCACAGAGCAAATTCAAACATCTTTCAAGGATGCTTGTCATATTCGCAAAATTATAGCTATCAAAGGTTGTAAATTAATTTTTAGAGATTTATTAAAAACGATGGATGTTGACTTTGTACGCACAGGTCAAAGTACGGTAATTCCTTTCCCTTTTAAATATATTCGAGAATATCATAATCTTAATTATTAACTAAAATTTTTACCACAGAAAGATTTTATATTTAAAAGTATTTACTTAATCATTAGTGGATCTTTTTTCTTCTAAGAAGTTAATAAAATTCAGTTGATGTAGTTTGATTAATATGAAGAATCGTAAAAAAAATCGAAAATAAGTCATAAAAAATAACTCTAAAATCTAAAATAGACTTAAACTAAATTATAAATAAGTAATTTTTATATTCAAGTTAAATAATTAGTTAAATATATTATCTTGAATCATTGACATAAATTATCTTAATTAGTGGTCAAAATACAAATATTGAGAATTTAAAATATGGGAAAACCAACAGGATTTTTAGAGTTTACAAGGGAATTACCTGTCGATAAAGCTCCCCTTGAAAGAATTAATAATTGGGATGAATTTCACTTACATTTGCCCGAAGAAAATCTCCGTAATCAAGGTGCAAGATGTATGGATTGTGGAACACCTTTTTGTCATACAGGAGAACTTATTAGCGGTATGGCTAGTGGTTGCCCCGTTAATAACTTAATTCCTGAGTGGAATGACTTGATTTATCGAGGTTTATGGCAAGAAGCACTAGATAGACTTCATAAAACTAACAACTTTCCTGAATTTACTGGTAGAGTTTGCCCTGCTCCTTGTGAGGGTTCTTGTGTACTAGGAATAAATAATCCTCCCGTCACCATCAAAAATATAGAATGTTCTATTATAGATCACGGTTGGGATCAAGGTTGGGTAAAGCCTCAACCTCCTGAAAAACGTACTGGCAAAAAGATTGCCATTGTAGGCTCAGGCCCTGCAGGTTTATCGGCGGCGGCACAACTTAATAAAGCAGGACATTCTGTCACGGTTTATGAAAAAGATGATCGCCCTGGTGGATTGTTAATGTATGGCATTCCTAACATGAAACTGGATAAAGAAAAAGTTGTCTTGCGTAGGGTGAAACTGTTAGAAGAAGAAGGAGTTAAATTTGTTTGTAATAGTACCATCGGCAAAGACATTCCAGCGGAAACTTTAGTTAATGATAATGATGCGGTAATTCTTGCTATCGGTGCTGGAAAACCTCGTGATTTACCCATAGAAGGGCGATCGCTCAAAGGGATCAATTTTGCCATGGACTTCCTCACCGCTAACACTAAAGCCGTTTTAAGTGATAATCCAGAAGAATTTATCTCAGCAAAAGGAAAAGATGTTGTGATTATTGGCGGTGGTGATACTGGTACAGATTGTGTTGGTACATCTATAAGACATGGTTGCAATAGTGTAACCCAGTTAGAAATCATGCCTCAGCCCCCAGAAATACGAGCAAAAAACAACCCTTGGCCCGAATATCCGAAAATTTATCGTTTAGATTACGGACAGGAAGAAGCCGCCGCTAAATTCGGTAATGACCCTAGAGTTTATACTACAACTGCCACTAAATTCGAGGGAGACTCCGAAGGTAACGTGATCGCCGTGCATACGGTGGAAGTAGAATGGGCAAGAGATGAGCAAGGGCGTTTTACGCCTAATCCCATCAAAGGTACAGAAAAAAGATTACCCGCACAATTAGTCTTACTGGCCATGGGTTTTCTCGGTCCTGAACAGTTATTATTAGAACAAATGGGCTTAGAAAAAGATAATCGCAGTAATATCAAAGCCGAATATGGAGAATATGCTACAAGCATCCCCAATGTATTCGCCGCAGGAGATTGTCGCCGAGGTCAAAGTTTGGTAGTGTGGGCATTTAATGAAGGGCGTGGTGTCGCTAAAGAGTGCGATCGCTTCCTCATGGGATATACCGATTTACCATAAAAAATTATCCACCATTTATGTAGTTTTTTTAAGGGCTTCTGGCCCTTTTTTGATGTGTTAATTAATAACAAATAACTCAAAAAGTGTGTAGCTTATTTTCGGTATTTAAAAATACATTTTATGGATATTAGTTTTGAATGTCCGTCACTAATATTGACAAAACTTTTTTTTACTCAGATTTTAAATTGTTCAATCTTCAATTAACCTGCTACTAAACCTCCTCCAAAGGCACTAGAAATAGCGATAGTATCATCAGCTTTGACAAAATCAGGATCATCTTCAATTAACAGTAACCGCATAAATTACTTTTTTTGATATTTTGGGGGAATATTCTTTCAATTACCTGTTGCCTATTGCCTTTCTTAAAATTATCATTAATATAGAACATATAAAAAGAAATCTCTAATAAAATAAGCCCTTGTCAATAGAGCATATCAAAGTTAGAATAGATAATCTGAATATTCTATAATAAAAACTAAAGATTTCCTTTTTTGAGGAATTTTTTAGGATATATTTAATTAAGTAACTTATATAAATAGAAGATAGTGGCTAACTCAAAATCCGCAACAAAAAGAATCGATATTAACGAGCGTAATCGTATGCGTAACAAGGCTTACAAATCTGCCGTTAAAACTCTCATGAAAAAATATTTTCAAGCAGTAGAGGTTTATGCTTCCTCTCCTAGTGAAGAACAATTACAAACAGTACAAACTTCTATGTCTATAGCCTATAGCAAAATTGATAAAGCAGTAAAACGTGGGGTTTATCATAAAAATAATGGAGCGAGAAAAAAAGCTAGATTAGCAAAAGCATTAAAAAATGCTGTACCTCAAGCATCCTAAGTTATCTTGATTTGATCAAGGAAAATTAAGCATTATTTGTCATAGTCAAAAATAACTTTAAAAGTACTAAACTGCTTAAAAATAATACTATAAAATATAGGCAGCAATGCAACTAATAGATACCCACGTTCATGTAAACTTTGACTTATTCAAAGAAGATTTGGATTCAGTCTGTAATCGTTGGCAGTCCGCAGGAGTTAGTAAATTAGTTCACTCTTGTGTCCATCCCGACGAATTTGAAAGTATTAAACAGTTGTGTTTGCGATTTCCTCAATTGTATTGTTCCGTAGGTTTACACCCATTAGATGCCCAGAAATGGCAAGGGGAAAAAACCTACCAACAAATCTTACAATCAGCAAAATCTCATCCTAAAGTTGTCGCCATTGGTGAAATGGGATTAGATTTTTACAAAGATGATCAGCAAGAGCTACAAAAAGAAGTTTTTTGGCAACAATTGATCATCGCTCAACAATTGAATAAACCAGTTATTATTCACTGTAGGGATGCGGCTACTTCTCTACAGGATATTTTGTGTAAATTTATCCGTGAAAAAGGAAAAGTAACAGGAGTAATGCACTGTTGGGCTGGAAATCCAGAAGAAACTCAATGGTTTTTAGATCTGGGAATGTATATTAGTTTTAGTGGCGTTGTTACCTTTAAAAATGCTAAAACCGTTCACAGTAGTGCCGCTATTGTACCGGGCGATCGCCTATTAATTGAAACAGATTGTCCTTTTCTTGCACCATCTCCTTATCGGGGGAAAAGAAATGAACCTGCTTATGTTATTCATGTCGCTGAAAAACTAGCACAAATTAGAGGAGTATCATTAGATACCATTGCGAGGCAAACTTACGACAACGCTTGTAGATTGTTTAATATATAAAGGAAACGGGCAAAAAAACCAATTGAATATTAAAGTATCAAAATCAGCATAAAACTTAAAGGGTTACGTCTTATTAAAACTCAAAGACAAAAAATAAATTCTTTTTAACCCCTAACCCCGTCCGAAATCTAACATCTTGTAAACATTCCTAAGATATAGGATAATCAAATAACCGATAATTGACAACTGACTTATGAGAACCCAAGAACTGTTACCTGATTTAATCGAAATTCAACGCTCTAGCTATAAATGGTTTTTAGAGTATGGTATTATTGAAGAACTCAACAGTTTTACGCCGATAACCGACTATGCAGGTAAATTAGAATTGCACTTCATCGGTGAAAAATATCGACTAAAAGAGCCAAAATACTATATTGAAGAAGCTAAAAAACGAGATGCTAGTTACTCCGTACAAGTTTATGTCCCTACATTATTATTAAACAAAGAAACAGGAGAACGTAAAGAGCAAGAAGTATTTATCGGTGATTTACCTTTAATGACCGATAGAGGTACATTCTTGATTAATGGTGCAGAACGAGTCATTGTCAATCAAATCGTGCGATCGCCCGGAGTTTACTTTAAATCAGAATTAGACAAAAACGGTAAAAGAACTTACTCCGCTTCTGTGATCCCTAATCGTGGAGCATGGTTAAAATTTGAAACCGATAAACATGGCGTTGTGTGGGTAAGAATTGATAAAACTCGCAAAATTTCTGCCCAAGTGCTTTTAAAAGCCATGGGATTAAGCGATCGTGAAATATTAGATCGTCTTCGTCACCCCGATTTTTATCAAAAAACCCTCGAAAAAGAAGGCAATCCCACCACTGACGAGGCGTTAATGGAACTATATCGCAAATTACGTCCGGGAGAACCTCCTACCGTGAGCGGTGGACAAGCGTTATTAGAAACCCGTTTCTTTGATCCTAAACGTTATGATTTAGGCAAAGTGGGGCGTTATAAAATGAATAAAAAACTACGGTTGACAGTTCCTTATAATCTCAGGGTTTTAACCGTAGAAGACATCTTATCAGTAGTGGATTATTTAATTAATCTCGAATTTGATATTGGTAACGTTGACGATATTGATCACCTTGGAAATCGTCGAGTAAGAAGTGTAGGTGAATTACTCCAAAACCAAGTCAGAGTAGGCTTATCTCGTTTAGAACGTATTATACGAGAAAGAATGACGGTAGGAGATCCAAATACCTTAACTCCTGCTGCTCTGGTGAACCCAAAACCTTTAATAGCAGCCATAAAAGAGTTTTTTGGTTCTTCCCAATTATCTCAGTTTATGGATCAAACTAATCCCCTAGCAGAATTGACCCATAAACGTCGTATTTCAGCTTTAGGGCCTGGTGGTTTAAGTCGAGATAGAGCAGGTTTTGCCGTTCGAGATATTCACCCTAGTCATTATGGACGTATTTGTCCTGTAGAAACTCCTGAAGGACCAAATGCTGGTTTAATCGGTTCATTAGCTACTTATGCTCGTGTTAACGAATACGGATTTATTGCCACTCCTTACTACAAAGTCGAAAATGGGAAAGTACGTTGGGATTTAGCGCCTGAATACCTCACCGCCGACGAAGAAGATGATAAAAGAGTCGCTCCGGGAGATTTATCCACCGATGAAAATGGCGTAATTTTAGGGGAAAGTGTACCCATTCGTTACCGTCAAGAATTTTCTACTACTTCACCAACTCAAGTGGATTATGTAGCGGTTTCTCCCGTACAAATCGTTTCTGTAGCTACCTCGATGATTCCTTTCTTAGAGCATGATGACGCTAACCGAGCCTTAATGGGATCTAATATGCAACGTCAAGCAGTACCTTTATTACGAGCCCAACGTCCTCTAGTGGGTACTGGGTTAGAAGGTCAAGCCGCACGAGATTCAGGGATGGTGATTGTTTCCCGTGACTATGGTACAATTACTTACGTTGATGCTAAAAAAATTAAGCTCAAAACTAAAGACAATCACGAAATTGTTTATAATCTCCAAAAATACGAACGCTCAAACCAAGACACTTGTTTAAATCAAAAACCTTTAGTGGACGAAGGAGAAGACGTTGTACCCGGACAAGTATTAGCCGATGGTTCAGCCACTGAAGGAGGAGAATTAGCCCTAGGCCATAATATCACCGTTGCTTATATGCCTTGGGAAGGTTATAACTACGAGGATGCGATTCTTATCAGTGAACGGTTAGTACAAGAAGATATTTATACAACTATTCACATTGAAAAGCACGAAATTGAAGCTCGTCAAACTAAATTAGGACCTGAAGAAATCACCCGTGAAATTCCTAACGTGGGAGAAGATTCTCTCTTAAACCTTGATGAACAGGGTATTATCAGGGTTGGTGCTTGGGTAGAATCTGGAGATATTTTAGTAGGTAAAGTTACCCCTAAAGGTGAATCAGATCAACCTCCTGAAGAAAAATTATTACGCGCCATTTTCGGCGAAAAAGCCAGAGATGTTCGTGATAATTCCTTACGTCTTCCTAACGGAGAAAAAGGACGGGTTGTTTATGTGCGAGTATTTACCAGAGAACAAGGGGATGAATTACCCCCGGGTGCAAATATGGTAGTAAGGGTTTATATCGCCCAAAAACGCAAAATCCAAGTCGGGGATAAAATGGCAGGGCGACACGGTAATAAAGGGATTATTTCCCGTATTTTAGCCCGTCAAGATATGCCTTATTGCCCTGATGGAAGCCCCGTTGACATTGTCTTAAATCCTCTGGGTGTACCTTCTCGGATGAACGTGGGACAAGTGTTTGAATGCCTTTTAGGTTGGGCTGGTGAACATTTAGGCTACCGCTTTAAAATGACTCCCTTTGACGAAATGTACGGAGAAGAAGCCTCTCGTAATACCGTTAATGGTTTGTTAAAAGAAGCCTCTCAAAAACCGGGTAAAGATTGGGTATTTAATGAAAATGAACCGGGTAAAATCCAACTTTATGATGGTCGCACGGGGGAAGCATTTGATCGCCCCGTAACAGTGGGTAAAGCCTATATGCTCAAATTAGTTCACTTAGTTGATGATAAAATTCACGCTCGTTCTACAGGTCCTTACTCTTTAGTTACACAACAACCCCTCGGTGGTAAAGCTCAACAAGGAGGACAAAGATTTGGAGAAATGGAGGTATGGGCATTAGAGGCTTACGGTGCTGCTTATACTTTACAGGAGTTATTAACGGTTAAGTCTGATGATATGCAAGGGCGTAATGAGGCATTAAATGCCATTGTCAAGGGTAGAGCGATTCCTCGCCCTGGTACTCCTGAGTCCTTTAAAGTACTTCTAAGAGAATTACAATCTCTTGGCTTGGATGTGTCTGTCCATAAAGTATTAGAGGATAACGAGGAAGTTGAAATTAACCTCATGGATTCAGGTAATCGTACCCCTAAACGTCCTACTTACGAAAACTTAGCGAGTTTAGGTCAAGATGACGACGACGAATATTAAATTAATTAGGAATTAGGAATTAATTTAGTTACCAGTAAACGATTGTTAATTTTATCAAGCATCTGATAACTTCAAAAACTGAATTACTCATTCCTCATTACTTTTACTTATTATCAATTATTAATTATCATCTACACAATATGCCTACAGAGAAAAAAAACCAAACTTTCTATAACACTGTTATCGATAAAGGTGCTCTTAAAAAACTCATTTCTAAAACCTTTACTGAATATGGTTCTGCTCGTTGTTCATCGGTTTGTGACAAACTAAAAACCATGGGTTTCCGTTATGCGACTCAAGCCGCAGTTTCTATCAGTATCGAAGATTTAAAAGTACCAGACGCTAAAAAAGCCATGTTGGCAGTGGCGGAAAGTACTATCAAAGATACTATTAATCGTTATGCTAATGGTGAAATTACTGAAGTTGAGCGTTTCCAAAAAGTAATTGATACATGGAATGATACTTCAGAATCTCTTAAAGATGAAGTTGTCCGTAATTTCCGTCAATCTGATCCTCTTAATTCTGTCTATATGATGGCATTTTCTGGGGCAAGGGGGAACATTAGCCAAGTTCGTCAGTTAGTCGGTATGCGTGGTTTGATGGCTGATCCTCAAGGGGAAATTATTGACTTACCCATTAAAACTAATTTTCGTGAAGGATTAACCGTTACAGAATATATTATTTCTTCCTACGGTGCAAGAAAAGGTTTAGTTGATACTGCGTTGCGTACTGCCGATTCTGGTTATTTAACCCGTCGTTTAGTGGATGTTTCTCAAGATGTCATTATTCGTGAAACTGACTGCGGCACCACAAGAGGGGTAACGGTTTTACCCATGAAAGATGGAGAACGGACTTTAATTCCTTTGGGCGATCGCCTTTTAGGTCGTGTATTAGCAGAAGATGTGATCAATCCTGCTACGGGGGAAGTAATTGGTGTTCGTAATCAAGGTATTGATGAACCGTTAGCAAAAGCCATCGGTGAAGCGGTGGAGCAAGTAAAAGTAAGATCTCCTCTTACCTGTGAAACTGCCCGTTCTGTCTGTCAAAAATGTTACGGTTGGTCTTTGGCTCATGGTGACTGGGTAAATATGGGTGAAGCTATCGGTATTATTGCAGCCCAATCCATCGGTGAACCTGGGACTCAGTTAACCATGCGTACTTTTCACACTGGGGGGGTATTTACAGGGGAAGTTGCTCAACGGATTACCACTCAACGAGCTGGTACTATTAAATTTGATAAAAAACTGAAAGTCCGTGATACTCGTACCCGTCATGGAGATCAAAAATTATTAGTAGAAATCGCAGGGAATATTCTTATTGGTGATACAAAAATCAATGTTCCTAAAGATAGTTTATTAGCTGTCAGAGAAGGAGATACCGTCGGAATTGATGATTTATTGGCAGAAGTCATGCCTCAAAAAACCAGATCGACTGAAAGAGTTACCAAAGATGTTTCTTCAGATTTATCTGGTGAGGTTCAATTTGCTGATGTTTCTCCTGAAAGTCAAACCGATAAACAAAGTAATACCACAACGAAGGCAACTCGTAACGGTTTAATTTGGGTTCTCTCCGGACAAGTTTATAATTTACCCCCAGGTGCTGAACCTGTGGTTAAGAATGGTGATAAAATTACCGTTGGTTCAGTTTTAGCCGAAACTAAGTTAAAAACTAAAAGTGGTGGGGTTTGTCGTTTCTCTGAAGGTAATCGAGAAATTGAAATTATCACCGCCTCTGTGTCTTTAGATCAAGCTGATATTTTCCTTGAACATAACGGTAGTCAACAACAATATGTTATTCATACTCCTAAAGGCGATCGCTTTGCCTTAAAAGTTGTGCCGGGTACGAAAGTTCAAAATAACCAGATTGTAGCGGAATTAATTGATGATACTTTCCGAACTAATACTGGTGGTATCATGCGTTATGCAGGACTTGAAACAGGACGAGGCAACCGTAAACAAGGTTATGAAGTTATCAAAGAAGGTACTTTAATTTGGATTCCTGAAGAAAGTCACGAAATTAATAAAGACATCTCCTTATTATTAGTGGAAGATGGTCAATATGTGGAAGCTGGTACAGAAGTAGTTAAAGATATTTTCTGTCAATCAAGCGGTATTGTGGAAGTAATCCAGAAAAATGATATTTTACGAGAAATCGTTATCAAACCCGGACATTTGTACATGGATTTAGATCCTGATTACTTAGCGACGGTGGAAGATGGAACGATTATTCCTCCGGGTACGACTATTACTGACGGTAGTGTCACTGAAGATGAATTTTTAGCGGAATTTGTTGATACTAACGAAGGGGTTGGTTTATTATTGCGTCCCATGAAACAGTATGAAATCTTTAATACCACTCAGTCTCCTTCCCAAGAGTCTTTAAATAGCGCAGGAGGTGCTATTAATTTACGTCCTGTATTGCGTACTTTCTTTAAAGATGGTGAAAGAGTTAAAAGTGTTGAAGGTGTACAACTTGTTACGACTCAATTAGTTTTAGAAACCGTTGAGGGTTTAAGTGCAGATATTGAATTAATACCCCATGAAATCGAAGAAGATGGTTTCCGTCTGCAAATCGTAGTTTTAGAATCAGTGATGTTACGTCGGGAAATGGAATCCGAGTCGAATATTATCACTCGTGTTCTAGTTACTGATGGCCAAGAAATCTCTCCGGGTGAAGTAGTAGGTACAACGGAAATTCTTTGTTTAGAAAATGGCACTATTCAAGGGATTCGAGAAGGTGTTGAAGCCATCCGTCGTATTTTAGTTGTCCGAGAAGATGATAATGTTGACATCGAATTTGATGCTGATATAAAACTACAGAAAAAAGTAGGAAATTATGTTACTCAAAGTGACTATTTAGATGTCGATAAAACAATCTCTTTCCCCGAATCGGGTATAATTACAAACATAGAGAAAGGAAAGTTAACCTTACGTTACGCTCGTCCTTATCGTGTATCACCCGGTGCGATTCTCCATATTGAACAAGGAGACTTAGTACAACGAGGAGATAACTTAGTATTACTGGTATTTGAACGAGCAAAAACTGGGGATATTGTTCAAGGTTTACCGAGAATTGAGGAATTACTTGAAGCTCGTAAACCCAAAGAACCAGCTTTATTATCTCGCAGACCGGGTATTTGTCAAGTAGAATATCGAGAAGATGAAGCTATTGACGTAAAAATTATTGAAGATGATGGTACTATTTCAGAGTATCCTCTCAACCAAAACCAGAATATCATCGTTAATGATAATCAACGAGTAGAAGTAGGCGAACCTTTAACCGATGGTTTACCTAGCCCCCATGAAATGTTAGAAGTATTCTATGGATATTATCAGGAACATATGGGGATGTATGATGCGGCTTTGGCAGCATTACAAAAAGCTCAATTATTCTTAGTCAATCAAGTACAAGGGGTTTATCAATCTCAAGGTATTGATATTTCTGATAAACATATTGAAGTAATTGTACGTCAAATGACCTCTAAAGTGAGGGTTGATGATGGTGGTGATACTATTCGCTTACCCGGGGAATTAGTAGAATTACGAGAAATTGCCAAAGATAACGAAACTGTTGCTATTACTGGTGGCGCACCCATACAATATACTCCGATGCTCATGGGTATTACTAAATCTAGTTTAAATACTGATAGCTTTATTTCGGCAGCTAGTTTCCAAGAAACCACCAGAGTATTAACAGAAGCCGCCATCGAAGGTAAAACAGACTGGTTACGAGGTTTGAAAGAAAACGTTATTATCGGTCGTTTAATCCCCGCAGGTACGGGTTATAATGCCTATGATCAACATCTTGACTGGGATGATCCCGAACCCATCGTTAATAATATAATTTCTTATAGTGATCCTTTAGATCAAGATGAGATAAACACTTTGTCTATCAGAGATAATGAAGATGTCATTATTGATGATCAAGTAGCCAGAGTTTTGTCTCCTGAAGAGTCTATTCTTTATGATGATGATTATGATGTCAGCGATGACAATGATTATGAAGAGGATGATTATGAGGAGGATATTGACGAATAGTCAACAATTTTCTAGGGTATAATTAAAAAAATTATCACATAAAGGGAAGATTTAATATATTGAAAATGAAGCAAGATAAAAATTATTTTATGTCAGGTTTCATCTTCAAAATATATTATATACTTCCTTTTTTTACTATTTATAATCTAATTAACTTATTTTATTACTTTACTTAGCTATGAAAAAAAAAATTATTATCTTAGATGATATAGAAGAACAAAGTCAGTTTTTTTTACAACTACTTCAAGAAGCTAATTATAAAGTAACAATTACTAACCAAGAGTCTCAACTTCTGGATTTAATTTCTAATGATTTTCCTGATCTTATTCTCTTAAATGCTAATTTTAAAGATAAAGATACATATTTAGTTTGTAGAAAAATTAAAGTATTAGAAATGGGAGAAGATATACCCGTTATTTTTATTAATAAAAACCAAGATAGTTTTTCCCCTGAAATGATGTTTAATGCTGGAGGCTCTGATTATATCAATTATCCTTTTAGTACAACAGAAATATTGCATCGTATTTATTTACAAATAAAGTTGAAAACTATCACAGAAGATTTAAAAGAAAAAACTAATCAATTACATAAATTAATTCCCCATTATCAAAAGTTAAAATTCGCCTTAGAAAAAGCTAAATTAGAATTAGCAAATAGAGATAAAAATAATCAGATTAGTATTTTACTTTCTCGAGAAGTATTTGAAAAAACTTTACAGCAAGAATGGTTAAGAGGAGCTCGTCAAAGATCATCTTTTGGTGATTTATCAGGTACAAATATTTCTTTAATAATGACTCAAATTAATGACTTTACGGCTTATCAAAATAATCATGAATCAGAGTTGATTGATAGTTGTCTTAATATAATCAGTAACGTCCTTCAGTCAACCATAAAAAGGCCTGGAGATATAGTCGGTAGTTTTATTAAAGGACAATTTGTCATTCTTTTACCTAATACAGATCAAGATGGAGCGAGAACTGTAGCACAAATTATTAATAGCAAGTTAGAAAAATTACAAATTCCTCACCATTACTCTGATTTTAGTGAATATCTGACCTTTAGCAGTGGTATTGCTACGGGTATTCCTACTCAAGCCTTACCCCCTAGCATACTGATTGAAGTTTCGGAAAATGCCCTAAATACTGCTTTATCTCAAAGACAACATAATGTAATTGTGATTGATAATTTTTAATCCCTAACTTTACTTTGTCTCTTAAAATATGGTGTTGTCAGTAATATATCAAAAAACTTCAATGAGATTTTTGTGCATAATTTAATGATTTAGTGATAGTTAATTTTTAAGCATTTTTGTAAGTTTATCACTTACTTTCCTTAAGACTCCATTGATAAAACGAAACCCGTCATCATCAGAATAATTTTTGGCAACCTCAATGGCTTCATTTATCGCTACTTTATGATCTACGTTTAAAAAAGCCATCTCAGCCACTGCAAGACGAAGAATATTTGCATCTATTTGGGTTAAACGATTTAAAGTCCAATCTACCATAACTTCATTTAAAATAGCTTCAATTTCAATGCGACGACGATCAACTGTACCGATTAATTCTACCGCATATTCTCTCACTTCATGATGACGAGATAACTGGACAAATTCGGGAATTTCAATAACGCTACCCAGACGATTAATGGCTTTTTGAGTGAGGGTAATAGCATCTTTAAGCATGGTTTTGGCACTTCCTAAATCCGTAGCACGAGTATCACTTTTAAAAAGTTTATCATTACTACGATTTAATTCATCGGATGCTGTTTCAATAGTACTTTCAATTTCTACCGTTAAAGTACGAATTGCACCTAAAATAAGATCATTTATTTCTATATCTTCAAGTTGTTCTGATTTCGCCCTAAATTGGCTTAAAGTTAGTAACGACAGTATTCTAGCAGTTCTTCTCGGTTGTTGACGAATGGACATTTTATTCGATTCTTAAATAGCACTAATCCTTTAATATACACTAAGTAGGTATCTAAAATTAATTGTTTGTTTACTTTTCACAATTTTAATAATAAATATAATTATAAAAAACTATGAATGTATATTAATAAATTAAAAATGTTGAATTTTTGACTCAAATTTGCTAGGATAGAACTCTTTTTTGTTGATATAGTGTTTTTAAACAGTGGATTTTTATAGTCTTTTGATTCTCTGCACAAATCCTAAATAAGCATTTTTACTTATGTTTACTTGAATGTTAAATTTGATTAACAAAATCATCTTGTCAGAGAAACATTTGATAGTCTGAGGAAAGAAGAAATAAAACCTCACAAAGATTAATGAAACATTTTTCAGATAATTGGATTAAAGAATGGTGTCAAGATAATGGTTGGACAGACTTATTTCTCGAAAGTCGTCACTATTGGGCATTTCCTCCTCATGCAGTAATGCCTTTACCGATACCAAAAGAAACTTTAATTCAAATCAAAGCAGAAAAAGGGTTATCTCAAGATGAAAAAATTTGGTCATTAATAGCTGTTATGGTAACTATTATCGCTATTGCTTTTACTTATCTCCTTCACAATCCTATGGCTTTAGTTTTTGCCTTTGCTTTTACGGCGATTATCGTCGCTAATTTTGAATTGGAATATTAATCAGGCAAACTATATCAATTATAGTTGTGAAAGAATTAATTATATTTTTTGAAAAATTGTTTTTCTATTAATAAATAAATTGGTAAACTTTGTCTTAAAAAGCACTCAAAACTAAATTTGTCATGATTAGTACTTAAACAATAATCTTCAATTTTATTGCCTAAATCAGCTTGTTTTCCATGGGGTAATCTCACAATTTTTATTTTTATTTAATTTTTATCAATTATTTTAAAGAAACAGACGTTATTAACTAGCTCATTTGTGTCAAAATTTAACAAGTTTGCTGAAAATATAATGTTACTTGTAATAAAACATGAGAAAAATAACGAAAATACTCAAATATATCGCCCTTTCTTTTGCCTGTTTAGGTTTAATTATGGCTTGTAATGCTAATAATGGACAACAAAATATTCCTCCTTCCACAGAGAATAATGGTAGAATTACCATCGGCACTACCTTGAAAGCTAGAACATTAGATCCAGCAGATAGTTATGAATTAGCTGGTTTAAACTTGATTTATAATATCGGTGAAAGTCTTTACACTTATAAACTAGGCACAACGGAATTAATCCCTTTATTAGCCACTGCTATGCCTACCGTTAGTGATGGTGGTTTAACTTATAAAATACCCGTTAGAGAAGGGGTTAAATTTCATGATGGTGCAACTTTTAACGCCGAAGCTATGAAGTTTTCTTTAGATAGATTTATCAAAAATGGTGGTAAGCCTTCTTTTTTGTTAAGTGATGCGGTAAAGGAAATTAAAGCAACGGGAGAATATGAATTAACTATCACTCTCAATAAACCTTTTGCGGCTTTTCCTGCTTTACTTGCTTTTCCCGGAGTTTGTGCCGTTTCTCCTCAAGGTTATACTATCGGGGAAGGAGAATTTAAGCCTAATGAATTAATCGCTACAGGTCCTTACAAGTTGACTGCTTTTAATAGTGATTCGGTGACATTAGATGTATTTGCGGATTATTGGGGAGAAAAACCCGTTAATCAAGGTGTTGACTTACAAATTTATGCGGGTAATTCTGCTAATCTTTATAATAGTTTCTTAACAGGTGCTATTTCTGTCGCTTATCAAACTTTTGCTCCTGAACAAATTACGACTTTACTCAAAGATGCCACAGAAGGTAAATTTCAAGGAGTACAAGGGGCAGGTACTGCGGTGAGTTACATGGTGTTAAATCGCAATCAAAAGCCTTTAGATAAACCTGAAGTACGACAGGCGATCGCAGCGTTAATGGATCGTAAATTAATTGTAGAAAGAGTATTACAAGGACAAGCAGAACCGTTATATAGTCTAATTCCTAACGTTTTTGAGGTTTCACAACCTATTTTTCAAACCAAATATCAAGACGGTAATATTGCCTTAGCCAAAGAATTATTAGTTAAAGCTGGTTTTAGTGCTGAAAATCCTGCGATTATTGAAATTTGGTATCCTTCTTCTTCCAAAACCCGTAGCGGTGTAGCAAGTACTTTAAAAGCCATGGCAGATCAACAATTAGAAGGTATAATCCAATTTATTCCTAATGCAGTAGAAAGTGCCACAGCTTTTAGTAACTTAGGTAAAGGAATTTATCCGAGTTTTTTAGGAGACTGGTATCCTGACTTTCTCGACGCTGATAATTATATACAACCCTTCTTACAATGCGTTAAAGGTAGTGAAACAGAAGGATGTTTAGAAGGAGGTGCGCAAACTCAAGGCTCTTTCTTTTATAATCCTAAAGTTAATGAGTTAATCGACAAACAACGCAAAGAATCAGGGATGGATATTCGTAAAACAGCCTTTGCAGACATCCAAACAATTATGGCAGAAGAAGTGCCTTATATTCCGTTGTGGCAAAATAAAGATTATGCTTTTGCTAAAAATGACGTAACTGGTGTTGTTATTAACCCTAGTCAAAGTTTTCCCTTTTGGACAATTAAGTAAGAAACTAAAAGGAATTAGAAGGAAAATGGAGAATTTCTGTTTGAATTAGATTTACCCAACGAAAATCAGTATTTTTAAATATTGCACCCTCAAAATTACTTAATATGATGTCAGCTTTAATCAGATGAGTATTAATTAACCCTGCATTTTTAAAATTACTTTTATATATTTTCGCTTCTCCTAATTCCGTTTCATATAAAGTAGTATTACTTAAATCTGATTCACTAATCATTACTTGTTTTAAGTCTGCTTCACTCAAATTTCCTCGATGTAACTCAGTATTAATCAATATTGCTTTTCTTAAAGAAGCTAATCTCAAGTTGACACCGATTAAATTAGCCTTAGTTAAATTCCCATGGTTTAAATTAGCAAATCTCAAGTTACTACCAATAAAATTCACATCAGTTAAATTACAGTTACTTAAATTTATTCCTTCTAAATCATAATTACTCAAATTCATTCCCGAAAGATCAATTTTGACATCATCATTAAATTTGCGCCATTGATTCCATTTTTCGACATTTTTAATTAAATTTAACAAATATTCTTGATTATTCATCCTTTTTACTCATTAACCTCTGATAAACTAACTCTACCTCCCATATTCGCCATAGCAGTTAAAGCAGCATCCGCACCAGCTTTTATATCCCTTTCCTCTCCGCCTAAATAAACTCTACCAAAACTACCCACAGCTTGAACAGAAAGAATATTTATCAACGCCGCTTTTTCAGCCTCATTAGCCGCCAATGCCGCATAAGCCGCAGGTTTTACTTCCAAAACATAAAGAGTTTGTTTCGCTAGTAACATTTGTCCTCTTCGATTACGATTAATAATTTGTGCTTGGAAAGGATCTATATTACGAATAATTTGACTAGAAACAACTTCAGGTTTAAGACAATCTTTTTTACTTACTCCCAAAGCATCTAAAATAGCTTTTCCCGCAATTTTTGTTTCTCCTTGATTACTCGAATGAATTTCTAATAATCCATAAAGACGTTCTACAAATTGCACTCCTGGTCGTACTGCTGCCGATTTCAAAGCTATATCCGTTATTCTATTAATTTCTATGCCAGGAGAAATCTCAATCCACAAAGAAGAATCACCGGGTAAAGGCAAAAAACCCAATGCAACCGTACCAATATAAGAAGCGTGTTGAGGTTGTAATCGATCTAAATAAACGTAACTACGGAGTTCAACACCCATGTTTTTAATAATTTAACTCTGGTCAACATTGATCAATTATCAATGATTAACCATTAATTAGCAATTATTAATTTAAAATAATACTTTTTGACGACCAAATAATTTACGAGTATCAATAGAATTTACCGCTTTATCTAAAGGCATTTTCCGAAAATTTTTGCCAAAGCTATTCACTTGATATACCATAGAATCATTTAAGTCTAAAGCCGTTAACCAACCTTGTTCATGATGATAAACTCCTGTATCAATGCCAATCCAGCCATTTCCTTTCGCTAATTGTCCTGGTTTAAGACCGTTAAAAGTAAAAGTGATAGTATGACCAATAATAATAGTTTTGTTTTGGAAAAAAGGCGTAACGCTACCATGAAATTCTCTCCGAATCCAACAAAATTCATCGGCGGATTGTTGTAGTAAAGGAAGAGACGGATCTACCCCAGCATGAACTAACCAATAATTATCTAAGTCAAAGTATAACGGTAGATTTTTCATCCACTCAATATGTTCTAATGGTGGCATTTTATGACCATAACTCATCACTGTTGCGTTACCACCATTTTGTAACCATCCTTGAAAGGCTTGATGATTAAGTTGCCCTTTACCTAAAGCATCGAGTAACATAATTTCATGATTGCCCAAAATGCAGTTATAGTTATTCTTGATAACAAATTCTACCACTTGAGAGCTTTGAGGACCTCGATCAATTAAGTCTCCGAGAAAATAAATTTCATCGTTTTGATCTGGTGCTATATTTTCAAACAAACCAGATAAAGCGTCATAATGACCATGAACATCTCCAATTACCAATCGTTTGTTACTCATTCTTCTATATTATGCTCAGTTTTAATTTACAGACTTTATCACAAGTGTAGCCTAAATTATTTTATTATGTTGAGTAAAATAACTATTTATGCTAAATCAAATTTGTGTCAACTTCTACAAAAATTAAACTACTTTGTCAGCCTACTGATGATTCTTGGTTACAACAGGCTTTAAATAACTTAGATCTAATCTTACTAGATCATTCCCATTGTGAACGAAAAGCCGCAGGAGTTGCTGTTAATCTTCTATTTCGTTATCCTTCCCATGAGTCTTTAATTCATCAACTTACTGCCATCGCCAAGGAAGAATTAGAGCATTTTGAACAAGTAAACCAATGGTTAGCCAAAAAAAATATTCCTCTGTCTCCATTAAAACCTTCTCCCTACGGTGCAACCTTAAAAGATGCCATTAGACGACACGAGCCCCATCGACTTTTAGACTCTTTATTAGTATCGGCGTTAATTGAAGCAAGATCTCACGAAAGACTAGGTTTATTAGCGGATAATTGTCCTGATGTTGATTTAGCTAAATTTTATCGAGGTTTAATGGCTTCAGAAGCGAGACATTACGGAATTTATTGGCTATTAGCAACGCAATATTTTGACAGAGAAATTGTTGATCAAAGATTACCAGAATTAGCACATTTAGAAAGTGAAATATTAAGTAATCTTTATCCTGAGCCAAGGATTCATAGTTAACCTGAGTTTCATCCCACATTCCGCACGTCATCATGTAGTTTACAAAAACAATACTTGAATTATATCTAACTTTTATTCAGATATAGAAAATCTTTATCTTCTGACTAAAAATT
>JAACUG010000099.1 GCA_009993045.1 Cyanobacteria bacterium CG_2015-22_32_23
AAGTGACCGTTCGACTTGCATGTGTTAGGCATACCGCCAGCGTTCATCCTGAGCCAGGATCAAACTCTCCATTGTAGATTCCTTTTCATCTTTCAATTACTTTGTCCTCTCAACGAGCTTTTTGATTGCTCTTTTTTTTAGTAATTTAATACTTGTTTTGTTAATGTAAAGTTCTTTAACAAGGGTGTATGTTATATTTGAAAATGGCTTTCAAACTATTAAATTGTCGAGGTTCGTGGTGTCAGAGTGAGGCATTTGCTCTCAATCGCACATTTACTAATATAACTAATCTTTTTCTTTTTGGCAACTTTTTCTTTAAATCTTTTTCTCCCGTTAACAATTTAATGGCTATACTTACTTCTATGTAAGGGTTTTAAGATTTTTTCTTTTTTTGATTTTTAAATAACTGAAAATTCGATTTAAACTTTCAGGGAGGAAAGAAGATATAAAGATACATTTGGTGATCAACTTTTTTTTTTGAAAATACATCAAATATTATTCAAAATAGGTTAAAATATCAATACTTATGTACCAAAAAGTTGCATAAAAGTTTGTATAACTATATTATTAACACAGTCTTTTAAAATTACCATCGGCTTATGGCTACCAATACAACAAATCAAATCTCAGATAAAGAAAAAGCTCTAAATGTCGTTTTAACTCAAATTGAACGTAGTTTTGGTAAAGGATCAATTATGCGTCTCGGAGATGCAACAAAAATGAAGATAGAAACTATCTCCAGTGGTGCTTTAACTTTAGATTTAGCTCTAGGTGGCGGACTTCCAAAAGGACGTATTATCGAGATTTATGGACCTGAAAGCTCTGGTAAAACAACTTTAGCTCTTCACGCCATCGCTGAAGTTCAAAAATCAGGTGGTGTAGCGGCTTTCGTTGATGCAGAACACGCTTTAGATCCTAGTTATTCGGCAGCTTTAGGGGTTGATATTGATAATTTATTGGTAGCTCAACCTGATAATGGAGAATCGGCTCTGGAAATTGTTGATCAATTGGTGCGTAGCTCTGCTGTAGATATAGTTGTAATTGATTCTGTCGCAGCTTTAGTACCGCGTGCAGAAATTGAGGGAGAAATGGGAGATTTACAAGTTGGATTACAAGCTCGTTTGATGAGTAAAGCATTGCGAAAAATTGCTGGAAACATTGGAAAATCAGGCTCAACGGTAATTTTTCTAAACCAATTACGTCAAAAAATTGGCATCAGCTATGGTAGCCCTGAAGTAACCACAGGAGGTAATGCCTTAAAATTTTATGCTTCTGTGCGTCTTGATATTCGTCGTATTCAAACTTTAAAAAAAGGCACGGAAGGAGAGTATGGTATTAGAGCAAAAGTAAAAGTTGCTAAGAATAAAGTAGCGCCACCTTTTCGCATTGCTGAATTTGACATCATTTTCGGGTCTGGTATTTCTAGTATCGGTTGTTTATTAGATTTAGCAGAAAAAACTAATATTGTTACTCGTAAGGGTGCATGGTATAGTTATGATGGTGAAAATATTGCTCAAGGTAGAGATAATGCGATTAAGTATCTTGAAGAAAAACCAGAAGTTGCCGTCATTATTGAACAAAAAGTCAAAGCAGAATTAGAAATTAATAATGTTAGTTTTACCACCTCAATAGAAGATTCTGAAGAAGATTTCAATGCAGAAGAATAAATCAGAATAAGAAATTAGGAATTAGGGTTTGCCATTTAACCCTATAATGCTTAATTTATTCCAAATGAATGGATTTTTAGAATTTTGAATAAGTTTATCGGAGCTATAAAATTATTTTAGTGTTAGGCATTAATAATTTTTAACTCTTAAATCAATTTGATAATAACTTATTATTACAGTTTTTTTTGTGCCTTTATCAATCGTTCATTATCCATGTTCAAATCTGTCCTTCGTGCCATCGCTAAATCTCCACTCACAACAGAATTAATACAGAAACTCAACGCCAATCAAAAATTGAATTTACAGGGAGTTGCTCGATTACCAAAAGGTTTAGTAACTTCAGCTATTGCTCAAGAAGAAAAGAAAAACGTACTTGTAATTTGTTCTACCCTAGAAGAAGCCTCTCGTTGGATGGCGAATATTGAGCTTATGGGTTACAAACAAAGTTTTTTTTATCCAACCAGTGAAGCTACCCCTTATGAGGCTTTTAATGGTGAATCTGAGATGATTTGGGGACAGATGCAGACCCTTTCAAGTTTAATAAATCAAGATGTTACAAGTTCTCCCTTAGCGGTTATCACGACAGAAAAAGCATTACAACCTCATTTACCTCCTTCATTGGTTTTTGCTGATTATTGTTTAAATTTGACGAAGGGTATGATTTTTGAAAGTAAAAATATTGATCTGACTTTAGCAAGAATGGGATATGAGCGAGTTAATTTAGTTGAAATTGAAGGACAATGGAGTAAACGGGGGGATTTGATTGATATTTTCCCTGTTTCGGCAGAATTACCCGTAAGATTGGAATTTTTAGGCGATGAATTAGAGAGTTTGCGAGAGTTTGATCCTGTATCTCAACGAAGTTTAGACAAAATTGAGCAATTAAGTTTAACCCCTACTACATGGCAATATATTATTGGTCACAATTTACCCACACTAGAAATAATTAAACCATATATTTCGACTTTAGAGCAAGAGAATTTGGAAAATGGTATTTATCCTGAAGCGATGACTCGATTTTTAGGGTTAGCTTTTCATGGTGAAAATGGTCAACCTGCCTCGATTTTAGATTATTTTCCTAACAATACTATCGTTGTCATGGACGAACTAGAACAATGTATTGCCCATAGTCGTATTTGGGTTGAACAAGCAGAAGAAAAATGGCAATTACAAAATTCCCTCGCCCAGTCTAGCCCTCCTGCTCTCAATTTTGAGGGAGAAAACCGCCCCCCTTCCCCCAAGTCTGGGGGAGAAAATAAATTCCCTAATCTAGGAGATTTAGTGGCTATTCCAAAAATTCATCGAGATTTTTCGGCATCTTTAGAGTTAGTTAAATATCCTCAAATTTATCTGTCTGAGATAGCATTAGAAATTTATGATAAAGAAATACCTACTATTAATTTATCTTCTCGCCCTTTACCTATTTCCCCTCATCAATTTGCTAAATTAGCTGAAATTTTAAGAGGGAAAAAAGAAGTTTATAATACTATTGATTTGAGTAAATATAATAAATGGTTAATTTCCGCTCAACCTTCTCGTAGTGTTGCCCTTTTACAAGAGCATGATTGCCCAGCTCAATTTATCGCTAATCCTATGGATTTTGGTAGTATTGAAAAACTCCATCGTCAAAATATTTCCGTTGCTTTAAAATATTCAGGACAAGCAGAATTAGAGGGTTTTATTTTACCTACTTTTCGCATTGCTATTGTTACTGATAGAGAGTTTTTTGGACAACATAATTTAGCCAGTCCAACTTATATCAGAAAACGTCGTCAAGCGGCATCAAAACAGGTTAATTTAGACAAGTTAAGACCTAAAGATTTTATTGTTCATAAATATCATGGAGTTGGACAATTTTTAGAGTTAGAAATTTATGACGGTAGAGAATATTTAGTCATAAAATATAGTGATGGTTTATTAAGAGTTCCAGCAGATAGTTTAGAGTTAGTTTCTCGCTATAGACATACAGGAGAAGCTCCGCCAAAGTTAAATAAAATGTCAGGTAAAGAGTGGGAAAATGTCAAAAATAAAGTTAAGAAATCCATTAAAAAATTGGCGGTTGATTTAGTTAAATTATATGCCACCAGAGCGGAATTAAAAGGAAATTCTTGCCCTGAAGATACCCCTTGGCAACGAGAATTAGAAGACTCTTTTCCTTATCAACCAACACCTGATCAATTAAAGGCAATTCAAGATGTAAAAACTGATTTAGAAAGCGATCGCCCGATGGATAGATTAGTCTGTGGTGATGTGGGTTTTGGTAAAACTGAAGTAGCTATTAGAGCAATTTTTAAAGCTGTTACAGCTAATAATAAACAAGTGGTTTTTATTGCCCCAACTACTATTTTATCCCAACAACATTATCATACTCTAGTTGAAAGATTTTCTCCTTATCCTATTAATATAGGTTTATTAAATCGCTTCCGTACAGAGTCAGAAAAAACAGAAATTATTAAAAAATTAGCAACGGGAGAATTAGATATTGTCATCGGCACACAAGGAGTTTTAAGTAATAAAATTAAGTATAAAGATTTGGGTTTATTAGTAGTAGATGAAGAACAAAGATTTGGGGTTAATCAGAAAGAAAAAATTAAGGCAATGAAAGCATCTATCGATGTTTTAACCCTCAGTGCAACTCCGATTCCTCGTACTCTTTATATGTCTATTTCTGGGGTAAGGGAAATGAGTTTAATTACTACTCCTCCTCCTAGTCGTCGCCCTATTAAAACTCATATTTTGCCTTTTAATGGGGAGGTAATTCGTACTGCTATTCGTAATGAATTAGATAGAGGTGGACAGATTTTCTATGTTTTACCCCGTATTGAGGGTATGGAAGAGGTTATTAAAATGCTTCAAGCTATGATTCCGAGTCTTAGAATTGCTATCGCCCATGGGCAAATGCACCAAGGAGAATTAGAAACAACGATGTTGGCATTTAATAATGGTGAGGCGGATTTGCTAGTATGTACGACTATCGTTGAATCTGGATTAGATATTCCAAGAGTTAACACGATAATCATTGAAGATGCCCAAAAATTCGGTTTAGCTCAATTATATCAGCTCAGAGGAAGAGTGGGACGTTCTGGTATTCAAGCCCATGCTTGGTTATTATATCCTGAGAAGGAAACTTTATCGGATGTGGCTAGAAAACGATTACGGGCATTACAGGAGTTTTCTCAACTCGGTTCGGGTTATCATCTAGCTATGCGTGATATGGAAATTCGTGGAGTTGGTAGTTTGCTTGGTGCTGAGCAATCAGGGCAAATGGAGGCTATTGGTTTTGAGATGTACACGGAGATGTTAAAAGAGGCAATTAACGAAATTCAAGGGCAAGAAATTCCTCAAGTTGAAGATACTCAAATTGATTTACAACTCACTGCCTTAATCCCCACTCGTTATATCGCTGATTTAGAGCAAAAAATGGATGCTTATCGTGCGATCGCAACTATATCTAGTCATAAGGAAATTAAGCAAATTGAAGCAGATTGGCGAGATAGATATGGAGATATTCCTGAACCAGCACAACAATTATTACAAGTAGCCCAGTTAAAACAGAAAGCGAAATCTATCGGTTTTTCAAGGATAAAACCAGAAGGGAAACAAAACATTATCATTGAAACACCAATGCAAGAACCAGCTTGGTTACTATTAGCTGAAAAATTGCCCAAGCATTTACAAAATCGTTTTGTCTATGGCAAAAATAAAATAATTGTGAGGGGTTTAGGTGCAATGAAACCAAGTCAACAATTAGATAGTCTTAATAGTTGGTTTAATTATCTTGTGGCGGATTAAGTGTTTTAATTTTTTTAGTTCTAATTGATATAATCAACAATTAGTAACATATTTAGCTATTTATAAAAATTCTATTGAAAAAAAACACATATTTTTTAATTTTTAATCTAATTCAAAACTTTACATTCATAATCAGGAGGATTATTTAAGTTAATTTCACATTGTTTGAGTAAAGGAGTTAACTCTGTTTTTAATTGCTGTAATTGAAGTATTTTAGCGTTAATTTGGTTGATTTTCTGTACTAGATGATGATATACTGCTTGACAAGTTAGGGATCGCCCTTTTTTTAATTCTAATAACTGTTTAATTTCATCAAGAGTTAAACCTAAATCTTTAACACGAAGGATAAAGCGTAAAATTTCCACATCTTCAGGAGAAAAAAGACGATAACCTGATTTTGTGCGTTGTAAAGGAGGTATTAAGCCGATACGTTCATAATAATAAATAGTTTGAGTATTAATGCCTAATTCTCGACAAATTTGCCCAACTTGAAACATTTTTTTTGACAATTAATTATTGAATAGAGAAGATTATAAACCTATAACAATCCTAATATAGTTTTAACGATTAGTTACCCTATTCAGTTTTGACGTTATAGTAAGATTTACAGATTTATTTTTTAATCTTTAATTATTCACCAATGATTTAAACATTGCGATAAGTTATTTTATCCTTAGTTAATTGATCTATCGTCATAAATCACTGATAATTGATCCATGATTATAAGCCATTGTAGGTAGTATTAAAAATATGGTACAAACCGATTTAAAACCAATTATAATATCCGATTCTAACTTTGATTTAAAAACATACTTAAAGACAAAAAAAGAATTAGTAGAAAAGGCTTTAGATGAATCTTTACCCATAGGTAAGCCTGAAAAAATTTATGAAGCCATGCGTTATTCTCTGTTGGCAGGAGGGAAAAGACTTCGCCCAATTCTTTGTTTGGCAACGGCAAAATTATTAGGAGAAACAGAAAATACCGCTATGCCTACCGCCTGTGCGTTAGAAATGATACATACAATGTCATTAATTCATGATGATTTACCCGCCATGGATAATGACGATTATCGTCGAGGAAGACTAACCAATCATAAAGTTTATGGGGAAGATATAGCGATTTTAGCGGGGGATGGTTTATTAGCTTATGCCTTTGAGTATGTAGCGGAAAACTCCAAAAATGTTCCAGCTCCAAGAATTGTTAAAGTATTAGGTATCTTAGGTAAAGCCGTTGGTGCGAATGGTTTAGTAGGAGGGCAAGTTATGGATTTAGATTGTGAAGGTAAATCAGATATTACCGCCGAAATTCTTACTACTATTCATCGAAACAAAACAGGGGCATTATTAGAGGCTTGTGTTTCTTGTGGTGGAGTGTTAGGAGGTGCATCCCCTGAAGATTTAAGTCGTTTATCAATTTACGCTCAAAATATTGGTTTAGCTTTTCAAATTATTGATGATGTCCTTGACGTTACAGCCACCAGTGAAGAGTTAGGCAAAACCGCAGGAAAAGATATTTCTGCCCAAAAAGCCACTTATCCGAAACTTTGGGGTATCGAAACATCTCAAGAAAAAGCAGAGCAATTAGTTAAAGATGCCGTAGCACAATTAACGGTATATGGAGAAAAAGCCTTACCGCTACAAGCTATTGCAGAATATATTGTTACCCGTAAAAATTAGGCGAAAAAAATGGAAGTTTTTGTGGAAATATTCACTAATCGTTTAATTGTCATTCCTCTTCTTGCCTGTATTTTGGCTCAAATAATCAAGGTTTCTGTAGATACAGTGACTAATCGTAAATTTAGTTTTCGCTATCTTGTCAGCACTGGTGGTATGCCCAGCTCTCATTCTGCTCTTGTAGGTGCATTAGCTACAGGTGTTGGGCAAAATTTGGGCTGGGATTCTCCAGAATTTGCCATCGCCTCCATTTTTGCAGGAATAGTAATGTATGATGCGGCTGGAGTTAGACAAGCAGCAGGAAAACAGGCTAAAATACTCAATCAAATTATGGATCAATTTCTTAATAATGAAGATGTGAATGAAGAGAAATTAAAAGAATTATTAGGTCATACACCTTTCCAAGTGGTGGTTGGTTTATTATTAGGAATAATCAGCTCAATATTTCTTTTACCGTTATTTTCTAACATATAAAAAGAGTGAATAACAAGTCAGAAAGCGGATATAATTAATTTTACCAAATATTTACCTATGAATTTTTTTGAAACAATAGTAACTGATGATGGTTCACCAACTTTTTATTCTCAAGAATTTGGCGAGACTTTTCATAGTAAATATGGAGCAAAAAGTGAAGCAGAAATAACTTATATTGAAGGATGTAATCTTTTAGAGAAAGTAAAAAGACAAGATAAAATTACTATTTTGGATGTTTGTTATGGTTTAGGTTACAATACCGCCGCTGCTCTTGATTGTATCTTTAAAACTAATCCTAAATGTGAGGTAGAAATTATTGCTTTAGAATTAGATGAAACTGTACCTAGTGAAGCTATTTCTCATAATTTATTATCTTTTTGGTCATCAAACATCATCGAAATTTTAACGCAATTATTAAATTTAAAAAAAGTAAATATTCCCCAAGGAAAACTACAATTATTAATTGGTGATGCTAGACAAACTATTCAACCTTTAGTTAAAGAAAACTTCCAAGCCGATGCTATTTTTTTTGATCCTTTTTCTCCTCCTAAGTGTCCTCAATTATGGAGTGTCGAATTTATTTCTTTAGTTGCTAAGTGTTTGAATCATGATGGTATTATCGCTACTTATTCTTGTTCTGCCGCCGTGCGCACGGCTTTTAGTTTAGCGGGTTTAACCATTGGTGCTAATTATTCTGTGGGAAGGCGATCGCGCAGCGCCGTTTCACGATCGCCGGGTACATTAGGGACTTTTTCTTCTCAACCTTTACCTCCTTTATCACAAAAAGAATTAGAACATTTACAAACTAGAGCCTGTGTACCTTTTCGAGATCCAGAACTAAAAGATACCATAGAAATAATTAAACAACGAAGAAAAGAAGAACAAAACTTAAGTAATTTAGAATTTACGAGTAAGTGGAAAAAACGCTGGTTTTCTTAATCCTTTACTTGTTGAGCAATTTTTTAAATTCATTCAAATAAAGAATTAGTTAAAAATAATTAATAGAGGTTCATTAATTGCTACATTAGGGGAAGTTAATTTTTTATCAAACTAGAATAACATGAGTGATTTAATTGCGATCGCCTACGACGATATTTTCAAAGCCGAAGAAGTAAGATTGACTTTGGCTAAATTACAAAGAGAACATTTAATTGAATTAGAAGATGCTGCGGTAGTAGTCAAAGATGCCGAAGGAAAAGTTAAGCTAAAACAAGCCATTAACTTAACCACCAGTGGTGCAGCTAGTGGCGGTTTCTGGGGATTATTAATTGGTACTTTATTTCTTGTACCCTTATTTGGTGCAGCAGTAGGTGCAGCGACAGGTGCAATCGGTGGCGCATTGACGGATATAGGCGTAGATGATAACTTCATGAAAGAATTGGGCAAAACTTTACAACCAGAAACTTCCGCTTTATTTATTCTCGTCAGAAAAGTAACCCCAGATAAAGTTTTAGACGAAGTTAGTAAATATGGTGGTACTGTTTTACGCACATCTTTAAGCAAAGATGATGAAGAACAGTTACAAGCTGTATTAAGTAGCTACGGTGTTAAAGCCTCAGACTTTGAAAGTTAATCTTAATGATAAATAGATATGCAAAATTAATTGTATATTTACTTTATGACAGATAGGGTAATTACTTTTTGTTAATGAATATAAGGGGGTAATATACTTGGTAAAAACGTAATATGTTATGCCCCTATTTATTTTTGTCATCTCTCGATATTTAACCTAAAAAATTAACTATCATGGGTGAAATTTCTTTAGAAAAATGTTCTTGAGGATAGTGTTTTGCTTCTTCAATAGTTATTAATTTAAGTTTTTTATTACTATTGACTAATTCTTCAATCGGAGCAAATTCTAACCAAGGATCATCTTTTCCCCAAATAATTAAACAGGGTTTTTCCCATTGTTTTAAACCTGTTTCAATGTCCGTAATTACTTGTTTCAAGTTTAATTTTTTTACCACCTTAACTAAAGTTCTACCCGCTAAAGAAGAAGTAACAATAGGTTTACGATAAAAGGCTAAATTTTGATCAGAAATAACAAAACCTGAACCTTTTTCTAAAGTACGATCTACAATTAAAGGATCTTGAGTTACCATATCACCTAAAAATGGAACTCCACATTGTGCAATTTGCCAAGGTAATTTTGCGGAAGAAGAAATAGGAGTATTAAGAATAATTAATTTATCAATTTTTTCTGGATATTGCAGAGCATATTGAATACCAATAGTTGCTAAAAAACCTTGAACAACTAAAGATATTTTTTCTAACTTTAAACCTTCAATAAATTCTGTAAATGCTTTGAGATAACTAGAGGGTGTATAGTCGAAATCTTTTTGCTCAGGTTTACCTGATAATCCCCAACCTAACCAATCAGGTGCGATGCCATGATAACCATATTCGCCTAAAATGGGCATAATTTCAAGCCAACAGAAACTTTGAGAAAGTAAGCCATGAAGTAAAATAACAGGGGTTTTATGATTATCTTTTATGGGTAAAATTTCTCGGTAATACCATTCTAATGATCCAATTTTTATTTTATTTTCTTTAATAGTTATCATTATTAAGATTATTTGTTTAAGTATTTAATTATCTATTACCTATAAAACAAAGTGCTTTTTTATTATTAGGACAAAATTGATTAGCTACAGGATTATTATGAAGATAAAGTTCTTGTAAACTATCTAAATCCCAAAGAGAATTAATATTAGAATTAGTAATATTATTATTATTAAGAGATAATTCTTCTAATTTTTTAAGTTTAGTTAAAGGAGTTAAATCAAAAATTTTATTATTATCTAAATATAACTCAGTTAAATTGGTTAAATCATCTAAAGGTTTTAAATCATTAATCTGATTATCTTTAGCATATAATTCTTCTAAATTAGTTAAATTTTCTAAGGGTGTTAAATCACTAATATTATTTTGATTAATATATAATGTTCTTAAATTTGTTAAAGAAGATAATGATTTAAGATCTTCTATTTTATTATCACTAAGATATAATTTTTCTAAATTAGTTAAAGAATCCAGAGGAGAAAGATCTGATATTTGATTATGACCTAAAATTAATTTTTTTAAATTAGTCATAGATTTTAAGGGAGAAATATCACTAATTTCGTTATCATATAAAGTTAATTCGGTGATACTGATAAGACTACTTAAAGGGCGTAAATCAGAAATACCTTTACTACTAATATTAATGGCAAAAACTTTGGGTATAATTTCCGCTGCTTGTGAACAATTTTCTACCTTTAAAGCGCCAACAACGGCATTAATAGTTTTTTGAGTAGCAAGGGGTAAAGATGTTTCTTGAGTACACCAATCCCTAAAACTTGTCATAGTAACGTTAGTTTGTGCCATTGCCAATGGACTAATTGTAGTGGTTAGTGCGAAACTCAAGATCAAACTTGATTTTAATAAAGACATTTTTTTCTCTAACATAAAAATTTTACTCATAAAATACCATTAAAGATCTTAATTGAATCTTTGACCTTTACAATAAACTTTTATACTGACTTTGATTATTTTAATCTTAATCTGTTTCAACACTCCAAAAGCAATAGAAATATAAATGAAATCAATTATGGTAGTGGGGACTACTTCCCACGCAGGAAAATCATCTTTAGTTACGGCTTTATGTCGGTTACTTTGGCGCAAAGGTTGGTATGTAACCCCATTTAAAGGGCAAAACATGGCGTTAAATTCTTATGTAACCGCTACAGGGGGAGAAATTGGTTACGCTCAAGCATTACAAGCATGGAGTGCAAAAACTATTCCTAGAGTCGAAATGAATCCCATTTTACTCAAACCTCAAGGTAACATGACTTCTCAAGTAATTATGAAAGGACAAATAGCAGGAGTTACTAACGCTAAAGAATATTATCGAGATTATTTTGAGACGGGTTGGGAAGCGATTACAGAAAGTTTAGATATTTTAGGACAAGAATTTGATTTAGTGGTATGTGAAGGAGCTGGAAGTCCTGCAGAAATTAATCTTAAACATCGTGATTTAACGAATATGCGAGTAGCAAAACATCTCAACGCCCCTACTATCTTAGTGGCGGATATTGAAAGAGGAGGAGTTTTTGCTCATATTGTTGGTACTTTAGCACTATTAGACCCCCATGAGCGATCGCTAATAAAAGGTATCGTCATTAATAAATTTAGGGGAGATAAAACAATTTTAGATCCGGGTATAGAATGGTTAGAAGACTATACAAAAATTCCCGTATTAGGAGTTATACCTTGGTTTGACTCAGCATTACCCTCAGAAGATTCTTTAGGATTATTAGATTTACCTAGCCGAAAAAAAGATTATCAGTTAAAAATAAGTATTATTAAATTACCACATATTTCTAATTTTACCGATTTTGATCCCTTAGAAGCAGAAGAAAGCGTCTTAATTGAATATGTCCAGCCTCATCAAACTTTAGGCTATCCCGATGCAGTAATTATACCCGGCACAAAAACCACCATCGCCGATTTAATTGTCTTAGAAAAAAGTGGTATGAAAGCACAAATTAGAGAATATATGCAATCAGGAGGAACAATTTTAGGAATTTGTGGAGGTTTTCAAATGTTAGGTAATGAAATATTAGATCCACATCGCCTTGAAAGTTTAGAAAAAAGTTGTGAAGGACTAAATTTATTACCCATTACAACCACTTTAAAACCAGAAAAAATAACCCGTCAAAGGGAAGTAGCCGCTAATTATCCCCAAAAAGGTTTACCCGTAGATGGTTATGAAATTCATCAAGGATATACAGAAATAATCCCTCATCTGAGTAAACAAAGAAAAATTCGATACTTTCCCTTATTTAGTGATGCTACCCTTGGTTTAGTGGACGAAACACAATCTCTTTGGGGATGTTATCTTCATGGTGTCTTCGATAATGGATCTTGGCGACGTGCATGGTTAAATAATTTACGACAAAAGCGCGGTTTATCATCTTTACCCACAGGCATAAGTAATTATCGTCAACAACGAGAAGAATTACTCGATTCTCTAGCCGATTTAGTAGAAACACATCTTAACCTAGATCCCATTTTACCAATCAATAATTAGAGTCTGGGCAGGAGAATCATAAAGGTATTAAAAATTAATCAGAATATAAAGTTTTGTAAATTTACCTTCCCTTTTACAAAAAACCTTGTTATCTTATAAATATAGAAGCAAGTTAAAGGCTTCTTTCGATAGACCAAACAGCTAGTATAAATCCTAATTTTAAAAGTGAGGTGAAAAGGCTGAAAAAGATACGCAATATCTGTCTTTCGATGACCGAAACAGCAGTTAATTTTCTGTTTCATATTTCCTAAACTCATAAAAAGGGAGCGATGAAACTGAACCACATTCTAAAGATTGTTTAACGTTCAGTGCAACTCTATAAAGTCTTTTGTTTAGGTAAGGAAAAAAGTGAATTAATGGAGGTTAAATAAGCTGTTAACGGTAAGTTTAGGTTACGTTTTCGTGAATAATATCAATAACAGTAGTCAGTACCAAGTTTTGAATTTCCTAAGATATAGCGAAGCAGGAAGTAAGGGAACTAAGTTAAGTGAATTTAGTGCAACTTCAAGCATTCTTAACTAGGATAGGAAATAAAAAAAACGGGTCAATCTAGGGCTACTGTTATTGTTATGATCAGCTATAATTTGTATATTCTCTACAATCTTTACAAATAAATGATCAAAGTAACAGGCATTATTAAATATCAAGATATTGGTGTAGGTGTATGGACATTGGTGAGTGAAAGTGGGGAGACTTACGAGTTATATCAACCTTCAGAAAATCTCCGCCAAGATGGCTTAAAAGTCACCTTACAAGGTAAAATTCGAGATGATATAATGTCCATGGCGATGGTGGGTCAAATATTAGAAGTACACAAGTAAATATTTTGTTATTATTTTGAAGATAAAAAAAGAGTTGTTTCCATAGAAATTAGCTTAGATAATTAAATTTATTAGGTTTTCTGGTACTGGCATTACAGATAAACGATTACCTTTTTTTACTAATAAAAATTCATCCCCAGAAAATCTTTCTTTTAAGGTATTTAATGAAATTATTTCGGGAAATTTTTGCTTAAATTGAACTTTTACTGTTTGCCAACGGGGATTATTTATAGTAGATTTTACATCAAAATAAGGGCTACTTTTATCAAATTGAGTAGGATCAATTATGTTTGTTTCTATTACTTCCATTAACCCAATAATACCTATATTTTTACAATTTGAGTGATAAAAAAAGGCTAAATCTCCTACTTCCATTTGTTTTAAAAAATTTCTGGCTTGATAATTTCTTACACCATCCCAAACTGTTGTATTTTCTCTTTTTAAATCTTCAATACTATATACTTGCGGTTCAGATTTCATTAACCAGTATTTCATAATAATAATTAAAGAATATATTTTTAGGTAAAATCACTTTTATTGATAATTATTTTACTATATAAATAACATAATTTATTGGATAGAAATGGCACTTAGTTTTACGGTTTGTCCATTTTTTAAATTGCCACTACTTTTTACAATTAAACGATCTTGACTATTTAATCCACTCAATACTTCTATTTTACCGTTTTTATTTTTACCTAAAGTTACTTGCTTTGTTATTACTTTTAAATCACTGTTTTTATCATCTAAAATAAATACCATATTAGACAATTTATCATCATTTTTTTTACCTATTTTTAAGGCAGTTTCAGGGATAAGAATAGGTGGATTATTCTCTTTATTAAATTTTACTCTCGCTAACAAACCACTACTAATTTTTTGATCTTGATTACCTAACAAAATTTCTACGGGAATTTGCCTAGAATTGCTGTCCGCAGCTGGTGATATTCTATTAATTATACCTGTAAATTTTTGTTGAGGAAAAGCATCTAAATTCACCTCAACGGTTGCACCTAATTTTAAATTTTCTAACTCTAATTCTGATACGGCAACGGCTATTTTTATTTGGCTAAAATCTCCTATTTTAATTATTTCTCCTCCCGGTTGAATTAAGTTTCCTTCTTCTGTTAATTTTTCTAATACATAACCGTTACTTGGTGCTTTTATTTGAGTATAAGTAAGTCTTTTTTTCTCTTCTTCTATGATGGCTTTTTGACTCTTTATTCTTCCTTTTGCAGTTTCTACGGCAGCTTGTTTTACTTTTACTTGAGATTCTACGGATTTTACTGTCTGTTTTGCTGTTTGCGCTTCGGTTATGGCTAATTCTACGTCTCTTTTGGCGATCGCCCCGTCATTGTATAATTCTTCTAATCTATTAGCATCAACTTCTGCTTGTGTTAAAAGTACCATAGCTGATTTCACTTGTGCTTGGACAGAAATTACTTCCGCTTCGGCTTCAGTTACCGCCGAATTAAGAGAAATCAATTCCGCTTGCGCTTTGTATAATGAGGCTTTTAAAAGGGTATCATCTAGTTGCATGATCATTTGACCTTCTTTGATGCGATCGCCAACATCTACCGTTAAATTCAATATTTGCCCTTCGGTTTGAGAACGTAAAATAACTTGTTTAAGAGGTTCACTTGTACCAATATATTCCCGTGAAGGAGTTAAAAAACCAGTGGTAACTTTAACCACATCAACGGCGGGAATTGAAGGAGTGAGGGTTTTTTGTAGTTGTTCTGGCTGTGCTTCGGTTTTTGATTCCATGAAACACCCCGTTAATGGTAATAATAATACCAATAAACAGGTAAATTTACTTAATGGATTGATGAAGAGCATAACTTTTTTGAGATTAATTAAATAGATAAAATTTTAGTAATAAAAATCTTTGTTTTATTGTATCATGGGAATATTTATACTGAGAATTACAACGAAGATTATGGACTTAAACTTACTATTTAATATTGCAAATATTTTTGTACTTCCATTTTGGGCATTAATAATTTTTCTTCCAAATTGGAGCATTACACAAAAAATAATGAAATCTTACCTAATATTTTTACCATTGATTTTTTTGTATATTTATCTATTCATGATCAGCTTAAATCCTGAATCTATAGCTACTTTATCAAATCCGCAATTATTAGATTTAGCAAAGGTATTTAGTGATCCCGTAGTTACTTTTGCTGGTTGGGTTCACTTTTTAGTATTAGACTTATTTTTAGGAAGATATATTTATTGGCAAGGACAAAATGAGAAAATTTGGACAATACACTCTTTAATTTTATGTTTATTTGCTGGACCTATGGGCTTTTTATCTCATATAATAACTAGAACAATTCAAACTAAATTTATGAGTAAAAATGAGACTCAATTGACTTAGTATTATCTTTAAAAATCTAACTTTGAGATAAACGTTTAACTTCTTCACCCCCTAAAAGAGATTCTGCTTCAGCTAAAAGTTGTGGTATTATCTCTTTATAAGGACTATTTACTAAACAATTAGTTAAGTCAAAATCTGCCAATTTATCAGCTTTTTGTCCTGGAAACCAATGGCCACCGTTACCTAAAAGGTTATAGCGCATTTTGCCATATTCTACTAAATCATAAACTAAGGCTAAATTTCGTAACCATAAAATCATCGGAATGTTAATATTACCCGGAGTTTTTTCATGGTGAGGTAAGCCTATTTGCCATGTATTTAACCATTCTTCCCCTAAAACTTCTTTAGCTTCATTTTCGAGACGGTGAATAATGGGTGGTAATAATTCTTCCCCTTGTCCAAGTAACGGTAAAGTGTTTAAATGTTCATCAAAATCCGTTGGTTTTTGTGCGCCAATACTTAAAGTATGTACTTCAGGGCGAGACAAACAGAATAAATTATTAAAAACTAAAGGAGAAAGAGGTTGACAGAGATTAACTAACTTTGGTGGTGATTGATACAGCATTCCGCCTTTATTTGACGGACTAATAATAAAAACACCCATATCATGACGATTAGCCTCTAAAATTGCCTCCCAATTATTTTGATAAATCCAATACCAATGTAAATTGATATAGTCAAACTCGTTAGTTTGGATGGTTTTAATAATCAAATCCGTTGGCGCATGGGTAGAAAAACCGATAAATCTGACTTTTCCTTCTTTTTGTAACTTTTTTGCTTCATCTAAACAACCGCCAGATCTCATACTAGCATCAAATAATTCAGGGGTATTAATACCATGTAAACCTAATAAATCAACATAATCAAGGTTTAAATAACTCAAAGATTTATCAAAATTGGCTCGAAATATCTGACTATCTTCTTCGGGAGATATTTTAGTTTGAATAATTAATTTGTCTCTAGGAAATTTAGGTAAAATTTGCCCTAGTTGAATTTCTGATGTACCATAAAATCTAGCAGTTTCAATGTGATTAATACCTAATTCGACACTTTTTCTGATAGTTGCTTCTAAATTCTCTTGATTATCTGGGGGAATGTCTTTTAACGGTAAATCTTGCCATTTATATTGATAACGCATTCCTCCGCAAGAAAATACTGGCATTTGTAATTCCGTTTTACCAAATCGGCGATATTGCATCATAATATTTATCAGTCAGTAATAATTGATACCTAATTCTCTTAATATCTTTCTTGAATTAAAATCCATTCATAACCGTTAGCAATGCCTTGAAAATAGTCTGCCATAGTTTCAATAGGATAGGGAGTATTTCCATTGTCACCAAACCAACGTTCATAAATTTTAACAGCGCTAGGAGTATCTGTAACAACTCCTTGCATAAACTCTACGATACTATAATTAACTATATCTCGCCACTGAGATTCATCTTGAGGCAGTGTACAAGCATAAGATTCAATCATATAAGGAAATTCAGGCACAATCTCATATTTTTCTGGGTTATTACTTTGTTTTTTCAATGCCTGTAGTAAAATACCATCTCCGGCAAAACCGTCTATTTCTCCCTGTTTAAGTTTTTGCCAACCTTCTTCTTCACTTTTAACCGCCATTAGATTAGCACCTTTAGCAAACATTTTCATGGCTTTTTCATTAGTGGTATTAGGTATTACCGCAATTTTTGCACCACTAAGAGAATTATTATTAGCAAAACCACTACCTTTATTTACAATCATTTGTGTACCACTAGCAAAATAACTTGTAGAAAAGTCCACTATTTTTTCTCTTTCCCATGTTACCGTTGTTGAGCCACATTCAATGGCAATAGTAGCATCTTTTATTTTTTGAAAACGATTATTAGGATCAATTTTTACCAATTCTAACTTAATCGGTTTTCCTAACTGTTTTTCCGTTTGCGCTCTAATTAACTCTAATATATCTAAAGAGTAACCGATAGGTTTTCCTTGATTATCAGCAAAGGCAAAAGGAGGCGTATCTTCACGATAACCAGCTTTTATAATTCCCGTTGCTTTAATTTGATTTAAAACTTCCCCCGCAAAAACAGGAATTTGTAACCCAAAAATAATCGAAAATGATAATCCTAGGGAAATTAGTTTTTTAAACATAGTTGCTGAAATATAAAAATGAATTAGGGTTTTAAAATTCGAGTAAAATTATTAATTATTCATTGCTAATTGTTAATTATTCATTATTCATTGTTAATGCCCAATACCAACATAGTGAAAACCAGCTTCTACTATAGCGTTACGAGGAAGAAAATTACGCCCATCAATGATTAAAGGGTTTTTCATCAATTTTTTAATTTTGGCTAAATCGAGTTTTAAAAATTCTTGCCAATCGGTGACTAATACTAAAGCGTCACAACCATCCGCTAACATTTCCACATTACTTTCGATAATCACCCCTGAAAGTCCATGACTTAAACCACTTTGAGATACGATAGGATCATAGGCTTTCACTTTAGCACCAAGACGATTTAATTCTTGAATAATATTCAAAGCAGGTGCATCACGCATATCATCGGTATCAGGCTTAAAGGTTAATCCCAATAAACCGACAACTTTTCCTTTGAGGATTTTTAACTCGTGTTGTAATTTTTCGATAACGATTACTCTTTGACGCTCATTAACTTTAACTGCGGCATTCATCAATTCCGTTTCATAACCATAATCATGGGCAGTATGAATCAATGCTGACACATCTTTGGGAAAACAGGAACCTCCCCAACCGATACCAGCTTGTAAAAATTTACTCCCGATACGAGAATCTAAACCAATGCCTTGAGCTACTTGAGTCACATCTGCTCCTACTCGATCACAAATATTCGCTACTTCATTGATAAAGCTGATTTTTGTTGCCAGAAAAGCGTTAGCAGCATATTTAATCATTTCTGCTGAACTTAAATCTGTGACAACCACAGGAACTGGTGGTAAAGTACTATCATAGGAAAAACTACGATTAACTAAAGGCTCATATAATTCTTTCATCATGGCGATCGCCTTTTCACTACTACTACCTAAGACAATACGATCTGGGTTAAAGGTATCATAAACAGCGCAACCTTCTCGCAAAAATTCAGGATTACTCACCACATCAAAAACAGGTAAACTTTCGGGCGACATCACAAAACCCTCCCCTAAAGTTTGGGCTTGTCGTTCCTTGAAACCATCTAACACGATCATCCGTACCCAATCCCCAGAACCAATAGGTACAGTTGACTTATTAACAATTACTTTATATTCCTCCTGAAGATTATTACCAATACCCCTTGCAACGGCTTCCACATAACGAGTATCACTTTCCCCTGTCGGTAAAGGAGGAGTGCCAACGGCAATATATAAAATTTCACCATGAGTAACCCCAGCCCCTAAATCCGTAGTAAAATTTAACTTATTAGTTTTCATACAAGAGTGCATCAACTCTGATAACCCCGGCTCATAAATAGGGGATTGCCCTTGTTTCATGAGTTTAACCTTCTCTTCATTATTATCCACACAAATCACATCATGACCAATATGAGCTAAACATACACCTGTAACTAAGCCAACATATCCAGTACCGATAACACAAACACGCATAAATTTCTCCCTTTCAATCTAAAAATTTTAATGTAACTAATATATTCCTTTTTTAAACACATTTATTTCACCCTTGAAAAAACAGTAGAAGTGCGTGAGAAAAATAATATCCTGAATAAAAAATAGGAATAAATTAAACCTAACCTTGAATTTTTTGACGAAAATCATCAATGGTGAGTTTTAAACCTTCCACTAGAGGAATAGTTGGTTGCCAATCTAAATAATGTTTTGCTTTAGTAATATCAGGTTGACGTTGTCTAGGATCATCTTCAGGCAAGGGTTTGTATATCAATTCAGCATCAGGATTAACCATTTCTTGGATAGTTTGTGCTAATTGTAAAATAGTATATTCCCCTGGATTTCCCAAGTTTACAGGTCCAACATAATCGTTATTCATCAGACGCATCAACCCTTCCACTAAGTCAGAAACATAGCAAAAACTACGAGTTTGTGAGCCATCTCCATATATCGTTAAAGGAATACCTCTAAGCGCTTGAGCGACAAAATTACTAACTACTCTACCATCATTTTCCAACATTCGAGCACCATAGGTGTTAAAAATTCGGGCTACTCTAATTTCTACTTTATGTTCACGATAATAGTCAAAAGCAAGGGTTTCCGCCACTCGTTTTCCTTCATCATAACAACTACGAATCCCGATACAATTAACGTTTCCTCGATATTCTTCAGGTTGAGGATGTACATCAGGATCTCCATAGACTTCAGAAGTAGAAGCTAATAAGAATCTAGCTTTGACTCGTTTAGCTAAACCTAGCATATTTAATGTTCCCATTACATTTACCTTTGTAGTTTTTACGGGATTAAACTGGTAATGAATAGGAGATGCAGGACAAGCTAAATGATAAATTTGATCTACTTCTAATCTGATGGGTTCTGTAATATCATGGCGAATTAACTCAAAATGAGGATTATTAAACCATTGCTCTATATTGGTTTTATTACCAGTATAAAAGTTATCTAAACATAATACTTCATGCCCTTGATTCATAAGACGATCAACAAGATGAGATCCTACAAATCCAGCACCCCCTGTAACTAAAATTCTCATATAAACTGATTCAATAATCTAAAATTAATTTATAAATTAACCTTTATTGGTCACTTTGAGCAACTTTTTTTCTAAAGGAGATTTTTATCTCTTTCATCTTACGGAAAAAACTTGAAAAAAGCTCTTGACTAATTGTTCTTTAACCTCTAAGATATTAACATCTGGATCATAATCGGATAATCTTGTCACAAATTTATCTTTGATACCGCAAGGAATAATTTGATCAAAGCCTGACAAATCGCAACAAACGTTTAAGGCGAAGCCGTGCATAGTAATCCAACGTTTAACTTTAATACCAATAGCAGCAATTTTTTCATCATTAACCCAGACTCCTGTTAAGCCATTGATTCTTTGACCTTTTACATCATATTGTGCTAATAATTGGATAATTACTTCTTCTAATTGCCTCAAATACCAGTGCAAATCTTGTTGATAATAATGTAAATTTAAAATAGGATAAACTACTATTTGTCCCTCACAGTGAAATGTTACTTCTCCGCCTCTTTCTGTCCGATATATTTCCCCTGAAAAGTTATTTAGGTCAAATTTGAGGTTGTCCAGAGTTGAGCCTGTCCCCAAGGTATAAACAGTGGGATGTTCAACTAATAATAATTTATCAGGTAATTCGGAATTTTCAAGTCTTTCTTTGACTAATTTTTGTTGATATTCCCAAGCAATTTTATAAGGTACTAATCCTAAATCTTCTACTTCAATTACACGAGAATTAGGGATTTTATTCTGTTTGGTTTTATTGATAATTTGTGGTTTCATTTTCACTCAATTTGGGAATGTTATCTCTTGAAAATTTAGTTATAAATAGGTAAATTTAGGGTAAATTCAGGTAAGATATTTTCTCCTGATAAAATAGCAGGTAAAAAGACTATTTCTGTGGTTTGATTAGGGCGATAAATTTCTACTTCTTGTTTTTGAGGATTGATTAACCAACCTAGTTGTAAACCACTTTCTAAATATTCTTTCATCTTTTCTTGTAAAGGTTTTAAAGAGTCAGTTTTAGAGCGTAATTCTATGACAAAATCAGGACAAATAGGGGGAAATTTCTCTTGTTGTGGTAATGTTAATTTTTGCCAATTTTCTAGTTTAATAAAAGCTACATCAGGCGATCGCTTTGCACCATTTGGTAAGCAAAAAATAGTAGATGAGCTAAAAACAATACCTAGTTTTTTGTCATTATTCCATAACCATAATAAACTGATTAAATCAGCTTCTCTTTTTCCGCTTAATCCACCAATGGGAGGCATAATCATTAATTCTCCTTGTTTATTTATTTCTAAATTCCAATGAGGATTTACTTGACATAAACTATAAAATTGATCATCAGTGATGCCGACATTTTCTAAGTTTAAAATTACTGTATCCATATTATTTTGCCCCTAAATCCCCAAGTTTGGGGACTTTTATTACTAATTGATTAAACTCTATCCTCGATGACTTTATCGATTAAACCGTATTCAAGGGCTTCTTGAGCAGACATGAAATAATCTCTATCGGTATCTTTAGCAATTTTTTCGATAGTTTGCCCAGTGTGAAAAGCCATCATACCATTTAACTCATTTTTAAGGCGTAGGATTTCCTTCGCTTCGATTTCAATATCAGTGGCTTGTGTTCTTCCTTGAACTCCCCCTGATGGTTGATGTATCATAATGCGAGAATGAGGTAAGGCTAAACGTTTACCCTTTGCACCTGCCGTTAATAAAAATGCACCCATAGAAGCAGCTAAACCTACACAAATAGTCACAACTTCCGATTTTATATGTTGCATGGTGTCATAAATGGCTAATCCTGCTGTTACCGAACCACCAGGGGAGTTAATATAAAGGTAAATCGGTTTATTATTGTCTTCGGAGTCAAGATATAACATTACCGCAATAATTTGGTTGGCTAAACTATCATTAACCCCCCTACCTAAAAAGATAATGCGCTCACGGTAAAGGCGATCATAAATATTCACCCAGTCGCTGTAAGGTTGTCCTGGTGCTTGATATGGAACTCTAGGTACTCCAATAGGCATATTTTTTATGTCTTGATTTTGTTAAGGTTAATAGATATTTGAGTTTTGATGTTTCTCCCAAAAACGCCTTAGGCGCAAATAAGATTTCTTAGATAGCAGCTAAAGGTACTGGTAAATCTTTACTACTTTCTAGCACTCTGTCGATAATGCCATATTCTTTGGCTTGTTGAGGATTCATATAGAACATCCGATCTGTATCTTTCTCTATTTTCTGGACGGGTTGCCCTGTCTTATCCGCAAGAATATTAAGCATTACTCTTTTATTGACAATGACTTCCTTTGCCCGAATTTGAATATCCGTAGCTTGTCCTTGCGCTCCTTGTCTAGCTTGATGGAGAATAATACTAGCATGGGGAAGACTTGCTCGACAGCCTTTTGAGCCTGATGCTAAAATCATCGCGGCTGTACCCATTGCTTGACCTAAACAGATAGTATGTACAGGAGGCTTGATATAACTAATGGTGTCACAAATAGCAAAGGCTTCCGTTTCAAAACCAATGGAATCTCCTCCATACCATGATGTACCCGTAGAGTTAATATACAGATAAATCGGTTTCTCTGGATCATCAAATTGCAAAAATAATAGTTGTGCAATAATTAATTCCGTTACATCTATCCCTAATTGATCTTTATACTCGTCAGGGGATACTAATGGCAATCCTAAATAAACAATTCTTTCTTTTAACAACAAAGATGGTAAATCAGGAGGTGGGGTGCGATAATAAGCATCTCCTCGATAGGGCGCACTTACCGCTTGAATTGGTGAATTCATGTTCTTTTTAGTCCTAACTGAGCTTAATTAATACTTATTTTGATTGTTACATAATCTCGTTACTATGTACATTTACGGATGATTCTACTTCCTCCATCAGTGTTAACTAAATTTCCCTGTTAATGCTATGTTAATTTATATGAAATAATCTTAAGTTTAAACTAAAAAGGTCTATCAACAATGAATTTTGAGATTCCCCAAACTATTAAAACATGGTCACAATTCGGACATCCTATTCTAATGTGGGTGTTATTTGCCACCGCCATTTATGCTTTATATTTAGGCATCAAAGTAAAACGCACTCGTCAAGCCGATAAAGAAGTTAGAAAAGAATTAATTAAAGGTAATTTTATCCAGCGTCATCATCAAGTAGGCTCACTTTTTATGGCTTTGGTAGTTTTAGGTACTATCGGCGGTATGACAGTTACTTATATTAATAATGGTAAATTATTCGTTGGTCCTCATCTCTTAGCTGGTTTAGTTATGATGGCAATGGTTGTAATTTCTGCTTCTTTAGTACCTTATATGCAAAAAGGTAACACTTTCGCTAGATTTACTCATGTTGGTATTAATATGAGTATGCTTTTAGTTTTCGGGTGGCAAGCATTTACAGGCATTGAAATTCTACAACGCATTATCAGTAAATTATAGTTTTTCTTCCTCTGCTGAAAATTTTTTCTCAGGAAATGAAAAATTCTATCAGCTGAGTTTGAGGTAATGTTGTTAATTTTTCAAAGATTTTGGTAGCTATTTAGCACTTCTTTTAATCTTCTAAAATGTTCTAGTTTATGGGTTGCCATGACAGAAAAACGAAGACGACTCCTTGGCACTGTGGGAGGACGAATAGCAGGAACAAAAAAACCGTTCTCTTTGAGTTTTAAGCTGAATTTAACTGCATCTTCAGCATTTTTTGACTTTAAACACATAATTGCTGATTCTGACGGCATAAAGCTCATTTTAAACGAATTTAGCTCCTGTTTTAATAATCTTATATTCTCCCATAGTTGTCGTCGTCTCTGGGGTTCTTCTTGTATTATCTCAATGGCTTTTAATGCTGCTCCTGCATCGGCTGGGGATAAACCCGTAGTATAAATCCATGTCTGACAACGATTCTTCAAAAAATTGATTAAAACTTCGCTACCTGCCACATAACCCCCTAAACTTCCCATGGCTTTGCTTAATGTCCCTATTTCAATAATATTCTCTCCTTTTACCTCAAAATGCTCTAAACATCCCCCCCCAGTTTTGCCCATCACTCCCGTAGCGTGTGCTTCATCTATTAGTAACCAACAATCATATTTATTGGCGATCGCCATCATTTCAGGTAAAGGGCATAAATCACCATCCATACTAAAAACAGTATCGGTAATAATCAAACAATGACGATAATTATGACGATTTTTGAGTAATTTTTCCTCTAATTCAGCACAATTACAATGTTTATATTCTATTATCTGAGCTTGACTTAATTTTGCTCCATTTTTCAAGCTAGAATGATTATATTCGTCAGAAAAAATTAAATCTTTTTGATTGACTAAAGAGGCAATTACCCCTATATTAGCCGTATAACCTGAACTAAATACTAAGGCTTTTTCAGTATTTTTCCATGATGCGATCGCATTTTCTAAATTTTCATGTAACTGACGATGTCCACTTACTAATCTTGAGCCTGTAGCACCAGTACCAAATTCTTGTATAGATTGGATAGCAGCATTCATTAAACGTTTATCACAAGCCAATCCGAGATAATCATTACTTGCAAAGTTAACTAATTTTTCCCCTTCTAAATCAATTATTGCACCGCATAACCCCGTAATGGTTTTTTCTTGACGATACCAATTAGCCCGTTTTATGGTATCTAATGATTTAGATAAATATTGAGAAAGAGACATAAGCAACGAATAATTAATAATTAAACAGAGATTTTTTAAACATCACAACCAAATATAAACTATCAACTAAGATTATGTATTTATTAATTCCAGCAGCAGGAATGGGAAAAAGAATGGGAAGTAATCAGAATAAATTATTACTCAAACTCAAAGAAAAACCCTTATTATCATGGACATTAAAAGCCGCTAATGAGGCAAAAAATATCAAATGGATTGGTATTATTGGACAAAGTTACGATTTTCCTTTATTTACTGACATTATCGCCCACATTAACCCGTCAAAACCAGTAAAATTAATTCAAGGTGGAGATACTCGACAACAATCAGTTTATAACGGTTTACAAGCCTTACCCCAAACCGCCGAAAAAGTTTTAATTCATGATGGCGCTCGATGTTTAGCCACTCCTGATTTATTTAATCGTTGTGCCGAAACTTTGTTACACTCTCAAGCATTAATAGCGGCTATTCCTGTTAAGGATACCATCAAAGTAGTTAACTCGAATTTAATCGTCAAAGATACTCCTCCAAGAGAGAATTTATGGGCAGCACAAACTCCTCAAGGTTTTGATGTAAAATTATTGAAAGAATGTCATCAAAAAGGACTTAATTTAGGTTGGGAAGTTACCGACGATGCCGCATTACTCGAAAAATGTGGTTTTCCTGTGCAAATAGTCAATGGTGAAGAAACAAATCTTAAAGTAACTACTCCTATTGATTTAACTATCGCTCAATTTATTTTAAAATAATCATTTTATTAACTTAAATTATCCAATATCTATTTTCCTATTTGTTATTCTAAAAAAAAAGATAGACTTTAATCTGTTAAACCATGTTTTAAAGCAAATCTAACTAATTCCGTGCGACTATTTGTACCAGTTTTACTAAAAAGACGACTAACATATTTTTCTACATTTCTCACGCTAGTTTCTAAGGTTTTCGCAATTTCCTTATTCATTAAACCTTGGGCTACTAAATCTAACACACTTTGCTCTCTTGGTGTTAAATCAATGGGAATCGGTGATTCGGTTATGGTAAACTTATTACTATTTTCTAGTTTTTCTTTAATATCCTTTAAATCTTTTACCAACTCATTTAACTGAGTATTATTACCAATATTATCTTTTTCTTTTCTTTTTTTCTCTAGTAAATTTCTCACCATTGCTTCTAACTCATCTGCATCAAAAGGTTTCGGCAAATATCCGTCACATCCTGCTGTGTATCCCTCTATGCGATCGCCAGTCATTCCTTTAGCTGTCAAAAAAACTACAGGAATATTATTAAAACGGACATCTTCTTTCAATTGTGTTAAGAATTGTAATCCGTTAACTTCGGGCATCATAATATCAGAAATAATTAAATCAGGAGTTTCTTTTTGCAACTTCTCCCATGCTTCTTTTACATTACTAGCTACATCAACTTGCCAATTTTCGTTATAGTCTAAATATGCTTGTACCGATTCTCTAATACCCGGTTCATCATCAACTAACAATATTTTTTCTTTTTCCACTTCTAACATAAAGATTAATAATAAATTAAAGTAAAAGTTTATAATTATTTTAATATAGTAATCATACTATGTGAGTTGTAAAATTTGTAGAGATCTTAACTATTTATCCTTCACAAATTATTGTAGATTGCTATAGTTTGTTATCCAATTTTTATTATATTATTCTATGACAACTTATTGGCATTTATCCCAAAACCATTTAAACTTATTAGAAACTTGTCCTCCACAATTTCAAAAAAGTTATGTACAACAATTAAAATCACCTCTTAATTTAGCACAAGAAGAAACAACACAATGGGGTCAATTATTTCACTTATTTATACAACAATATAATTTAGGTTTACCGATAGAAAATATACTAATAGAACACGAAGAATTTAAAAACTCAGTTAATAGTTTAATTACTGCAACTAAAGATATATTAACTTCTCCAGATATTTTACACAAAAAAATTGAATATCAACTAAATTATAATTTCAATAATTATTGTTTTACAGCAGTATATGATTTAATAATGTTTTATCCTAGTAAAGTTTCTATTTTTGATTGGAAAACTTACTCAGCACCTAAAGATAAAAATAAATTAATTAATGATTGGCAAACAAGATTATATCTTTACATATTAGCAGAGAAACTAAACTATAAACCCCATCAAATTTCCTTTACTTATTGGTTTATAAAACTACCGAATAAAATTGAAACATTTACGATAAAATATAACAAAAAAAAACACGAAAAAACGAAACAGGATTTAATAAAAATTTTAGAAAAACTTGAAAAATTAACTGACGAATATATTAACAATAACATAGATTTTTCTCATCACAATAACTGTCACGATTGTCCTTATAAAAATGAATTTCTAACTTTAATAAAAAACCCTGATTTAGATCATCAAATTCCCTATTCTTTACAACAAATCAACAGTATAAAAGTGTTAAATTAATTTATTAAACAAGAAAAAAGCCCTAGAGTAACCTAGAGCTTTTTTTGTTATGGAATGAAGATTAAAGCTGGCATGGAACTATTGTCCCTTTGGGCTACCCCAAAAGTATCGTCGCCGCTA
>JAACUG010000100.1 GCA_009993045.1 Cyanobacteria bacterium CG_2015-22_32_23
TGCATTATCAGAGATTTTGATTTTTGTTTAGAATCCTACGGATGTTATTTTACTGTCAAAATTCATCCCACGCTCATTTCATGGGCGGTTTTTAACGAAAAATAGAGCGTGGGACTTCTTTCTCCATTTTTGTTAAAGGCTTACAGTATAAGCATCGGTAACGCCAGAAACTTTAATGATTTCCGTTAAAATACCTTCAGGTAAAGGATCATCAATGGTTAATACCATGACAGCATCACCACGAACAATTTTACGCCCCACTTGCATACTAGCAATATTTACATTAAAACTACCTAATAAAGAGCCTATTCTGCCAATAATCCCTGGCATATCTCTATGTAAAGTAAACAGCATATAGTTATTAGGCAAAACGTTGACAGGAAAATCATTTAAGTTAGTAATACGAATTTCACCATCATTAAGTAACGCACCTCGAACCGAATGAGTGCCTTTTGTACCCGTAGCTTCTAAATAGATAGAATTACTATAGTCTTTGATTGTAGCATCTCGACTGTCAATCACATGAATGCCTCTTTCTTTTGCTTCAATAGCGGCATTAACATAATTAACTCTTTCTCTTAAAGCGTTAGAGAGTAAACCTTTAATCGCCCCAACCACTAAGGGTTGACTATTATTATCAGCTAAATCACCTTGTAACTTGACCGTAAAACTTTCGATTCTATCTCCTGCTAATTGTCCCACTAAATTACCTAAAGTTTCCGCAAGACGCATATAAGGACGGAGTTTTTCCATCACATCGGGGTTTAATCCAGGGATGTTAACGGCACTACGAGCAGGTAATCCTAAAATTACATCTCTAATTTGTTCTGCTACATCAATGGCAACATTAACTTGAGCTTCCGCCGTAGAAGCACCCAAATGAGGAGTTAAAATCACATTACTACCTAACTCTCTTAACCTAGATTCTCCTAAAGGTTCAGAGGCAAATACATCTAAAGCAGCCCCTGCAATTTGTCCATTAACTAATGCTTCATAGAGAGCATCTTCATCAATAATACCGCCACGAGAACAGTTAATAATGCGGGTACTAGGCTTCATTTTGGCTAAAGCAGTAGCATTAATGAGGTTAGTGGTTTCTTTAGTTTTGGGTACATGAAGAGTAATATAGTCAGATTCAGTAAAAATGGTGTTTAAATCTGCTAAAGTGCAACCTAATTGATTCGCTCTTTCTTGGGAGATAAAAGGATCATAAGCTAAAATTTTCATTCCCATGGCTTTTGCTGCTTTAGCGACATGAGAGCCAATTTTTCCTAAACCAACGACACCTAAAGTTTTTTTGTAAACTTCTGTACCCATGAAATTTTTACGATCCCATTTTTTCGCTTTTACCGATTCGTTAGCATCTGGAATATGACGAGAAAGAGAAAGCATCATTGCTAAAGCGTGTTCGGCGGCAGCGATGGTATTTCCTTCAGGGGAATTAACTACGACAATACCTTTACGGGTAGCACTAGGTACATCTACGTTATCAACCCCCACCCCAGCACGGCCAATAATTTTCAATTGATTAGCAGCTTCAATTACTTCCTGTGTTACCTGAGTACCAGAACGAATCATTAAAGCATCGTATTCACCAATAATTCCAGCTAACTCAGAGGGAGATAATCCTGTTTTTATATCTACTTGAGCCACTTGAGAAAGAATTTTAATTCCTGCTTCATCTACGGAGTCTGATACTAAAACTTTTGCCATCTTAATTAAATATATGATTTACCTTATCTTTTGCGATAATTTTATTTAATGGTTATACATCGCAATAGTTATCTTATCATTATTATTCCCTTGTATTTATAAAACTCACTTTTCGTTAAAGTTAAAATACTTAAGTCTAATCAGATTTTTCTGAATAGACCTCTTGCAAAATAAAAAGTAAAATTAATTGGGATGGAAAACGTTAATTTCTTCACTCATTACTCATTACTCATTACTTATTACTCATTACTCCACTTCTGCAAGAAGTCTAATGTTATTGAACATAAAGGGTTTATCGTCAACAATAGCTTGTAATTTTATGAATTTATTTACTAACAAAATTGTCAATAATTGTTTTTTTTCTCTGTTATTAATAATTAGTTTTCCACCGCAAATAACTTTTGCTCAAATTCCAGAAAAAGTTAATCCTCTTTTAGTTAATTTTGAAGATGAATTATTGCCTAAAATAAATCGAGATTTAACAAAATTAGAAAGAAAAAGAATCCAAGAAAAAATAACGGAATTAGATACTTTAGCCGATAGTGAATTAGTAGCTGGTAATGTTGATTTAGCTTTTGGTTTATGGTATCGAGCCATTAATTTAAGTAGAGCTTTAGGAGTAGATTCTGAAGTGAAAATGATTAGTAAAGTTGGTAAAATTGCTTGGGAAAAAAGTCGCAATGAAGATATTACTTTTTTAACAGACAGATTATTAATTGTTGAGGCTAAATCTACGAATAATAAGGAGATAAATTCTGAGCTTTTACCATTATTTATAGATGCCTATGAAGGATTACATAATTTAGATAAATCTATTACTATCAATCAAAAAAATTTAGAATTAGCTCGTTTAAATAATGAGCCTGATAAAATAAAAATCAGTTTAGATAAACTAGGACAATTCTATTTTGCTAAGTTTGATTATTATCGTGCTCAACCGATTTATGAAGAGTTATTAACTATAGCCAGAATCAATCAAGACTATTTAGCAGAAGGAATTTATTTACGAAAATTAGCAGAAATTAATAGTGCCATTATTCAACCAGAAAATGCTCTTAAATATAAACAAGAATTAGCCCAAAATTATCTCAAAAATCAAAATTTATTAGCTTTATCTATTTTAAAAATTGCCATCGGTGATGATTATAAAACTTTGAAAAAACCTGAAGAAGCAACAAAATCTTATCAAGAAGCCTTTAATATGGCATGGGAATTAAAACAATATGCCGTAGCAGGAGATGCTTTACAAAAATTAGCGAAACTATATCAAGAATATGAGCAATTAGATTCAGCTTTGGCTATTTATCAAGAATTAATTAAAGTGCAACAACTTTCTTATAATCTTTATGGTTTAATGAATAGTTATGATTCTATGGGTATAATTTATCGTCAAAAACAAGATTCTTCTTCAGCTATTAAATCTTTTCAAAAAGCCTTAGAAATTTCTCGTAATCTTAAATATAAAGAGGACTATTTTTTAGGTAAACTTAATGAAGTTATAACCCCAGAGAATTAGTTTATATAATAGTAATAAATAAGTAAATTTTCAAAATTAGTAAAAAAAAGTCCCCAGAATTGGGGATTTAGGGGCTAGGTTTATGCAATAGCTGCCATTTTTATTTCGCTATTGTTAAGAATATCTTGTAACTCATCAGCGTCAACAGTTTCTTTTTCAATCAACATATCAGCTAACTTATCCAAAATTGTACGATTTTCCACTAATACTTGTTTTGCTCTTTGATACGCTTGATCTACTAATTTTTTCACTTCATCATCAATAGCCGAAGCGGTAGAATCAGAAAAATCTCGATCTGATGCTATATCACGTCCCATAAATACGTTACCATTTTGACGACCTAATGCTACAGGACCAAGGCGATCGCTCATGCCGAAACGAGTAATCATTTGACGGGCGACTCTTGCTACTTGTTGTAAATCGTTAGATGCACCAGTGGTTACTTCTTCTTCACCGAAGATTATTTCTTCAGCGATACGTCCGCCTAAAGCTACAGCCATCTGATTTTGTAAGTAAGAACGAGAATACAAACCAGATTCCATGCGATCTTCACTAGGAGTAAACCAAGTTAAGCCTCCTGCTCGTCCACGGGGGATAATACTGATTTTTTGAACAGGATCATAGTCGGGCATCAAAGCACCTACTAAAGCGTGTCCTGCTTCGTGATAAGCTACTAATTCTTTGCGTTTTTGGCTCATGACTCGATTTTTCTTCTCAGGACCTGCTAAAATGCGATCAATTGCGTCGTTAATTTCGTCCATAGAAATTTCAGTTAAGTTACGACGAGCGGCTAAAATAGCGGCTTCATTGAGAAGGTTAGATAAATCTGCACCAGTGAATCCGGGAGTACGACGGGCGATTTTTTCTAATTCCACATCAGCACCTAAAGTTTTACCACGGGCATGAACATTAAGAATTTCAGCACGTCCAGCAAAATCAGGGCGATCTACTACTACTTGGCGATCAAAACGTCCGGGACGTAATAAAGCCGAATCAAGGACATCAGGGCGGTTAGTAGCAGCGACGATAATAATGCCAGTGTTACCTTCAAAACCATCCATTTCTGTTAATAATTGGTTGAGGGTTTGTTCCCGTTCATCGTTACCACCGCCTAAACCTGCACCCCGTTGACGACCTACTGCGTCGATTTCATCGATAAATACGATACAAGGAGCGTTTTGTTTAGCTTGTTCAAATAAATCACGAACACGAGAAGCACCAACACCAACAAACATTTCTACAAATTCTGAACCAGAAATGCTGAAAAAAGGAACACCTGCTTCCCCTGCAACGGCTTTGGCTAAAAGGGTTTTACCAGTACCAGGAGGGCCGACTAATAATACACCTTTGGGAATTTTTGCACCAATGGCAGTAAAACGTTCACCATTTTTAAGAAAGTCAACAACTTCGGTTAATTCTAATTTTGCTTGTTCAATTCCTGCTACATCCCCGAAAGTAACTTGAGTTTGAGGCTCCATTTGTACTCTAGCTTTAGATTTACCAAAATTCATCGCTTGAGAGCCAGGCCCGCTAGAAGCACGACGGAGTAAGAAAAACAATCCGACTAACAATAAAATGGGGAAAAATAAACTACTTAAGGCTCTAAACCAGAAACTTTCTTCGCTCTGAGGTAATACAGAAATATCTACATTGTTATTGGATAAAATATCAATTAATTGAGGATCATTGGGCAAGTTAACTAAGTATCTTTGTCCATCTCTAGCTGTTGCTACTGCTACGCTACGATCTGCACTCAAATTAACTCTTTCAACTTTGTTTCCTTGAATTTCGTCAATAAACTGACTATATTTCCAGCTTAGTTGATTGGTTTGAGGGCGATCTAAAAATACCGTTCCTAAAGCAACCACAACTACAGCTAAAATTGCATAGAGTCCGACATTACGCCATTTTTTATTATTCTTACTCACAAGTGGATAGTCTCCTAATATATTTAAGATTATTTTATCAGTTACTCTTATTAGTTTGAGTTTTGAACTTTTTTTACTATTGTTAAATTCTATGTTAACTTATGTTAAGAATTTTTAGGTTAATTTCTCAGAATTACTTAGTATTAGTCATTAAGGGCAGAAAGTAATTAATGTTTTGATTATAGTTACTAACGTTACTGGACAATTTTTCTTTGATTATTTTATTTTGATAAAAATTATCTTAAAAAACAATAATAAACTATGTTTTAATAGGTTTCTAACCAATCATAAATTCTGTCCAATTGTTCTAAGTTTATCAGTCCATATTGCCATAATACCATAGGAATTAAACCTAAATTTTGATCTACAGAACGTTGAGCAATAGCTATGGAATCTTGCGGTAGATTGATTTCTTCTTGCAAAAATTTTATAAAACGATGATAAGTTATACTAGGCATAAAATTAATTTTTAATTTAAAATGTTGTTTAAAAAGTTTTTAAAATTGATAATAAAATGAGACTTAAATTTGAGAGAATTATAAAAAAAAAGATACAAATATGACAATTTTTCTTTCTCTAATTTATAGTTATGAGAAAATTTTTCCCAAAAATACATATAATAAATGTATCTATTTTTACTAATGTAATATTGTATTTGATATGATAAGTAAATATATAATAGATTTTTCGTGCTGTTTTTTATAACGTAAATTTATCTTACTTATCTATAATTAACAGTTCACTTATGCTTTTATTGCATCGGAATTTATTGATAAATCTTAACAAGTTGCAAAATTAGTTTTTCCTTGAACAGATTATTGCAATTCAAATAGCTTTTTTCTTTTATTATTTAGATAAAGCATTATAACCCTATTCATTAAAATTTGGTTAATTAATTTTAATTATTTTTTTTACTCTCTAGTATTTCGAGTTTTATGCGATCGCCAACTTTGATATTTAGTTCATTTGCTCTACCACTAGCTAACTCAATAACTTGATCAATTGGTACATTAGAATTATAGAGTTGACAAGGTTCAACTTTACATGGTGGGGCGGTAGTAATATGTTTAACTACGTTTTCAGAAATAAAAATCATGTCAAGGGGAATAGAAACATTTTTCATCCAAAAACTAACGGTTTGAGGGGGATTGAAAGGAAATAACATTCCACGATTAGGAGGAATTACATCTCTATACATTAAACCAATGCTTTGTTGCTGAGGAGTTTCAGCGATTTCTAACTCAATTTCTTGATCATCAATTATTAATTTAGCACCGATGGGAAGATTTTGGGCAAGAGAAGTATTATCAATGGGAGTAATTTCTGAGGAGATATTTTCATCATTACTAGAAACAGAAGAGGGTTGAAAACCACAACTAAGGAGAAGAAAACTAACGGTGATAATGAGAGGATATTTTTTAAATAATTTCATGATTTAAACTATGACCAAGATAAAGTAAAAAGTAAAGATAACATAAAATTAATGAATAAACAGATTTAAAATTTTTTTAAGGAATTTTTTAATAATTATCATGATGAAGAAAAATTAAGAATAATTTAAGATTTTGGTTAAATGCCATAGCTAGTTTTTAAAGTAAATAACTAGAAATAAGTAAAGAATTGTAAAAAATAAAAGCTCAATTAGTAAAAGAAGTTTAAATTAAGCACCAAAATTTTATAATCATTTTACGATGACAACAATAAGAGTAAAAATAAAAGAATTATGACAGATGATAAAACAATTGATTCTCAAAAAATAGCTTTAAAAATAGGTATTCCTAGAGAAATTTATCCTAAGGAATGTCGAGTTTCTGCTACTCCAGACACAGCGACTAAATTACAAAAACTTGGTTTTGTTGTCTTAGTTGAGACGAATGCAGGAGAAAAAGCCAGTTTTAGTGATCTTTCCTATGAAGAAATTGGGTGTAAAATTATTGATAATAGAGAACAATTGTGGCAAGAAGCTGATATTATCTTAAAAGTGCGTCCCCCTCAAGAAGAAGAAGTAAACTTATTAGATAATAATAAAACTTTAATTAGCTTTATTTATCCTGCTCAAAATCCTCAATTATTAACAGAATTATCACAGAAAAAAGCAACGGTATTCGCTATGGATGCTGTGCCTAGAATCAGTCGGGCGCAAAAATTAGATGCTTTATCCAGTATGGCAAATATAGCAGGTTATCGGGCTGTAATTGAAGCTGCTAATAACTTTGGTAGATTTTTTACAGGGCAAATTACCGCCGCAGGAAAAGTGCCTCCTGCAAAAGTAATGGTAATTGGTGCAGGAGTTGCTGGATTATCAGCCATTGGCACTGCCAAAAGTTTAGGTGCTATAGTAAGGGCATTTGATACTAGACTGGTAGTCAAAGAGCAAATTGAGAGTTTAGGCGGTGAATTTTTAGAGTTAGAATTTGCTGAAGATGGCTCAGGAGAGGGCGGTTATGCTAAAACTATGAGTAAGGAATTTATCGATGCGGAAATGGCTTTATTTGCCCAACAAGCCCAAGAAGTCGATATTATTATCACTACTGCCTTAATTCCGGGTAAACCAGCCCCCAAACTCATCACCGAAGCAATGGTGCGTAGTATGCGTCAAGGTAGTGTTATTGTTGATTTAGCCGCCGAGCAAGGTGGTAACTGTGAGGTTACAAAACCTAACGAAATTTATCAATATAACGGAGTGACAATTATCGGCTTAACGGATTTACCTAGTCGCATGGCAAGTCAATCTAGTCAACTTTACGGCACAAATTTATGGCATCTACTCAAGGATATGGGAGGTAATGATAACTTTACCGTTAATCTTGAGGATGAAGTAATTAGAGGTGCATTAGTAACTTATGAAGGAGATGTGACTTTCCCACCGCCAAAAATTGCTCAACCTTCCCCCACAACTACGGTTAAATCAGAGGCAAAAATCGTTACTTTTGAGAGTAAAAAGGAGAAAAAAAGCAATAGTAGTTTATTATGGGCAATTTTAGCGATTTTAGCGTTGATTGCTGTGGGATGGGGTGCACCTGAATCTTTCTTATCTCACTTTACTGTCTTTATTCTTGCAGTTTTTGTCGGTTGGCAAGTTATCTGGAATGTTTCCCCAGCTTTACATACGCCGTTAATGAGTGTAACTAATGCTATCAGTGGCATTATTATTATCGGTGGAATGTTGCAGATTTCTGGTGAATCAGGTTCAGCTACAAGTATATTAGGTGCGATCGCAATTTTAGTCGGCACAATTAATATTTCAGGTGGTTTTCTCGTTACTCAAAGAATGCTTAAAATGTTTAGAAAATAAGTTAATAATTGGACAATTAACAATTAATATTTAAGTTAAAGATTTTAAAATGTAATTGAAATAAAATAATTTTTATTAATGATAACTAATTATAAATTAGAGAATCTAAAACAAAAAATTGACAGTCGTTTAGAAATATCTGAAGATATAAAAGAAGAAGATTTTATTCAAGATTTAAAAACTCAAGCTGCAGTTATGTATGAAATTTCTGTTTTAGGTGAAGGGATAAGACGAATTTCAGCATAATTTTATCAAAAATATCCCCAAATTCCTTATAAACAAATTATCAGTATGAGAAATAAATTAGTTCATGATGATGATGGAATTAATCTTCTTTTAATTTAGAGTGTTGTTAACAATTAAATTCCAGAATTAGTTAATATTTTAGAACTTATTGTTCCTTTTTCAGAATAAAATTTCTATTCAAAATATTGAATTTAAAGCTGTGCGATCGCAATTTTAGTCGGCACAATTAATATTTCAGGTGGTTTTCTCGTTACTCAAAGAATGCTTAAAATGTTTAGAAGAGAAGTACTAATTGGATAATTAACAATCAATATTTAAGTTAGACAATTTAAGATGAAATTAGAGTAAAATAATAAAAATTCCATTATAAAAATTAATGATCAATTAGACAATATCAAAAAAGATTTACATTTATTATGATGTTTGACAATCAATAAAAATCAATAAAAAAATATATCTTAAAAAGATTCTTAACAATTAAACACCCATAAATTGAATAACCTATTATTAGAGCATTATTAATTCTCTATTGTCAATTACTAAAACTACTTTATTAAATATTTATGACAAGTAACCTCGTAACAGTTGCCTACATCGCCGCTAGTGCCTTATTTATTCTCAGTCTCGCTGGTTTATCTAACCAAGAAACCGCCACAAAAGGCAATATTTACGGTATTTCAGGCATGGCGATCGCATTTATAGCTACAGCTTTTAGTGCCAATGTAACAAATTATGCAACCCTAATTACTGCTATTATTCCTGCCGTGATTATTGGTGCAATTTTAGCTAGTCGAGTCGCTATGACATCCATGCCAGAATTAGTGGCAATCTTACATAGTTTTGTTGGTTTAGCCGCCGTTTTGGTGGGAGTCAGTAACTATTTACAACCCGAATCTGGCTTAATTGGTGCAGAAGAATTTATCCATCAAATCGAAATTTATATCGGTGTCTTCATTGGCGCAGTTACTTTTACGGGTTCGATAGTGGCTTTTGGTAAACTACGCGCTATCATTAGTTCAAAATCCCTCATGTTACCTGCTAGACATTTTCTCAACTTAGGGATGTTAGGCGCAATTATTTATTTCGGTTATGACTTTCTTAACACCGAATCTGGCTTACAACCTTTACTCATCATGACGGGTATTGCTTGTTTATTAGGTATTCATCTAGTTGCCGCTATCGGTGGCGCTGATATGCCTGTGGTTATCTCCATGTTAAACAGTTACTCAGGTTGGGCGGCAGCCGCAGCAGGTTTCATGTTAAGTAATGACTTGTTAATTATTACTGGTGCGTTAGTAGGTAGTAGTGGTGCTATCTTGAGTTATATTATGTGTAAAGCCATGAATCGCTCTTTTATCAGCGTAATTTTAGGCGGTTTTGGCGAAGGAAGCAAAAAAACCACTACCTCATCCATCACCAAAGAAATTGGGGAAGTCGTTGCAACGAATATTGACGAAGTTGCCGATTTATTAATTGATGCTAAAAGTGTGATAATCACCCCCGGTTATGGTATGGCTGTCGCTCAGGCTCAACATGGCGTTTCTGAAATTACCAAAATTTTAAAAAGTCGTAAAGTTAATGTGCGTTTTGGGATTCATCCTGTCGCAGGGCGCTTACCCGGTCACATGAATGTTTTATTAGCAGAAGCTAACGTGCCTTATGACATCGTGTTAGAAATGGATGAAATTAACGAAGATTTTCCCGATACAGACGTAGTGTTAGTTATCGGTGCTAATGATACTGTTAATCCTAGCGCATTAGAAGATCCAAATAGCCCTATTGCAGGTATGCCTGTCTTAGAAGTCTGGAAAGCCCAAAACTCTATTGTAATGAAACGTAGTTTAGCTACTGGTTACGCAGGAGTCGATAATCCCTTATTCTACAAAGAAAATACCAAAATGCTTTTCGGCGATGCTAAGGCAAATGTTGACTCATTGTTAGTAGCATTGAGAGAAAAAACCAGTAAAAAAGGCAAAACTGAAAATCAAGTTTTAGTAACGGCATCATAATCTTTCCTTCATCGAATAAACTTCTCTAAAAAAGATTTTTCAAAATCTCTTCAGAATCATTAAGATAAAGGAAAATTAGCTAGTTTTTTGTTAACTGTTACCAGCCCTTGTAAAATACTTTAGGGATATAACGTCCTATAATTAATCAATATAATCAAGATCATGGAACAAAAAGGCGTAACTATTTGGTTTACTGGCTTAAGCGGTGCTGGAAAAACCACTATCAGTGAACAAGTAGAGATAAAATTAAGAGAAAAAGGCTATAAATTAGAAGTCTTAGACGGTGATATAGTACGCACAAACTTAACGAAAGGATTAGGCTTCAGCAAAGAAGACAGAGACGAAAATATCCGCCGTATTGGATTTGTTTCTAATCTTCTGACTCGTAACGGTGTTATGGTTATTGTATCTGCTATTTCTCCTTATCGTGCTATTAGAGAAGAAGTTAGAGAAAAAATCGGTAACTTTGTTGAAGTTTTTGTTAACGCTCCTTTATCTGTTTGTGAAGGTAGAGATGTTAAAGGTTTATATAAAAAAGCGCGTAGTGGTGAAATTAAACTGTTTACAGGTATTAGTGATCCTTACGAACCACCTACTAACCCTGAAATTGAGTGTCGCACTGACTTAGAGGAATTAGATGAAAGCGTAAATAAAGTATTACAAGGTTTAGAAAAACTAGGTTATTTATCTCAACCTGTGGCTGTTTAATCACAAATTTATCAAAAAAAGCATCTTTAAAACTTACCAAATAACTATGATAAATCTTAACTTTGATTGGTCTAATTCTTGGTTAATTGCCACTATTTTAAATACTTTTCTCATCATTATCGCCTTAATTTCTCCCAAAAAATTATTAACCATTATGGGTTATCTAAATGCTTGGGTTTTAGGAGTGATTGTTTGGGGTTGTTTTCAGTGGCAAGGTTATTTGGTAGTGATGTTTTATTTTTTAGTAGGCTCAGGAATTACTAAAGTAGGTATTAAGCAGAAGGAAGCCGAAGGCATAGCCGAAAAACGCTCAGGGGTTCGAGGCCCTGAAAATGTTTGGGGAAGTGCCTTAATTGCCACAATATGCGCTTTAGGTTATGTTTTTGCTCCTCTTTCTTGGCAACATTTTTTTGTTATCGGTTATGTCGCTAGTTTTGCCACCAAATTATCTGATACTTGTGCTAGTGAAATCGGAAAAGCCTACGGTAAAAACACTTTTTTGATTACCACTCTTAAACCAGTACCTAGAGGCACTGAAGGGGCAATCAGTGTTGAAGGTACTATTGCTGGTATTATTGCTAGTATTGCCATTGCTTTGTTAGGTTATGGTATCAACATGATTGATGGTATGGGGATAATTATTTGTTTAATATCTGCCTTTATCGCTACTAATTTAGAGAGTTTAATTGGAGCAACTTTACAAACTAAATTTAACTGGTTAACTAATGAAATAGTTAATGTTTTAAATACTCTTATGGGAGCAATAATTGCTATTTTATTGACTTATGTTTATTTGGTTAACTTTTCCCTATAAACCTGATAATTAAGCTAAAATATAACAAGTTTATATAAAATTATTAAACTAAATTATATCATATAAATACTATAATAAATAACTTTAAAATTAATCAATAATGAGTGATTTAGACATATTAAAAGAAAAATTTAATCAAACCTCAGATAAAAATAAATTATCCCTTATCAACGAATTTATAAATCAAGGAGATGATGGCTACCAATTTTTAAGAGAGTTTTTATTCAATAATAAAGATCAACTTAATCCTATTAATGGAAAAATTTATCAATTATTAAAACAAGACAATAAAGAAGAAAATAAAAAATTTATTAATCTATATTTTCCTAAAGGCATAGTTAAATTAACTTCAGAAAAAAATGTTGATTTTAACGATTTACAACAATTACTAATTAATCAAAAATATCAAGAAGCAGACGCATTAACCAGAGTAAAATTATGCGAATTAGTCGGAAAAACAGCCATAGAAAGAAAGTGGGTTTATTTCACCGAAATTGAGAAAATTTCCATAGCTGATTTACAATTAATAGATGTACTTTGGCAGGTATATTCCGAAGGAAAATTTGGTTATAAAATTCAGCGTCAAATGTGGTTATCTTTAGGAAAAAACTATCCACAATTATGGGAAAAATTACAATGGAAAGCGGGGAATAAATGGACAAAATATCCTCAAGAATTTATCTGGGATTTAAGCGCACCAACAGGACATTTACCCTTATCAAATCAATTGCGTGGTGTTAGAGTTATTGATGCTTTATTTTCTCATCCAGCTTGGAATTAATCATCAATAATAATTTCTCATTTTTTATCTTTTAACCTCACCAAAGCACTTTTTCAGCAACCCCGAATTATTATGACTATTGATATTAAAATTAACGCAAATCACATTAATCAACTAGATTTATCCCCCGTAGAAATAGTTATTAAAGACTTAGAAAAACGTCAAGAAATTTTAACATTAGAACAACAAATAGTATTTAATATTGATTATCCTCAAGAAGAAAATGATCCTCGTGAATTATCAGAAATACCAGAAATAAGACTTTGGTTTATAGCCTTAGATAGTCGTTATCCTTGGTTGCCTTTTTGTCTAAATTGGCGTGATGGGGAATTAGCTAGATATACGGCGATGCTTGTGCCTCACAGTTTTAATCGTACGGAAGGAATACAATATAATTCGGAAGCTCTTGATATTTTTATTATGGGAAAAACTTTTATCCTTTATACTTGGTTAAAACAGCAAAATCTCAAGGGCAATTCTCGACTTAAAGCTATGACACAAATTTTTGGTTATGATTTAGAGGATAGTTTTTTTGAGCTTTTATCTAATGATTAATAGAGAAAATATTTTTTATATTAGTAATTGCTAAATATTCGTTATTTTATTTTTAACCTTCTAAATTTTTTGGGCGAACATTTGACGTAACACATCAGCAGGATTAACATAATTACCGTTATACATTAAACCCCAGTGTAAGTGAGGCCCTGTAGTTCTTCCTGTCATCCCTACTCTTCCAATTCTCGCACCGGCTGGGACATTTTGTCCTTGCCACAATACAACTCCACCACTACGATCCACTAAAACTGTTCCTCTATCTGTATTTTCTACCGTTCCCATTAAGTGACAATAGATATGAGTCCAATTTCCTGATTGAATTTTAATCATTGTACCACAAGCTGTATGATCTGAAAGTCCTACGACTTGCCCACTCCACCAACTACGAACATAACTACCTAAAGGGGCAGCTAAATCTAAACCTTGATGAAATTGTCTGCTACCAGTAACGGGATGAACTCTATAACCAAAACCAGAAGTATAAGCCTGAAAATTCTCCACAGGAAAAGACGCTTGTCGCCAAGATGCCGTTACAGGAATAGTTTGCCCTTGTACTAATTTCGGTTTGACAAGGATTAAACTATTAGTGATAATAACAGTTAAGATACTTATCAGCAAACCCGATGAAAAAGAGAGATTTTTAGGATTTAATGATTTTTTTGTTAATCGAGTTACTGCGGTTATCAGGTTAAACATTACTCCTCACGAGTCTAAATCTATTACAATGACGACGAGAACTTATCTTAAAAAATAAGTACGGGTTTTATTCTACATTATTCTCTACCTTTTTATGAACTTAAAAGTTGATTTAAGGGCTGCAAAAATTCCTTATTTGGGTTTAATTGCAGTACATTATTGGTTTGTGATTCACGAAAAAAGTTATAGTGAACGTTGGGAAATTTGGCAAAGTAAAGATTTAGTCATGTCAAGTTGGGGACATTTACATCAAAATCTCATGACTATTACTCAAGGAGTAGGTAACGGCCATAGTTGGCGAGAAACTCAGTGGCAAGGAAAAGAGGCAGAAATTTTAACCAAAATTATTCGGGAAAGTTCTTCACAATATCCTTATAATTATGTTTATCGTTATTACCCAGGTCCTAATAGTAATACTTATGCTCAGTGGATTCTTGATGAAGCTAATATTCCCTATGGTTTAGAAAGGCGTGGATTAGGCAAAAATTACCTTAAATATGCTCATTTTTTGGTCAATTTGAAGAATAAAGTTCGTTTTTAACGCTATTTAACTGTTGAAATAATTGTTTAACTTTTTCTAAATCTTTATTTCCTGCGCTGATTTCGACACCACTAGATACATCAATACCATCACATTTTAAATTTTCTAAAGCACTTAAAACATTATCAGGATTAATGCCTCCTGCTAATAACCAAGGGCGAGAAGGGCGAAAATCTGCTAAATGTAACCAGTTAAAAGTCTTTCCTGTACCACCGTAAATACCTTCCTCATAAGCGTCTAATAAAATTGTATCAATGACGGGGATGTAACTTTCTAATAAAGCTAGAGACTCTGAATTTTGATAACGAAAGGCTTTAATAACTTCAATATCTGGCAAAAATTCTCTTAATTGAGCGCAAATAGCTGGATTTTCTTCTCCATGTAACTGTATTCCTGTTAATCCTGTTTCTTGCACAGTTTTAATAATATTTTCGATATTCTCATTTACAAATACACCTATCTTACTTATTTCTTTCGGTAATTGTAGAATAATATTTTTGATGATTTCATTATTAACATATCGAGGAGATTGTGTAACACAGATAAAGCCAAGAGTGTCAGCTCCTAAATTAATAATGGCTAAACCTTGTTCTAAGGTAGTAATACCACATATTTTGACGCGCATAATAAAAAATAAGTCAAACTTCAGGAATAAAAATGATTAATAATCTTTAAGAGAATCAACAAAAAAGCACCATAGCTACTAACATAACAAAAATAGTTAACATAAATCAAATTAAATTAGCACGATGAATCTTTTACTATCAAATAATCTTTTAGCCAATATTCCTCAGACGGTAGAATGGAATCTTAATGTAGCAATAATAATGATTACAGCGAATTTATTAGCAGTTTTTATCGGACGATTTGCCATTCAAAAAGCAGGAATAGGTCCTGATTTACCTGTAGAAAAACCATCTTTATGGAAAAAATTTGGCTTACCAGAATTATTAGCAACCCTTAGTTTTGGTCATATTTTGGGAGCTGGTTTTATTTTAGGATTATCTAACGCAGGACTATTATAAAAATTAATGGTTAACAATTAACAATTATTTTTTCATCAGCTAAAACTAATCAAAGTTTGATATTTTAAAATCATCCTATGGATTATTATAGATCTCTATTAATTTTTCCTAAATGCGTTTAAATTGATCCTAAATGATTAGGAAGTATCAACTATGAACTAAATCATGTAAAATATGAGAGTGTATCGAGTCAAACTTGTTAAAAACCTTCTATTTGACTTATAACAAAAGAAATAATCTTTACTCAGATGAAACGTCGGTGATTACCTTAACTCTTTTACATCCTCTCAAATCAATTGCAGTTCAAAAATGGAATTTTGAGCCAAATTCAGTAATTAGAATTGGAAGAGCTAATGACAATGAGGTAGTTCTTTATAGTGCAGTAGTATCTCGTCATCATCTTGAAATTAGACCACGAGGGGATGATTGGGCGTTAATTAATTTAGGTTCTAATGGTACATTTATTAATGGTAAAAAAATTAATAAAGTATTGGTTAAAGATGGTATGATCATCCGTTTAGCTAGTTCTGGTCCTAAAATCAAAATTACTTTAGATCAATCTTTATCTTCCAATGCTTCGGGACAATCCCAAAAACCGAAGAGTCAACCTATAACCAGTAAAGATATTTCTAAAGAAACGGTTATGAATTAAGTAAATAATAATTAATTGCTTATTTTTAACTGTTTTTGGCTATTACTGGTCAATTCTTCGATCATTTCAAGAGTCGGAGGATTATTTCCTTTATCTTCATTTAGCCATAATAAAAACTCAATATTTCCCGCAGGACCAGTGATGGGAGACCATGTTAAACTTTGATATTGCCAACCTAATTTAATTCCTTCTGTTAAAACTTGGTAAATAGCTTCTGCTTGTAAACGAGAATCTCTCACCACGCCATTTTTACCGACTTTATCTTTACCTACTTCAAACTGAGGCTTAACTAATAAGATAATATCTTTCGGTGATGCTAAAAAATCCCATAATTTGCCTAAAACTTTGGTTAAAGAGATAAAAGATAAATCCATAACGGCTAAATCTGCTTTTTCCTCGTTTTGATAAAGTTTTTCTACGGTAAGATTGCGAAAATTAGTCCTTTCAAATAATACTAAACGCTCATCTTGTCTTATATTCCAAGCTACTTGCCCATATCCTACATCTACACCATAAACTTTTTTTGCTCCTTTTTGAAAAAGACAATCGGTAAATCCCCCTGTAGAAATGCCACCATCAAGGCAAATTCTCCCTTGTATATTTATGTTAAATTCCTCTAAGGCTTTAACTAATTTTTCTCCTCCCCTAGAGACAAAAGGCGGTTTTGCTTCTACTTCAATGAAACTTTCAATATCAATTAATGTACCCGGTTTATCAATAATATGTTGTTTTACCCTTACTTTTCCAGCCCTAATCAGTTTTTGTGCCATCGCTCTTGTGTCGCACAATTGTTTTTGTGTCAATAATACGTCTAATCTTTCTTTAGCCAACGGTAATATCTCCTTAAAATTTGTATATCCAATTTATAACCTCTTTTCTGATGGTTTTCTTGCGTCTTGAGTATTTTTTCAATTAGTATATAATTTTACAATCTTTCTTTTGTATAAACACCCCTAAGATGAATCATAATTGATGATTGTGTATTTTATTATAAAAGTAATTAAAATAAATATAAAAAATAGTTTCTAAAATGTTTCAATAAATATTGGATTACATAAATGATATTCAACTTTGATTTTTTGTTGAACAGATACTTTTTTAAAATCTAAATTATGAATATGGTTTTCAATTAGTTTAATAATAGGAATTTCATTCAAATTTAAAATAGCACTTAAAATATATTGATTTTGATATTCTTTCACTTTTTGATACTCATTTTCGGTTAATCTAAACTTCCCTTTTTTCTCTCTAATTCCTTTTACTTCAATTAAAAAAAAATTATTATTTACATTGATTTGAAAATCATAACCATCTCCATAAAGTCTTGCATCTTCAATTTTTCCTTCTCGAAATAAATCAAGGGATTTAAAATTATTTAAAAAGTATAATTCAGCTTCTAAACCAGTCATTTGAAGTTGTTTAAATTTAGATTTGATTAAAGGATTCTCTTTTAAAGATAAATCTTGAATTTTAAAATTTTCTTTTAAATAAAGTTTGATAATATTTGCATAAGAAATAACGTCAGCATCACCAAATAAAGAATCTATTTGAATTTTTCTATGAATGTAAGCATCTCCTTTTTGCCACCATCCTTTGCGTCCATTATCAGGAAAAAAATAATCAAATAAATCCATTCTATTTTTTACAATACCAACAGTTTTACAAATTCCTACACTGATGCAATATTGATAAAAAGCCGTTTTTGTTTCAAAGCCAAATTCTTTTATAAAATCATGATTAAACTTTGATAAACCATAACCTATTAAATTAAGAATTTCATAATTTTCGTGCTTTTTCCCCATTATATTTGTCCTCATTTTATTTTTTAAAATTTAATTATTGATCAGCTATAATAATTTTATTTGAGTCGTAAGAAAATAATTAGTTAATTTCCAAAAAATTGGAGGTTAGGGGTGAAAATTCTTACAAATCATTTATAAGTGTATAGTTAAAAACTTATTATTTCACAGTAAAATAAGCAAGTAAAACTTTTAAAATTATGATTCAGTAGCTTTATTTATGATAGAAAATAATCTCTTACCCACTTATGAACAATTGTGGCAAAATACCACGAATTGGACACCCTCTTTAGAACAATTAAACTTATTTCAAGAATTATATAATGAAATATTAGCTATTAATAAATACTTAAATTTAACCAGAATTACAACTATTGAAGAATTTTGGGAAAAAAATTTATGGGATTCTTTAGCACCAATTTTAGAATATGATTTAACTCATAAAAAAATTATTGATATTGGTACAGGAGGAGGATTCCCTGGGTTGCCTATTGCGATCACTTTTGCAGAAGCCAAATTAACATTAATGGACTCTACCAATAAAAAAATTAAATTTATTAATGATTTTTCCCATAAGTTAAAGTTAAAAAATATCGAGACATTAGTTAATAGAGTAGAAATTATTGGACAAGATAAAAAATATAGAAAACAATATGATTTTGCCTTAATTAGAGCAGTTGCCGAAATTTCTGTATGTTTAGAATATAGTTTACCTTTACTAAAACTTGGAGGAATTGCTATTTTATATAGAGGAAATTTATCTGAAGAAGAAAAAGAAATAACAGAAAAAATTGCACATCAATTAGGAGGAAAAGTAACGAAAATTATTAATAAAAATACACCTATAAAGAATCATATTCGTCATTGTATTTATATCGAAAAAACAGGAATTACTCCTAAACAATATCCTCGGGAAGTAGGAAAACCAGTGAAAGAACCATTATCAGGTTTTATAACCTCAAAATCTAGTCAGTAAATAAAACAAAAGAAGTAAAATAATAAAAAACCCCTTCTCCGTGAAGAGAGGGGCGGAAGATGAGATAATATTTCTGAATATTAACCCAAGGCATTTGCACCAGAAACAACTTCCAGAATTTGTTGAGTAATAGATGATTGACGAGCTTTATTATAAGAAAGAGTCAAAGTTTTCATCAAATCACTAGCATTTTGACTGGCGTTATTCATAGCGGTCATTCTAGCGGCTAATTCACTAGCAGCAGATTCTTGTAATGATCTCAAAAGTTGATTATTAATGTATAAAGGTAAAAGAGAATCCAGAATTTGAACGGGATCTTGTTCAAAAATCATATCACGAGGAAAGTTACCCACAGAATTAGCGACGGTTTCTCTTTCCACTTGAAAATTACCACCACGCACAGTTAAGCGGAAAATTTCGTCGTCATGGACTTCTAAACCTTGAGGAGTTAAAGGTAGTAAAGTTTGAATAACAGGTTTAGAACTAATTAAAGATAAGAAACGAGTGTAAATTAATTCTACTCGATCAACGGTGTCCGAGAAAAACAAAGATAATAACTCATCAGCAATAGCCGCAGACTCTTTCGCCGAAGGAATTTGCTCTAAACCAAAATATTTTTGAGCAATAGGCTCATTTCTCCGTTGAAAATATTGACTAGCCTTTCTACCTACCGTTATATAAGTATAATTAATACCTTGGGTTTTTAATTCTGCCGCTCTTTGTTCAGCTCTTTTGATTATGTTTGTATTGTATCCTCCACATAATCCACGATCTCCCGTTACCACTAATAAAGCAACAGTTTTAACTTCTCTTTGTTTAAGTAAAGGTAAATCAGTTTCTTCCATACGGAGACGATTTTGTAAGCCGTAAAGCACTTGTGCTAAAGTATCAGCAAAAGGGCGAGTTGCAGTAACTTGCTCTTGAGCTCTTCTAACTTTCGCTGCTGCTACTAAACGCATCGCTTCAGTAATTTTTTTAGTATTTTTTACCGAGTCAATACGATCTCGTATCGCTTTTAAATTAGACATAATATTAATTAATAATTAAAAATTAGTTATTAGTAATGGAAAAATCTGCATAGGTGGGCAATGCCCACCACAAATTACAGACTAATTAATCAATTAAGCAGAGAAAGCCTGTTTAGCTTCAACGATGGCTTCTTTTAACAAAGTTTCTGCTTCGTCAGTTAATTTTTTCTCATTACTGACAATTTCCACAAATTTGGGCTTGTTGTTTTTGATATAACTTCTTAAACTAGCCACAAATTCTACCACGTCTTCTACGGCAATATCATCTAATAAACCATTGATACCGCTATATACTTGAGCTACTTGTTCCCAAATGGCTAAAGGAGAGTTTTGAGGTTGTTTGAGTAACTGGCGTAAACGTTGCCCTTTAGATAATTGTGCTTGAGTTGCTGCATCTAAATCCGAAGCGAATTGAGAAAATGCTTCTAATTCAGCAAACTGAGCTAACTCTAATTTTAGTTTACCCGCAACTTGTTTCATGGCTTTGGTTTGAGCCGCAGATCCCACACGAGATACTGAAATACCAGCGTTGATAGCTGGACGGAAACCCGAGTTAAACAAGTCAGAAGAGAGGAAAATTTGACCATCGGTAATAGAAATTACGTTGGTAGGAATGTAAGCGGATACGTCTCCTGCTTGAGTTTCGATAATAGGTAATGCGGTCATACTACCACCTCCTAACTCATCACTTAATTTTGCTGCTCTTTCTAATAAGCGAGAATGTAAGTAGAATACATCTCCAGGGTAGGCTTCACGACCGGGAGGACGACGTAATAGTAACGACATTTGACGGTAAGCCTGAGCTTGTTTCGATAAGTCATCGTAAATGACGAGGGTGGCTTTTCCTTTATACATGAAGTATTCAGCAATGGCCGCCCCAGTATAAGGAGCTAAATATTGTAAAGTAGCAGGAGCGTTAGCATTAGCCGCTACGATTACCGTATAATCTAAAGCACCTTTTTCTCTTAAAGTATCCACTACACTAGCAACAGTAGAAGCCTTTTGACCGATGGCTACATAAACACAAATAACATCTTCCGATTTTTGGTTAATGATCGTATCTACCGCAATAGCAGTTTTACCAGTTTGGCGATCGCCGATAATCAATTCTCGTTGACCTCTGCCCACAGGAATCATGGCATCAATAGCGGTAATACCAGTTTGCATAGGTTCACAAACGGATTTACGATCAACAATACCGGGTGCATTAGACTCAATTAAGCGAGTTTCGGTAGAAACAATATCACCTTTACCGTCAATAGGACGAGCTAAAGCATCTAAAACTCTACCAACTAAAACTTCACCCACGGGAATTTGAGCAATTTTACCAGTAGATTGAACACTACTACCTTCTTGAATACCGATACCATCACCCATTAAAACAACCCCAACATTATCTTGTTCAAGGTTAAGGGCGATACCAACAGTACCGTCTTCAAATTCTACGAGTTCTCCTGACATGACTTTATCCAAGCCATAAACACGAGCGATACCGTCGCCAACTTGTAAGACAGTTCCGACATTAGAAACCTTAATTTCTTGATCGTAAGATTCAATCTGTTGGCGAATAACACTAGCAATTTCGTCTGGTCTGATCATAATTTCTTATTTTTAGCGACTTATATTTAAAAGTTTGCTTGTTAATACAATTGATCGTTTTTTTTATAAACCTGTGATGGTTTATGATTTTAAATACTACGAACAGTTTGTAGTAAACCCTTGAGAGGTGTTATTTTAGTTACCAGAGAGTATATTGAGACTGATACGGCGTAATTGTGCTTTGAGACTAGCATCATAAACTTGAGAACCAACTTTGATGATTACACCACCAATAATATCAGGATCAATTCTAGTCTCAATTTCTACACCTGCTGCCCCTGTAAGATTTTTGATCTTAGTGACTAATTTTTCAGATTCACCCTCATACAATCTAACTGCGGAGGTAACTTGGGCTAAAACAACGTTATTTAACTTCCGTAGAATTTCGAGATATTTCCCACAAATTCCTTCAATAAAGCTAATACGTCTTTTATCAACTAATAACAGCAAAAAATTGAGCAAAAAAGGATTAATTTGCTCTCCTACTACTGTTCTAATAACGGCTTTTTTGTCCTCTGCCTTGACTAATGGGCTAATCAAAAAAGTTTTTAATTCCGCAGACTCTTGAATTAAATTCATTAAAGAGCGCACATCTTGACTAATGGCATCTACTAAATTTTGACTTTTCGCTAGGGACATTAAGGCTTCAGCATAAGGCTCTACGACTTCGGCGGTAACTGCACTTTGCATAAATTTAACCTCCTAACTGCTCTACAGCACGACTAATGAGCTTACCTTGGACGTTTTCATCCTTCACGGTTTCTCGTAACTGCTGTTCTGCTTTTTCAAGGGCTAATACAGCAATTCTTTTTTTCAAACCAGCTACAACTTTTGCTCTTTCGGAATCTAATTCCTGCACTGCCGTAGCTTTCATTCTTTCAATATCTTTTTGTCCTTGTGCTAAAATTTCCTCCCGGAGTTTTTCAGCAGTGGATTGTGCATCAGATTTGATTTGTTTTGCTTTGGTTTGAGCTTGATTTAAGTTCTCTTTTCCTTCAGCTAATGCTTTAGCAGCGACGGAGGCACGATTTTCTGCTTCTTGAATTTCCTCAGCAATTTTGTTTTGTCTCTGAGTGAGTAAATTACTGATGAATTTTCCGCCATATACTACCAACAACCCAATTATAATAATTAAGTTGATCACGTTAGAGCCTAGAATATCTGAACTTATACCAAATCCACCCCCAGCTTCTTCAGTGGCTAGATAAAATAAAGTCACCATAATTAATATTTAATAGGCGTTTTCATGGGAGAGAAAACAAGAGATTAGAATGTAAAGATATTCTATACAATCATTTCTTGTTTATCTTGTTATTGAGCAAATTCAAGGCCGATCACTTTCTCAAGAATTTGTCGGCTTAAAGCTGTCACTTCCTGCTCTAAGGCAGATAAAGCCTCAACTCTTTCCGCTTCAATTTCTTCTGATGCTTTTTGACGTTCAGCAATTACTTCTTGCTGAGCTTGTTGTATCTGATCTGATACAATTTTTTGAGCTTCAGATTGCGCAGTACTTATAATACCTTGAGATTGCTTACGGACTTCTTTTAATTCTTGTTCGTATCGTTGAGCAAGGGCTAAAGCCTCTTCCTTTTGTTTCTTGGCTTGAGCAATTTGACCTTGAACATAACTAGCTCGATCATCAATTGCTTTACCTAAAGGTTTATAGAAAAGGATGTTGAGTATTGTTGCTAACAGTAAAAACTGAATTGCCATCAAAGGCAAAGTAGCATCAAGATCAAACAATCCTCCTTCTGAGGTTTGCTCTGCTAATAAAATCCATTGTGTCATCATAATTTGACTTAGGGGCAGAATTTAATTGTTCCGTTTTTCTAATGTGCAATTATGCTTAGAAATATTACTGCAATTGTATATTTTGTTCAGTACTTAGGCTTTAGGATCAGATTTCTCAAAAAAAAATCTCGAAAAACCTAAAACCTAATACCTGAATTTTGTACTTTGAGTTATCCTAGATCTAATTAACTTATTAGGCGAAAGGATTGGCAAATAATAATACTAATGCAACAACTAAACCGTAAATAGTTAGTGCTTCCATGAACGCTAAACTAAGAAGTAAGGTAGCACGAATTTTACCTTCAGCTTCGGGTTGACGGGCGATACCTTCTACTGCTTGACCGGCAGCATTACCTTGACCGATACCAGGTCCGATAGCTCCTAAACCTACAGCTAAAGCAGCAGCGATGACGGAAGCAGCAGCGACTAATGGTTCCATAATTCTTTCTTTTTCCTTTTAATTAATTTAGTACTACAAAAAATTTAGTTTTTGGTTTTTATAAGAGAAGGAATTGAGCAATCTTTCTCTTATGATAGTTAATCACACAATGGTCATTAATTTTATCCCAAAAAGTATTTAACTATATTTTGGGTTTTAATGATAGCCTGTTTGATGATTTTTCTGATCTTTTTCACCATTGAAGATAATTAATTAGTTAATTAGTTCTCATTTCCATAACTATCAACTATTCACTATCCATTATTCATTAATCGTGATGTTCTTCGCCGTGACTTTCCATTGCTTCTCCAATATAGGAAGCCGCTAGGGTTGCAAAAATTAACGCTTGGATAGCGCTAGTAAATAAACCGAGAATCATCAACGGTAAAGGTACAATTAAAGGTACTAATAAAACTAATACTCCTACTGCCAATTCATCCGCTAGAATATTCCCGAATAAACGGAAACTTAGGGAAAGAGGACGAGTAAAATCTTCAATGGCACGGAAAGGTACCATAATGGGAGAAGGTTGGGCGTAATCAGCGAAATAACCTAAGCCTTTTTTACTAATTCCAGCATAAAAATATGCTAAAGATGTTAATAACGCAAATGCTACGGTAGTGTTGATGTCAACAGTCGGAGCGGACAATTCTCCTTCGGGGATTTCAATCAACTTCCAAGGAATTAAAGCACCAGACCAGTTAGACACAAATATAAATAAGAATAATGTGCCGATAAAAGGTACCCAAGGGCGATATTCTTTTTCACCGATTTGATCTTTAGCTAAACCGCGCAAGAAATCAAGGACGTATTCCATAAAATTTTGGAAACCCGTCGGGATTCTTTGGATATTTCGGGTAGCAGCAATTGAAGCTACAAGTAGAACACCAATTACGAACCAAGAGACGAGAAATACTTGTCCATGTATTTTATATTTACCGATCTCCCAGTAAAAATGTTCTCCAACTTCGATAGCTGCTAAATTAACAGAGTGTAATAGATTTAATGTATTTGCAAGGTCCATTGAACAAGATTTTTCCTGATTTTAGGAATCTTTGACAATTTATCATAAAATTAGCCATTTTTATCTGATTTATTTAGATTGCCCAATAAACTACTAGGTAAAATATAAAAAAGGATACAGGCTTTATAAGTCATGAAACCGAGAAAAATCGGAATCACTTGTAGTTGTTGCCTTTGAGTAGCAACGATAATTAAACCCATGAAAATCGCCAATCTCGTCATTCCAATACGTTTTTTAAACGTGCCTACTCTTTCAACTTCCCTCGCCAACATATTCACATAAACCAAACTGAAACAAGCCCCTAATAAATAATTGAGGCTAGTATTGAAGCTATAAAACCACCAAACTAAAATAAAGCTAACGACAGCGATTAAAATAGTACCGATGAGGAGATTATTACGGAGTTGATAAAACTCTTTCATAGAATCTTCCTTTACTTCTGGGGTACAACTCTCAATATCATTGGTTTGAGAGATGTTTGTCATGGGAGTTGATTCAGTATTGATCACTTTGACGGCTAGATTCTTGGGAAATTATTTGTCACAATTTTATCACGATAGGGATCTTTAAGGTTAATTTTTATTAATTTCTTTAGGTTTAGTATTTTTTATGTATTAATTATTGTAATAAAATAAGAAAATGGTTATAGGAATTGACCTGAATTTGTTTAAAATTGTTATAAAGTAAGCAACGATAAGATTATTGTGACAGGATATTTATGAATTTAACAGCAGAGAAAAATATTACCTTTGAAGAGGCTATTTCTTTAACAGAAAACTTTATCAATCAAATTTCGCAACTATCAGAAGAAAAAAAAGAAACTATAGTATCATGTTTAGTTTTATCAGAAAACGGAGCTAGAGGGTTTTTTGTTACTTATTTAACCAGTGATAATGCTATGGTTGATCAAAAATCATCAGGTATTATTGAAGGGTTAAAAACTTCTCCTGAAATTGTTAGTGAGTTATTAGTAAAAAATATTGCCATGTCAACGGCGATGAAAATAACCCACGAAAGAAATGAAAATTTAGAAATGTCGGAAAAATCAGCAAGAGTTACTCAAAGAAGTTTGAATTTAATTCAAGAATTATCAATGCCACAAATTGAAGAAAAAATAGCATTATTACTGAATACTATTAAAGAAGAAAAAGGTATATATCAAGAGTTTTTAGTTCGTTGGGGATATGATCAAGAACAAAAACAATCTATTATGGATATTTTACGATAAATATTATGGGATATATCATTAGTACCGTTAATATGAAAGGCGGTGTAGGTAAGACAACTTTAACGGTAAATTTAGCTACTTCATTAGCCAAAAATTTTAATAAAAAAGTTTTAGTTTTAGATTTAGATGCGCAAATTAGTGCGACTTTAAGTTTATTACCACCCCATGAATTTGGGAAGTTAAGGAAAAAGCGCAAAACTTTGAGTTATTTAATTGATAATATAATTGTGCCTAATCCTTACGCAAAATTAGATATTCATGACTTAATTACTAAATCTGTTTGTGGTTTACCTCAGTTAGAGTTATTACCCGGAGATATAGATTTATACGATGAATATCTGGTATCGGAAATGTTGCATCAACAAGCGGTTAACGAAAATAAAATCGAAAATTTTGAGTCAGTGTGGAATAATTTTGAAAGATTATTAATCCGTAATATTCTACAACCAGTGATAGAAGACTATGATTTTATTATTATGGATTGCGCACCCGGGTATAATCTTCTCACCAGAAGCGCCATTGCGGCTAGTCATTTTTATTTATTACCAGCACGTCCTGAACCGTTATCATTAGTAGGGATACAATTATTAGAAAGGAGAGTTAAAAAGTTAAAAGAGAATCATCAAGATAATAACCCTCTTGATTTAAGATTATTAGGGATTGTGTTTATTTTGTCTGAAGCTGGGGGGATATTTGGACGTTATGACAAGTATTATGATCAAGTAATTAGACGAGTTAAACAAGACTTTAGCATAGATCAACTATTTACTACGGATATTCCTATGGATGTAAATGTAGCGAAAGCCATAGATTTATTTATGCCGGCGGTATTAACTTCTCCTAATTCTAGCGGTTCAAAAGCCTTTAGTAAACTTACAGAAGAATTTTTAGGTAAAATCAATGCCTTTACTCAAAATAATCGAGGTTAGGCAATTTATAAATTTCTCGATTAAGTATTTTTAGATTAATCCACGAGCTGAATGTGAACTACTCACACTGAATCGAAGATTACAGTGTTAGCTTCTAACTTCACAGGCTCATGCCCCAAAACTGACTTACGTCCGCCTTTTGGTCTT
>JAACUG010000101.1 GCA_009993045.1 Cyanobacteria bacterium CG_2015-22_32_23
CAAAACCATTAAAACCTTTGCCCTTTGCCCATTGCCCTTTGCCCTACCCCTTCCTCAGACTTTTTCAGCAACCCCTAATTAGAAATGATCAATTTTTTGAAAGTTGATGATGGCGTTGGTTAATCCTTCTAGGGTATATTCTTTGGCTTCTATATCTACTTTATGGAATAATTGTTGACAAGTGAGAGTTGTTTGTGGTCCAATGGATGCGATGGCAAGGTTTTGTAGTAAAGAATTAAAAGTCAAAGAAGGATGATCCATAAGAGCTTGATTAACTAAATAATAAAAGTTTTTAACGGTTTTAGAACTAGCAAAAGTAATAATAGAGATAATGTCGTTAGTTAAAGCATTCCAAGATATTTCGTCGATAAAATCGGGACATCCTGACTGATAAGCGGGAATTTCGGTGATGATTGCACCTTGTTTGGTTAATTGTTCAACTAAAATTTCTCTACCGCCACTTTCAACACGAGGAAATAAAATGTTTTGATGTGATAATGATTGGGGAAAATGACTGACTAAAGAATCGGCGATGAAATTTGGAGGGATAAAATCGGCTTTTAATTGATATTTTTGGAGATATTGAGCAGTTTTGTTACCTACTACGGCAATTTTAAGGTTATTTAAGCTATTTCTATCTTTTCCTAAATGGTGTAAACGTTCAAAAAAATACTCTACTCCGTTAGCGGAGGTTAAAATCAGCCAATTAAATTCGGATAAATTATGGATGGCGTTATCTAAGGGTTGCCAACTAGAAGGAGGTTTTATCACTAAAGCCGAAAATTCTAATACCGTTGCGCCTTTGGTTTCTAACATTTGTCGAAATTCATGGTTAGCAGATGGTGCACGAGTTATTAAAATTGTTTCCCCTGCTAGAGGATAAGAGTTTTTATAGTTAATCATTTGACAATAGGATGATATAGTTTCTCTAGGAAAATTGATTTTATTTTTTTAGACTTATGTGAATGGTTAAAACAAGTACCATTGATTAGAGTCAATACTTTTATTTGCTAAAGTATCTTATTTTTCATTTTTAATTACATTACCAATGACGATGATACAAGGAGATAAAGAAATATTAAGGGTTTTTTCTACAATATCACTTAATGTACCTTTCCATGTTTGTTGTTGTGGACTTCCTCCATTTTTGATAATGGCAATGGGAAAATTTGGCGATCGCCCATATAATTGTAATTGTTGGATGATTAGAGATAAGTTTTTACCACCCATAAGAATGACTAAAGTATCTATTTGACTTAAAATTGACCAATTAAGTAGATTGATATTGTGAGCGGTGACAATAGTTAAACAACGACTATCATCTTTTTCCGTTAACATAATACCAGCTAATAAAGGGACAGCTAAAGCGGAAGAAATACCGGGTATAAATTGAATATCAGTATCAATACATTGTAAAGCGTCTAATTCTGAGTTAATACGACCGAAAATAGCAGGATCTCCACTTTTTAAGCGAATAACACTGTGATATTGCTTTGCATATTGGACTAATAAATCATTGATAGTTGCTTGGGGAGTGCTAACTTTACCGCCTCTTTTACCGACACAAATTTTCAGACAATCATCGGAGGCAATATCTAAAATTTCAGTATCAATCAAAGCATCATAAATAATAACTTCTGCGTCACAGATAATACGATGAGCTTTTATAGTTAGATAATCAATACCACCAATTCCAGCACCGATAAAATAAACAGTCATGACAACTCCCACCGTTAACCTTGTGGTGTAATGGGGGATTCTTCCTTCACAGAACGATGCCTTACAAAAGCAGTGCCTTTACTTGGTCTTACTCTTTCTCCAGAAGCTGATGCGATATGCCCTACCGCCAAAAGTCGTAAACCTTCATCTCTGATATTTATAGCAGCGTTTATATCCCTATCATGTATCGTTCCACATTTAGGACATTGCCAACTACGAATATCTAAACTTAAACTATCTAACTGATTTAAACAGTTATTACAAGTTTTAGAACTAGGGAAGAATCTATCCACTTCAATGTAATATTTACCTTCCCATTCTGCTTTATATTTGAGCATAGTGCAGAATTGTCCCCAACCACAATCGCTAATAGACTTAGCTAACTTATGGTTTTTTACTGCCAGATTTTCTACCACTATGACTTGGTTTTCGTCCACTAATTTACGACTTAGCTTGTGTAAAAAATCTTCCCTACATCTCGTTATTTTTTCATGTACTTTAGCAACGGCTTTTCTTGCTTTATTGCGATTATTAGAACCTTTTTGTTTTTTAGCTAGTCGTTTTTGTTTCTTAGCTAACATTTGCTCATATTTACGATAATGATTAGGATTGCCGTATTTACTACCATCACTGGTTATAGCAAAATCCTTAATTCCTAAATCAATACCGACTGCTTTACCTTCAGAATTTTGTTTAGGTAAATCAACACCGTCATCATAAAGACAAGAAGCAAAATATTTACCTGATGGTGTCAGGGATACTGTTACTGACTTTAATTTACCTTCTGGTAAACGAGACACTTTACAGTAAACTTTTTTTAACTTAGGTAAGGTAAGGTAATCCCCATCAAGTTTAATTCCTTGCGGAAACCTAACAGATTGCTTATTTCCTTTCTTTTTAAATTTAGGGAATTTAGCCCGTTTTTCAAAGAAATTAAGGAAAGCACTACTTAAATCTAAAGCCACTTGTTGCAAAGCCTGAGATGGTACTTCCGTTAACCATTCAAACTCTTTCTTTAATTCAGGTAATTTATTGATTATTTCATTTTGACTTAAACTCTTACCAGTTGCTTTGTAAGTTTCATTAGTTAAATTAAGTGCAAAGTTATAGAACCACCTACAACAACCAAAAGACTTAGCGAGTAAGACTTTTTGCTCCGTTGTAGGATAGATTCTATACTTGAATGCTTTTAACATTGAACTAATATTTTGATTTACTCATTTATCTTAATATATATTCTGGGAAATGTTAAGGAATTGCTATTACAATGTTTCTTTTGTTGGTTCGCTTACATCTCCCGTTTATTTCTGTGGGTATTTTTTTCGGGAGAAATTAAACGGTAATATTACACTTACATTTCAAGACAAAAAAATAAATTTCTAATTGTTTTAAGTTATGATAAAAGATCGCTTACTAAACTAAAAATTTTATAATTGAGGTAACTTGATAATGGCTCAAATGTATTATGATAATGATGCCAACTTAGATTTATTTGCTAATAAAACTGTTGCAATTATTGGTTACGGATCTCAAGGCCACGCCCATGCTTTAAACTTAAAAGAAAGTGGTGTTAATGTCATTGTCGGACTTTATGAAGGTAGTAAATCTACGGCGAAAGCGGAGTCTGCTGGTTTAAAAGTTCATTCCGTCAAGGAAGCGTCTTCTTTAGCTGACTGGATCATGATTTTGTTACCTGACGAAGTTCAACGTACTATTTATGAAAATGAGATTGCACCTTATTTAACTAAAGGTAAAGTGTTATCTTTCGCCCATGGTTTTAATATTCATTTTGGTCAAATTGTACCACCAGAAGATGTTGATGTGGTAATGGTAGCACCAAAAGGCCCTGGTCATTTAGTAAGACGTACATATGAACAGGGGCAAGGTGTACCTGCTTTATTTGCGGTTTATCAAAATGCCACAGGAAATGCTCGTAACTTAGCGATGGCTTATGCTAAAGGCATTGGTGGTACTCGTGCAGGTATTTTGGAAACTACCTTTAGAGAAGAAACTGAAACGGATTTATTTGGCGAACAAGCTGTATTATGTGGTGGTTTATCAGAGTTAATCAAAGCAGGTTTTGATACTTTAGTGTCTGCTGGTTATCAACCAGAAATCGCTTATTTTGAATGTCTCCACGAAGTTAAATTAATCGTTGACTTAATCGTTGAAGGTGGTTTAGCTACCATGCGCAATAGTATTTCTAATACGGCGGAATATGGTGATTATACCAGAGGACCAAGAATTATTACTGATGAAACTCGTAAGGAAATGAAAAAAATTCTCACGGAGATTCAATCTGGACAATTTGCAAGGGAATTTGTGTTAGAAAATCAAGCTGGAAAACCTGGATTTACTGCTATGCGTCGTCGTGAAGCCGAACAAACTATTGAAGAAGTTGGTAAAGATTTACGCGCTATGTTTAGCTGGTTAAAAAAATAATTAAGTAATATAGTAATTGATAACTGATAATGGATTATTAACGATTCATTATCTTTTGTCAATGATCCCTCATGGTTAAAAAATTCTTAATCTTTCTGATTATTTGTTATCGTCGCTATATTTCCCCTCTATTTCTGCCTAGCTGTCGATTTACCCCTACTTGTTCTCAATATGCTATCACTGCTATTGATCGTTATGGTACTGTTAAAGGTGGTTATTTAGCCATAACTAGAGTTTTTCGTTGTCATCCTTTGTGTAAAGGTGGTTATGATCCTGTACCTTCTTTGTCTGATCGTTTCACTTCAATTAATGATGCAGACAGAAAAAATCATGATGAAATATAAGTAAGTAGGCAAAATTAATTACTTTATCAGTCTATTGACATAGATTTTTTTCTATGTTTTAATATTTTACTATAGTTTAAATACTATAACTATCATTTAATAATAACCTAAATAACGATGGTGTTAGAAGTTTTTATTTTACTTACGATTATGTGTGGTTTTTTCGGTGTCATTTTTAAAGAAAATTTGATCATGAAAACCATTTCTATGGATATTATGAGTACAGGAGTTGCAACTTATTTTGTTTTAGTGGCTTCACGTCATGGATTATTTACCCCAATTCTGACGGAAAAAATCGTTAATTATGCTGATCCCGTACCACAAGCAGTAATTTTAACAGCTATTGTCATTGGGTTTTCAACTCTAGCTTTAATATTAGTGACGATAATGAAATTAGCGAAAAATAATCCTACTTTAGAGACTAGAGAAATCGAAAAAAATAACACATAATGATTAATTTAACCATTGTTTGGATTGCCATACCTTTATTGTTAGGTTTTATTATTTCTTTAACTCCTAAATTAGGTAAATATTTAGCATTATTTGGCAGTTTAATTTCTGTGATTTATAGTTTACAAATACTGTTCAATAACATAAATTTATCGTTTCAATTACTAGATAATTTTGGGGTTACTTTTAGAGTAGATTCTCTCAGTGGTTATTTTATTTTAACTAATGCTATTGTAACTACGGCAGTGATAATTTACTGTTGGCAACAGGAGAAAACTGCTTTTTTTTATGGACAAATTATTTTGTTACATACTAGCTTAAATTCAGCTTTTATCACCACAGATTTTATTACTTTATATGTTGCTTTAGAAGTTATTGGCATGATAGCTTTTACCTTAATTGTTTATCCTCGCACAGATCGATCTCTTTGGATAGGTTTACGTTATTTATTCATTAGCAGTATTGTAATGTTGTTTTATTTAGGTGGTTCAATTTTAGTTTATAAAGCCAATAATTCTTTTTATTTTGAAGGTTTAAAAAACTCTCCTCCTGAAGCCTTTGTATTAATTTTTTTAGGTTTATTAGTCAAAGGAGGAATTTTTATTTCTGGATTATGGCTGCCTTTAACTCATGCAGAGTCTGAGAGTCCCGTTTCGGCTTTATTGTCAGGGATTGTAGTGAAAGCAAGTATTTTACCTTTAATTAGATGTGCAGAAATTAGCGAAGATATTGATTTTATTATACGATTATTAGGAGTTGGTACAGCAATTTTAGGAGTTTTTTATGCTTTATTAGAAAAAGATATTAAACGAATGTTTGCCTTTTCTACTATATCTCAATTAGGGTTTATTTTAGCTTCTCCTTCCGTCGGTGGTTTTTATGCTTTAACTCACGGATTAGCAAAATGTACTCTGTTTTTAACTGCTGGTTATTTACCCACCAGAAATTTATCAGAATTGAAAAAAAATGGTATTAATACTAGCATCTGGATTCCCCTTTCTTTAGCTTCTATTTCTATGATTGGTTTTCCTTTTTTCTCTAGTTTTGAAGCTAAGGTATTAACCATAGATAATTTACTTTCTTGGCAAGTTATTCCCATGAATATTGTCGCTATTGGTACAACTATTTATTTCTTTCAATTAATTTTATTACCCCATAAATCTGAGAAGGATAGAAAAATTAGTTTTAATTTACTATTAGCTGTTACTTTATTAATTTTTATGCTTCTTTCTACTAATATTATCTATTATGAAGCCTATATTTTGATTAATATTATTAAGGCTTTAATTATTGTTTTATTAGGGTTTTTATTTTACCGTTTTATTCTTAGAAAAATAGTTATAAATGTACCTCGCATTCTTGAAGAATTTGATAATATAGTGGGTTTTTTAACTTTAATGTGTATTTTATTATATGGAGTGTTATTAATGGTTAATAGTCCATTATTATAATAAGTAAGTAAGCAAAATTAATTATAGGTTTACTTTATATTCATGCAAGAAATAAAAAACAACAAAAAATTATTAATTATTAATTTCAAATTATATAATCTGTTTTACTTTAATACTTAGTTAATTCTTAATTTACTTTCTCATTAATTATGATTTTATCTCTTATTTTAAGACTAACAATTTGGTTTTTACTTACTTCTGATTTAAGTATTCCAAATATAATTATTGGTTTATTTATTGCCATATTATTACCTCGTAGTAACACAGAAAAAGAGTCAATAAAAGAATGGTTAAAAGTATTCGGAAGGTTATTAATAGCTATTCCTCAAGCCTATTATGAAGCCTTAGAAATTATGATTTTTCCTCATCCCTATGAAAGTTTTACCGTAGAAAGAGTTAAACAAAATAGATCGAAAAATTTAATTTTTTTAGATATATTTTTAATAACATTTACTCCTAAAACTTTGGTTTTAAAATATTATCAAGAAGGGTTATTTCAAATTCATCGAATTTTAAGAAGGAGAAGTCAATGAATATTATTTTAGTGATCATGATTCTAACTTTATTGATACCTATTTATCAAGGATGGAAAGATGAAGATATATGGCAAAAAATGTTAGCTGTTGCGAGTATTTCTAGTAAAACTGCGATTTTAATTTTATTTATTTCTGTGTTAAGAGATGATTGGATGATTGCTATTGTTGGAGTAATTATTTTAACAGTTGGTAATGCAGGATTTATGTTATTAGCGCAAGTAATTAAACGTGTCACTACGGAAAATTAATTACAATTTTTATTCTCTTATTTAATGAATTTATGAGTTATTTTTTGATTATATTTGGCTTAATTTTATGGTTATGGGGTACATCTTATTTATTAAGTAAACGTTCGCCTCTTTACAAACTTCATAGTCTTTCTGTGTCTGATACCCTTGGTTCAATTGCCATTGTTATGGGATTATTATGGAAAATACCCAGAGAATGGCCATTATTAGTCTTAGCAATTATTTCTTTGGCAATTTGGAATACTATGCTAGGTTATGTTTTAGCTTATTGTTCTAGTAGTAATAAAAGTAATACTGTCGATGAATAATCCCGATTTTTCCCTTTATCTTATCACTGCTTTATTACCTCTGTCGGCTTTTTTATTGGTAATTCAAGTCAATCCTTTTCATGCTTTAGTTATTCGAGGTATTTTAGGTGCGATCGCCACTTTAGTATATGCTATATTAGGTGCTGGAGATGTGGCTTTAACAGAGGCTTTGATGGGGACATTATTGGCAATTACTTTGTATGTTATTGCAGTACGTTCTTCTTTAGTGATGAAGTTGGGAGTCTTAGAGACAGATTTCCAAAAGGAAACTCAAGCATCAATTTCTACGGAAGAAAAGGAAAAAAAAGATTTATTTTTATTGATAATAAGTAACTTTAAAAAGATTATCCGTAAATATTATTTAAGGTTAGAATTATTGAGTTATAAAGACATAAATAACTTAGAAAAAGCATTACAAGAAAAAGAAGTTCATGGTATTTGTTTTCCTATTAATAATAACATCAAAAATAACGAAAATTTAGATAATAAAAATCTCTATGAAACTATTTTTAGAATTGAAAGATTATACGAAATTATCTCTCAAGAAAACTCTAATGTTGAAACTAATTTAAGCTATGTCAATATAAAGCAAAATAAAGAGGAAAATTAATGAAAATTATCTATTTAATTGCTGGAATTGCCTTATTTCTTAAAATACTAATTATTCCGAATAATATTTTAGAATCAGGAGAAATTTCCATCGTTGAAACCATAGTCAAAGATACAGGAATCCCTAATGCAGTATCAGGGGTAATTTTGCGTAATCGACTTTATGACACTATTTTTGAAGTAGTAGTATTTACCATCGCAATTTTAGGAGTACAACATTTATTCGCCGATGAAAAATCATCAGAAATTGTCTATCAATTCACCGATGAATCTTCCATTATTTTAGCTAGATTAGGCGCTATGATTACCACTTTAGTGAGTATAGAATTAGCTATAAGGGGACATTTATCACCCGGAGGAGGATTCGCTGCAGGAGTGGCTGGGGGTACAGCTATTGGCTTAATTGTGATAACTTCTTCCACTGAATTAATGGAGAAAATATATAAAGATTATAATGCTTCTAAATGGGAAAAAATTACAGTAATTATCTTCATTTTATTAGCTATTATTACCCTATTTGGAGTAGAATTACCTCAAGGAAATTTAGGATCATTACTAAGTGGTGGTATAATTCCTTTATTGAATATTTTAGTTGCTTTAAAAGTCGCTTTAGGATCATGGGCAATTATACTCTTATTTATCCGTTATCGAGGACTTTTATAATTAAAACAGGAGAAAGGAGAAAGGAGAAAAATAATTATAAATCAAGTCATGGTAATTAATTGACAATGGATAATGCGCAATTAAAAATTTTCCTTACTCCTACTTTAACTTAGTCAAAAATGTTTTATTTTTCAACAAAATTATGTCTTTTTTTCTTAAAGCATCACTTTTAAATCCTTAATTTTTATCACTATTATTTTTCCCCTAATTGCTAGATATTGCTTTATTATATAATTGTCTAATAGAGTTAATAATTTGCTCAAAACCAGATTTTTTTTCTTGAGAATAAGGATCTAAATTTTGTAATTTATTTAACAGTTTTGCTTCTTGAATATCTACATCACCATCGCTGTAAACTAAAGCACTAATACTTCCTAATAATTCTTCATAATCTTGTATGGTGGGATTTTTACCTAAATATTCTTCTAACCATTGATAACATTCTTGTGGATTAATAGGTTTAATTTCTGATAATAAAGATTTAATTTCCGCATCATCATTAAGATTATTTTCTGTTACTACTTTTTGCAAATATTGTCTTTCTTGAGGTTGAATAATACCATCAATCCATGCTGTACCGACTAAAATTTTGACTAATAATTTAGTTTTATTTTGCGTTGTCATAAAGTTATTCTCCTTTAATTAATTTTGCCATAAAAAATCCGTCCATATTATCCACAGGAGGAAATATTTTCACCATCCCTTTTGATGTTATCGAAAAATCGAAGTTTGGATTATTATTTTTTGTGTCTAATTGCCATAAAGGATTATTTTCTAAAAACTTAGTGATAATATCCTCATTTTCTTGTTTATTTAAGGTACAAGTAGAATAAACTAAAATACCACCATTTTTAACCCATTTTGCCGAATTTTCGAGAATTTTTAATTGTAATTCAGTCAAGGCTTTAATTTCTTCTGGTTTTTTATGCCAACGAATATCTGGATTTTTATGTAATGTACCTAAACCTGAACATGGCACATCTACCAACACTCTATCAACTTTATTTTCCCACCCCCTTAATTGACTGCTATCTCCTTCTAACACTTCAATGGATTTTAATTTTAGTCTCTCGGCGTTTTGAGTTACTTTTTTTAACCTTGATAAGTGGCGATCGCAACCTATAATAGTACCAGTATCCTTCATTAACTCAGCGATATGAGTAGTTTTTCCTCCAGGGGCGGCACAAGCATCTATAATGATTTCATGAGGTTGAGGGTTAAGAAAATGGGAGACAAGTTGTGCGCTGGCATCTTGAATGGTAAATAAACCTTCTTTAAAACAGTCTAATTTAGTAATATTTCCCGCAGAATTAGCTAACCTTAAACCATCTGAAAGATAAGGTAAAAAAGTTGTTTCGATACCATGATTAAGGAGAATTTCTTGTAAGTTTTCCCTCGAAATTTGTAAAGAATTAACTCTTAAATCTATAGAAGGAATTTGGTTATACCAATTCAATAATTTTTTAGTATTTTTAACGTTAAATTGTTCGATAAAAAGAGAAACTAACCAATCAGGAAAACTATATTTAACTCCAAGATGGGGAATAAAATCTGAAGGTAAAATTAAAGGATCTTCTTGCTGTGATAATCTAATATAAGATCTTAGAATACCATTAACTACTCCAGAAAGTTTAGTTAAACCGTTATTTTTAGCCAAGTCAACGCTAGTATTTACTGCCGCCGATTCAGGAATTTTGTCGAGATACCGTAATTGATATAATCCCAATTGCAAAATAATACGCAAATTTAAGGGTTGTTGAGTGGCTTTTTTTGTGGCTAGTTGATTGATAAGACTATCAAGGGTGCGTTTGCGTCTAACAATACCATACACCAACTCTGAAACTAAATGACTATTAGAAGGTGAAATATTTGAGGAGGAAAAAACTTTATCTAAGGCAATGTCAGTATAAGCATGATTTTGATAAATATTTTGTAAAGCCTGAAAAGCTAATTGACGAGGATTATTCATTAATAAAAAGTTATAATAAACAAAAATTTTACCATTAATTTTCATCTGTTAATAATTCCATTAATGTTCAATAACAAACTAATTTGCTATATCATAATGAGATTTTTTAAGATTAAAAATAACAACAATAATGGTATCATAATTTATATCTAAAAAAGTTTAAATATTAGATCTTTTTATATGATTTGGTTAGGAATTGATCCAGGGTTGGCGATCGCAGGTTGGGCAATTTTAAAAGGGGATGAAACTAAAACCCCCGAAATTATCGAATATGGTATAGTTGAAACTCATAAAAGTCTGCCAACGGGAGAGCGTCTAGTGGAGTTAGAAGAGGATTTTATAGCTATTATGAAGGAGTTTAAGCCCCATCATGTAGCCATAGAAATGCCCTTCTTTAACCGACAAATAAAGTCTGCAGGAAAGGTTTTACAGGCTTTAGGGGTAATTAATTTAGTGTGTTATCGTGAAGCACAAATAACCCCTATTTTTTTACACCAAGCTAGTTGGAAAGCCCATTTAGGCAACGGTAGAGCCACTAAAGATGAAGTGGCAGAAATATTACAACAAATTTTTGATTTACCAGAATTACCTATTAACGACAGTGTCGATGCGATCGCCATTGCCTATGGTGCAGCTTGTGGGTTAAGAAATTCCATTAACTAACTAGGAGATAGGAGATAGGAGATGGAAGATAGGAGATGTAACTAAATGTTATGTTTGAATAACTAGAAAATCTTTGAACAAAATTAACCTCAAAGGTGGATAATATTAACTTTTTATTGAGTGATAATATCTGCTAAAATTATTTCCTCACGATGTGCCTTAATAATACTTAAATTCTCTCCGCTAATTTGTTCTAACATAAAGCAAACTTGATCAGGAGTCAATAAACTACCATCATTTTTAGCACTTCCTAAATAATTTATTGTCACGGTATCTGATTCTTGAAAATTATCATCAATTAAAGAGATTTTATCCAAATTTTCTCTTAAATTAACCATTTTTTTCTTCCCAGTTTTAGCCGTTTTCTCCATGATTATTTCTGAAGAATTTTGCACTTGATTAAGCCAATTTTGCCACTGAGTAACGCTAAATTTATTATCCGCAGAAACTGTAATTATATATTCAGCAGTATCTAAAATTTGAGTAGCTTTAGGAGATTTAAGAGGTAATTCTTCAACTTTAAAAATAGGTAATTCTGGCGGTAATTGGGCTTTTAATTTTTCCGTAAATTCATTAATATCCATATATGTATGATTTTCAAAATCCACAATTTCCCCATTACTTGTCATACCTAATGATAAAGCAAGGGCGATGGAGATTTTTGGACCTGGATGAAAACCACCAGTGTATGATATAGGAATACTAGCCCTTCTGATGGCTCTGTCAAACAAACGTACTAAATCTAAATGACTAACTAACGCCATATCCCCATGTTTACCAAACCAAACCCGAATTTTTTGGGCTTTCTCTTGGTTAGGCTTGAAATCACCCACATAGTCTGGAATAGGAGGAGGAGTTACCACGATATTATGGCCAAAATCAGGGCTACAAACTCCGCAATGACTGCAACCATCAAAGGCACAATCTGGCACTGTGGCTTCTTGTAATGCCTTTTCTAAGTCATTTTTGAGCCAGTTTTTATCAATACCAGTATCTAAATGATCCCACGGAAGAGCCATATTGTACAACCTCTCCCCAACCCTCTCCTCAACAAGAGAGGGAGTTTTAGATTTTTCAGATTTCCCACCTTCTAAGGGGGGATTAAGGGGGGTTAAAGTCTCAAAAACATTCCACTCACCGTTTTCTACCTGACGATATTTCCATGTTAATCCAGCCTCATCAATAGCTTGTTGCCATGCTTTATAAGCCTTATCGATGTTTTCCCACCATGAATCCATCCCCGCCCCTAATTCCCACGCCCGACGCACTACGGGGGCTAAACGGCGATCGCCACGTCCTACAAAGTCCTCGATAGCGGAAATACGCACATCAGTATAATTAACCTTAACCCCTTTAACGGGATAAAATTCATCACGCAAAATATTACGTTTACGCAAAAATTCGGAAGTAGAAACGGAATGCCATTGAAAAGGAGTATGGGGTTTGGGAGTAAAATTCGAGATGGTGACATTAAAATTAAGACGCTTATTACTGAGATGTCTGCATTCTTGACGTAACCATTTAATAGTCTCCACAATACCGATAACATCCTCATCGGTTTCACCGGGTAAACCAATCATGAAATATAACTTAATTTGATTCCAACCCTCTTTTACTGCGGTTTGAATACCTCGCAATAATTCCTCATCAGTTAAGCCCTTATTAATAATATTACGCATTCGTTGCGTACCAGCTTCAGGGGCAAAAGTTAAGCCACCTTTACGAGTACCACCAATAATGTTAGCAATATTCTCATCAAATCGATCCACTCTTTGAGAAGGAAGAGACAGAGAAATATTTTCATCTTTGAGACGGTTTTTAATTTCGATGCCAACGGCAGGTAAAGATAAATAATCAGAGCAACTAAGAGATAATAAGGAAAATTCGTTAAACCCTGTCTGTTTCATGCCTTCTACAATACTTTCTACCACTTCCTTCGGCTCAACATCACGGGCAGGGCGAGTTAACATCCCTGGTTGACAAAAACGACAACCTCTAGTGCAACCTCTACGAATTTCTATCGTAAGACGATCATGAACTGTCTGCACATAAGGCACTAAACCAATAGAATAGTGCGGAATGGGAGTAGCAACTCGTCTTAATATTCTCTCTGGCACATCCTCACGATTAGCCTTGACGCTACCATCTTCTTGCATATCATAGAATTGTGGCACATATACCCCTGGCACTTGTGCTAAATTCCATAGTAATTGTGTTTTAGTTAAACCCTCTTTTTTACCTTTTTCAATAACTAAGCCAATTTCTGGTAACAATTCTTCTCCATCACCCAAAGCGACAAAGTCAAAAAAGTCTGCATAAGGCTCTGGGTTTGAGGTTGCAGTTTGTCCTCCTGCAAATATCAAGGGATAATCCCTATCTTTTCTTTCCTGCCATGTTAAGGGAATATGAGCTAAACTGAGCATTTCTAAGATATTAGTTGCTCCTAGTTCATAACTCAAGCTAAACCCTAAAATATCGAACTCTTTAACGTCTCGTTTCGATTCAAGGGCAAATAAAGGCGTATTTGTATCTCTCATTTTCTTCGCCAAGTCTGCTGCAGGTAAATAAGAGCGATCGCATAATTGTGTAGGTTGATCATTGATGATATTGTAGAGAATAATATGCCCTAAATTTGACGCACCCACTTCGTAAATTTCAGGATAAGTCAACACCCATCTAACTTCGGCGGATTGCCATTCCTTATGTTTTGCCCCTAATTCGTTACCTAAATAACGGGCTGGTTTAAATATTTCTGGTGTAATTAATTTATCTGTGGCAATGACCATAATTTTGTTAAGTTATCTTATATCTTTTATTAATTATAAGTTGTATCTTAATCAATCAAGAATATAAAGGCAAAGTCAGATTTGGTAATATCTAAAGAAGTCAGACAAGAGGTAAAAGATATTGATTTAGACGATTTCAATATTAAAATTGATTTGATTTTTAATTTTGGGAGATGTCTAATGCTTAATCTGTTATTTTTGTTTAAAATAAGCCTCTAAAACCTGTCTAACAATAGGACCTGCCGTTGAGCCTCCTCCGCCTCCTGAATGTTCCACAAAGGCAACTACAACGATTTCTGGCTTATCATAGGGGGCAAAACCACCAAACCATGTATGAGATTTTCTGGGAGGCGCTTCTGCTGTGCCACTTTTTCCCGCTACGGCAACCCCACTAATAGCTGCTCTTGAGCCTGTACCACCATTAACAACAGCTCGTAATCCTGTTCTAATAGTACTGAGGGTTTCGGGTTTTAAGTTCAAAGATTCACGTTTTTTCATAAAAGTAGCTTTATCTTGGTAAAGATGGGGTGTCACTTTATAACCTCCATTGGCCGGCACAGCAAACATTACCGCTATTTGTAAAGGGGTTGCTTGGGTAAAACCTTGCCCTATGGACATATTAACTGTATCTCCTGCTGTCCATTCCCAGTTAAATCGCTTTTTTTTCCACTCATTATCAGCGATTAATCCGGGGGTGTCTTCGGGGATTTCAATGCCTGTTTTACTACCAAAACCATACTTTCTTGACCAATTAATCAGGGTTTCTCCACCAACACCGTTGCCTATTTGTCCGAAAAAAGTATTACTACTCCATTGCAATGCTCTTACAAATCCTAAAGGGCCAAATCCTGCTCGATTCCATTCTCCAAAGGCTGTACCCCCCACTCGAAGATAGGCATAAGTCGGTAAAATGGTTTTTGATGAAAACTTCCCTGATTCCATTCCAGCAGTAGCCGTGACGATTTTAAAGGTGGATGCTGGAGGAAATCCCATTACCGCACGGTTAATTAATGGGTAGCCTTTTGCTTGTACTTCTTGCCAAATCTGTTCTGTAATTTTACCAGAAAAAATATTCGGATCAAAGGCTGGATAGCTTACCATCGCTAACACTGCACCATCTCTGGGATCGAGCGCCACTACTGCCCCTTTGCGATCGCCAAGAGCTTTTTCCGCAGCAATTTGTAATTCTAAATCGAGGGTAAGAGTAACGTCATTTCCTGCTTTTGCTTCTTTGATACCTAGTTTACGCAGTACTTTTCCTGTGCCGTCTCTTTCCATCAAAATTCCACCCCATTCCCCACGCAATTGAGACTCAAAGGCGGCTTCTACCCCCATTTTACCGATGACATCTCCCATGCGATAACCTTCTTTTTCACGGAGTTTTAATTCATCAGCATTAATTTCTCTGGTGTAACCTAGTATATGTGAACCGATTTTATGATGAGGGTAGTATCTGACGGTGTCTGTATCTACTTCAACTTGTGAAAGTAAGTGACGATTTTCTTCTATGGCGGTGATTTGTTTGGGAGTTAAATTACGAGCAATACGGACAAGTGTAGGAGAATCGTAACCTTCTTTTTCTAAAATATTTTGTAAATTATCTTCAGAAATATTCAAGATATTAGCTAACATAGTTTTTGCTAAGGGCCAATTTTCTTGTTTTTGAGCAATAGGCCATAAATAAGCAGAGTAAGACAATCGAGTTGTACCTAAACTTCTGCCTTTGCGATCAAATAAATTCCCTCTTACTGGTGGTTTTGGGATGATTTTAGTGCGATTATTTTCTGCTTTTAGAGAATATTTGTCTCCTTGAACTATTTGTAAGTATGCTAAACGAAAACCCATAGCACCAAAAAGAAAAAGACTGATTAAGATCATAATAAATATTGATTGGTCATTTTGTCCCACCGTTAACCAAATTTTTTTGCGTTGAGTATTTTTGGGAAGATTTTTTTTTCTCTTAAAATGGTTATCTTGAGGTTTTTTGACTAAGTTTACTAATGTCATTAATTTGTTATTGATTGCTTTATTATTTTATTATGATCCAACATAGCTTATCTCTTTTTCTTTTTGAACTTGAATCTCACTGTTATTCTACTGCTATCATTACTTTTGTCGATAGTGAAGGAGAAGTTTTGATTATCGATTTAACGAGGAAATATCACCAAGTTAGGTATGGTTATCAAGTCGATGTCAAAAAACAATTTATGTTACGTTTAGCTAATGGAGTTAAAACTAATGCTTCTCTTATTTTACGTTCCTTTACTGATGAAATTGATCAATATACTAATTTACCCATTAAGGAGTTACGAGGATATGTTTTACAACGTTATGGCGATAGCCTAGAATTTCAAAAGTTATCACCGAGTATGATGTTTGCTTGTCATAACACCGATGCACAAACAGGAAAACCTATGTCTTTAGAGCAATCTGTGCGTTATTGTTAAATAATTTTTCCTCGATGAAGAAAGAGAAAAATAGTTTTCATAGCAAAAAGAAGAATTATCCACTATTATTAATTTCTGGTAAGTAATTTTAAGATTCATGAATAGCAGTATTAATAACAGCGCCATTGAAAATGAACTAAAAAAGTTAGTCAATGAAATTTTGTGTTTAGCCAAAAAATCTCCCGATAATATTTTTGACGTACTTTTGATTCTTCGAGAGTTAGAGTTACTTCATCGTACCATTAGACAAGAAATGCTAGAGCCGAATTTACCGGATACTCGTCACCGACTTTATTTATTGTTAAAACATATAGAAGAAGTTGGTGGTTGGCCTTATATTGAAAGAATGAAAATAAAAGATATTTGTGATAAATTACTTTCTGAAGAAAAATCACCCTAGGGTTACTTAATGGTTTCGTGAAATTAAGAAGATAAAGGGAGAAAGGGCAAAAGTTTTACTGTCTTAAAATTATCATAAAATAGAGTATTATCAGTCTTATTTGTTAAATAAAAACTCTATTTTTAGAATACTAAATTTTGCACAATATATTTAATTTTTAAAACTCCAACATCATTGCCCCTTTCCCTTCAATTTACTTATTTTACAATTACTCCAAAATCAGCTAAAACTCGGCTACAATTGCGTAATAAGCCTAATAAATTTAGACGGTTAGTTTTTATCTTTTCATTATCTGCCATCACTAAAACACTATTTTCACCATCAAAAAAGCTACTTACTTTAGGATTAATTTCTAGTAAACCATCGGTTAATAATTGATAGTTACTTTCACTTTTAGCTTGTTTACTAATGGGTAATAACTTAGATAATCCTTGATAAAATTCTTGCTCTGAAATTGATTCAAATAAATCAGGATTTATCACCTTTTCTAAATGTAATTCTTCGGTTTTTAAACTTCCTTTTGAAGCTAATTTTGTTGAACGATTTACTGTTTCATAAATTTGAATTAGGATGTTATTATTACGAATTTCTTGTAAAAATAAAGCTCTTTTTCTTACGTCTAATAAATTATTTAATGCTCTTTGATTATATTCTAAATCATTGTCTCCTAATACAGCATTTACTAAGTCATAATCGATGTTTAATTCATCTTGTAAAAGAGTATTAATTCTTTGTAAGAAAAATTCTTTTATGACATTTAAAGGAGATTTTTTTTCACGATGTGCCGTAGTAAATTCTTCACAGGCTTGAGTTAATAATTGAGATAAATTGAGGTTAAGATTTCCGTGCCAAATAATATTAATAATACCATTAGCTGCTCTTCTCAGGGCAAAGGGATCACTTGAACCTGTAGGCATCATTCCTAAACCCATAATACTTACTATGGTATCAAGGCGATCGCAAATGCCAACAACTTGTCCATTAAGGGTTTGAGGTAAAATATCTCCAGCATTTCTAGGTAAATAATGTTCAAAAATACCTCTTGCTACCGTAGGAGATTCACCACTAATTAAAGCGTATTTTTCGCCCATAACGCCCTGTAACTCAGGAAATTCATATACCATCTGAGTAACTAAATCAGCTTTACATAAAGAAGCAGTAATTTCTATGTCACTTTTTTGTTGTTCAGTTAATCGTAACTGGTCAGAAATTTGTTGACTAATAGTAATAATACGATTAACTTTATCGTGAATTGAGCCTAAATCTTCTTGAAAAGTAACATTTTCTAACTGAGGTAAATAAGTTTCTAAATGTTCGTCACAATCAGCTTGATAAAAAAATTGAGCATCGGCTAATCTTGCTCGAATTACCTTAGCATTTCCTGTGGCAATAATATCAGATTTTTTAGGATCTCCATTAGAAATAGTAATAAAATAGGGCATTAAATCGCCTTTTTCGTCTCTAATGGGAAAATAACGCTGATGTTTAACCATCACTGTAGCGATAACTTCTGAAGGTAATATCAAGAATTCTGATTCAAATTTACCTAAAACTGCCGTAGGATATTCCACTAAATTCGTTACCTCTGCTAATAAATCAGGGTAAATATCGGCTTTTCCGCCTACGGTATCCGCTAAAATCTTGATTTCTCCTTCAATCTTTTGACTACGGTTTTTTACTTCTACTAACACCGATGCTTTTTCTAAAGAAGCAACATAATCAGTCGCCGAAGAAATTTTTACCTTAGCAGGGTGTAAAATACGATGTCCTGATGTATAGCGATCACTTTTTAACGTAGTTGAACCGCTTACTAATTCAAAAGGTAAAATCTCATTATTCCAAAGAGTAATAATACTACGAATAGGGCGAGGAAAACGTAAATCACCGTCACTCCACCGCATAAACCTTCTTCCTTCTAAACCCATAATCCATTGAGGGATTAATTTTTGCAAGATAGAAGTAGTAGCATCACCGACAGTTTTTTTGTGAATAAAAATAAATTCTCCTTTATCCGTTTGTTTGATGTGAAAATCCTCCACTTTAACCCCTTGTTTACGCGCAAAACCTTCGGCGGCTGGAGTTGGCTTACCGTCTTTAAAAGCCGAAGAAATAGGTGGCCCTTTTATCTCTTCCTCTCTATCGGGTTGTTTTTCTTCTAAACCTTCTATTAACACCGCTAAACGTCTGGGAGTACCGTATATTGTAATCTCTCTAGGATATAAAAATTCGTCAGCTAAATTTTGTTTTATTTTGTGTTGCCATTGATTAATTGCACTATCAATAAAATCTGCTGGTAGTTCTTCAGTTCCAATTTCTAAAAGGAAGTTTGGCATATTTGCGTTATTTCTATAATCATTTTTCCTTTAATTATCGACTATTGCTTATTAATTAACAATAGATTATCAATTAAGGACATTGATTCTCTCTGGCTAAATCAAGTAAGTAAGTAAAATTAATTATCTGTTTACCTTATCAAAGGCACTCATGCAACAAAGATTATTCATTATTTTTATTAACCTTAAAATAGATAATCCGCAAATGCTTAAATACTTAATTGATTCACTTTTCAAATATTAAACCAATAATAAATTATATTTCTACTTACAATTTTTATCAATAATTATTAATAGTTACTAAGTGTCAATATAAATGCAGGAGGGGGAGTATATAAACCAATTTCAAATAAATCTCTAGATCCTGTAATACCTTGTCCTATAAATAATAATAATGCTAAACAGTTTAAAATAATGTGAATATTACGCCATTTATGGGATTTATCTCGATAAATATCATCAATAATGGCTACGGAAAAAATCATTAATAAACAAACAATTACACCATAATAGTAGTGTGACCAAAACCACTCATTACCACGACGAAAAACACCATCTTGACAACCTAAAATAACAACTCCCATGCCACTTAAAGTAGCAAAAATTCCTCTCCATAATTTTACTGTCCCACGAAATAATAAAATAAAAGAAGCAATGGTAAAAATAAACATTAAAACTAAGAAGATAAACTGTAGAAAATTTGTTTGCCAAAGTTGTTCTTTAAGAATATTTTTAGTAATAATAGGTTGTGCTAATCCTATCAATGTGACTATAACTACTGCTGTAGATAATAGTTTCCCAATATTGACATGAGTTTTACCCACGGAAGGGGCAATTTTAGTTTTTTCTCCTGTTTTTACTTGTAATCTCCTTTGACGAGTTTCCCACGCAAAATAAGAAACTATCCCCACTAAAGGAAAAACACCAATAACCGCAAAAAAAGGATGAATTAAGAGGCTAAATTGTTCCAAAGTCATAATTTTATTTCGTACTTTTAACTTGAATTATCTTTACCCTAGAATGTAACTAAGTTTTCTTGAAAAATACTGAATTTTTACTAAACATTTTTTCATGAAAATATTATATCTTCTCGGTATTTAGTAGTATTCTTTCAGGTGTCAGTAACTAATAATTATTGCTATATAAAAACTAATGAGAGCCATTTTATCTTAAGATGACCTGAAATATTCCTAGATATTGATAGTCTAATTTATTAAAAGATATACTTTCTCTGAAGGTGTTTGTATCAAGAGAATTTATAACTAAATAAAATTTTTATTAAGAAAGGGTGATTTTTTTTACGGATCGTAGTTCAATAAATACTATTTACTATGAAAATTAATATATAAAAATATCTTTGCAAGAAGAAATTAAGCAAAAATGAATAAATTAGCCGCTAGAATATCCCAAGTTAATCCCTCCATTACTCTGACTATCACCGCTAAAGCTAAAACCATGAAAGCAGAGGGGTTAGATGTTTGTAGTTTTAGTGCCGGTGAGCCCGATTTTGATACTCCTAATCATATTAAATTAGCAGCTAAACAAGCATTAGATCAAGGTAAAACTAAATATGGCGCGGCAGCAGGAGAAATTGGTTTACGTCAAGCCATCGCTAATAAGCTCAAAAAAGACAACAATTTAGATTATAAACCTGAAAATATTATCGTTACTAACGGTGGGAAACACTCTTTATATAACTTGATGATGGCGTTAATTGAAGAAGGTGACGAGGTAATTATTCCTGCACCCTATTGGTTAAGTTATCCTGAAATGGTGACATTAGCTGGAGGCAAATCTGTAATTGTAACCACCACCGCAGAACATCACTATAAAATTACCCCAGAACAGTTAAAACAGGCGATTACCTCAAAAACTAAATTATTTGTCTTAAACTCTCCTTCTAACCCCACAGGAAGCGTTTATAGCCCATCTGAGATTAAGGCTCTAGCCCAAGTTATTATTGATCACGATATTTTAGTAGTATCCGACGAAATTTACGAAAAAATCCTTTATGATGACACTACTCATTTAAGTATTGGAGCAGTGAATGAAGAAATTTTCAAACGTACTATTATTAGTAACGGTTTTGCAAAGGCTTATTCTATGACGGGATGGCGTGTTGGTTATATTGCTGGTGATATTAATCTTATCAAAGCCATGACCACTGTTCAAGGTCACAGTACTTCTAATGTTTGTACTTTTGCTCAATATGGCGCTATAGCCGCTTTAGAATCTTCTCAAGAATGTGTGGAGGAGATGTTAGTCTCTTTTACCCAAAGAAGAAAAGTCATGTACTCTGCCGTAAAATCTATTCCTAATGTTAGTACCACTTTACCTCAAGGAGCATTTTACTTATTTATTGATATTAGTAAAACTGGTTTAAAATCTTTGGAATTTTGTGATAAATTACTTACTCAAGAACAAGTTGCAGTAATTCCGGGTATTGCTTTCGGGGATGATAATTGTATTCGTTTATCCTATGCCACCGATATGGTATCTATTGAAAAAGGTATGACAAGACTAGGAAATTTTATTCAATCACTCTAATATTTAACTAATTAATAAAAACAAGTCATCAACATAAGTTTCTACTTAAATATTGTGACTTGTTCTTATATTTCAAAAAAAATAACATTCAAAACTCAAATAATTTCATTATGAATTAACTAAGATAAAGACAACTATCTACTGTTAATTTTATTATCACCTTACCTATTTATAAATAACTACTCACTACTCTTTTTCTAAAAATACTATTCTACTTAACGAAAGCGTTTTTTGCGACGAGCAACGGCTTTGCGTTTTTGTTTTTCAATGGGGGTTTCAAAGTGACGCAGACGTTTAATATCTGCAAAGATTCCAGCTTTAGAAACTTGTCTTTTAAAACGACGTAAAGCTGATTCTATATTTTCATTTTGTCCTACAACCACTTGGGTCATTTAATATCCTCCTTACTAAAATTTTTACTTAGATTTTAAAACTAATCTACTATTATAACTTACTAATGGATGTTATACCATAGATAAATTAATTACATTTTTATTTGAGATAATATATATTCTAATCTTTGGCGATCGCAAATATAAAGGTATCCTAACAGTGTTTCTAAACCAGTGGCTTGTTGATAGGTTTGTAGAGGTAAACGACGAGGAGATTTATTAACAGAATTTTTACCCCGACGAACCCAATTTCTTTCGATGTCCGTTAAAAGAGGGTATAGTTGTTGTAAATAAGCAGCTTGTGATTCAGCTCTAACCTTGCCAACTACTTGGTGATGATAGTCAGAAATTTTTTTGGGAGGTAATAAAAACTTAGTCCTAATATAAAGCTCAAAAACTACATCGCCGATATAAGCAAAAGAAACAGGGGAAATTTGTAGAATAGAAGAAGGAGAAATTTCCCCATGCAAAATGGGTTGCCAGTGGGGAATAACCTCATTCTGGGAGTCAGATTGAGGCGAATTCGAGGATTCAAAACTGTTTTGTGTTATAGACAAAGCATGAAACTGGTTTTAAAGCTAAATTATTGCATATCTTCTAAGGCTTCATCAAGAGAATTTTTCAATTTAAGAAACTTCTCTAATCTAACCATTTTTACTGTTTGAGTTACTCTCGCATTACTAACAATTCGGAAATTTCCTTTGATGGTATCAACGTGTTTTGCAATACGAACTAAAGCACCTAATCCTGAACTATCAATGAAGTCAATTTGAGATAAATCTAAGATTACCTGATTAGCTGATTCTTTGACATAATTCAAGACTACTTTCTGAAAAGTCGGTTCTGAAAAAGCGTCTAATTGACCTAGTAAATGGAAGATTTGGCAGTTTTTTCTGACTTCACGAGTCCCTCTAAGACTAACTGTCAGATTTAGTTGTTCTGAAATAGCTACCTCCTTACTTTCCTGTAGTTGATGAATCAATTGTACAATATAGCTTAAAATTGTACGATTAAGTCTATTTTTTTTGATAATTTTGATTAATAGAGCTTATTATAGCCATAATAACTCATGATGAATTTTTTTATGATAAGTTTAGGTATATTTTGTCTCGTGTTGATGGGTAATTTATCCGCTTTAGCTTTACCTCCTCGGGAGGATATTCCTGAAGAAATTTTATCGACAGAAATTATTGTTGAGGGAAAATCTCCTATGGATAATAAATCATTAACGGCGGCAGATTATGCTTTATTAGAAGAAAAAATAGCAAAAAGTGCTTTTCCTCCCGTAGTTAATTCTGATTTACGTCATCAGATTTTTTTACTTAATATTCTTAAAATGATTCGCACTATTTCACCTTTTAATAATTAGTATTTTATCCAAATCTTTTCACTAATTTTGAGGAAGATTAAACTACATAATTGTTAAATATAATTAATTATATTGACTATGATTAAAACAGCCATCGGGAATAATATTGACTGTCAAACTTTAAAAATAAAATGTTCTGAGATCATTAATGAGAGTAAACTTATCGAATCTCCTTACAATCTTGATTGTTTGATCGAAGACAAATATCTAGTAATTTCTATTGATGATTTTGGGGAAGATAATTTAACTAAAATTATTGATTTAATTCGACAAGTTATTAATGAATATCAAATTATTGATGACTTTTTAATTCGTAGTTTTTATGATGTTAATAAAATATTTTTTTGCAGTAATAATCAAACTAAAGATAACATTATTAATGATAAGTTTGAAACTGTAAATAATTTAAAATATTCTTCTTTTAATTTTTCGGTAGGATTTTTTATTTTTCTTTTTGGGTTATTATCTTTAGGTACTATTGGTACGATATATTATTTTACTCGTCCTTGTGTTTTGGGAAATTGTGAGTTAATCACAGAAACGGAAACATCAATATCTCGTTTATTAAAAAATCAATCTCAAGGTTTAGATGAAATTAAAATAAAAAATATACAATTAGGGTTAATAGAGGGAATAAATAAATTAAAAAGAGTTCCTCGCTGGTCAAAATACTATCAAGAAAGTAATATATTAATTAGTGAATATAAAAATAAAATTGACGATTTAGATAAATTATTAAATGCTTTAGTGTTAGTTAATAATGCGCAAACTTTAACAAAAAATTTACCTTTATCTTTAGATGAATGGAATAGAGTTAAAAGTTTTTTAAATGATGCTATTAAGATTATAAATTCCATAAAAGTAGAAGAATTAAACCAATTTAAAACAGAAAAATTAATAAGTTATCAAAATGAATTAACGACAGTAAATAATAATATTCTACAGGAAAAAAAAGCTAATGATTTATTAAATCAAGCAAAAGATTTAGCCGTAGTAATTGATAATGAAGCAAAAGAAGTTAAGTCTTTAGTAGATTTAGAAAATATAGGAAAAAAATGGCAAACTTCCATTCAAAAAGTAGAATTAATTTCTCCTCAAACAACAGCTTACTTAGAAAAAGAAGAAATTTTAAATAATTATTTACAAAAACTCATTAAAGTACAAAATCAAATTAATCAAGAAAAAAATGCTTTAAATATTAAAAATAAAGCGCAAGAAAAAATTAAGTTAGCTACAGAATCTCAAAAAAATAATCAATGGACAAAAGCAGTTTCTCTATGGAAAGAAGCGATAACTCTATTCAAAAAAATACCTTCAGAAGTTTTGTTAAGAAAAGAAATAAATAAATTAGAATCTAATGCTAATAAACAATTAGAAATAGCTACATCAGAATTAAAACAAGCGATTATTAGAGAAGAAATCAAAACAAAGTTAAAAGAAATATGTAACAAAGAAGAAGTAATGTGCAGTTTTAATGTAAGTAAGGAAAATATTAAAGTCTTTTTAACGGATAAATATTTACAGAAAATAGCTTCAGCATCAGCTATAACGAATTTAACTAATAATAAAGAAGAAAAAAATCAAATCATCACTCATATTGATCAAGTAGAGAAAAATTATCAATATCTTAGTTCAAAATATAAATTACCTGTAGAAATATATAATCCTCAAAGACAATTAATTATGATTTACAATAACCCATTTTAGGTGACAGTTTTTACAATAAAAGTTACATAAATATTTGTAATAATTGATGCTAAAAATAGTTAAGTACCTATTTATAATGATTTAGTTAAAATCTGGTGAGGATTATGTTCAAAAGTAAAACTACACAAAAAAAAGTTAAATTAATTATTAACAAAATAAAAAAATCTTCTGGTTGGCAAGGTTGTGTTCTTTTAAGTTCAATACTACTTCTTTCTTCTAGTTATGCTGTTTATGCTCAAGATACTCCCGTTGATTTACAAAAAGTTACGGGAGAGTTAAAAGTCGGTTTAGATACTTTATGGGTAGTTTTAGCTTCTGTTTTGGTGATTTTCATGAATGCTGGTTTTGCCATGCTAGAAACTGGTTTTTGTCGCCGTAAAAATGCTGTGAATATGTTATCAAAAAATTTGATGGTATTTGCCGTATCAACTATTGCTTTTTGGGCTATCGGTTTTGGTTTAATGTTCAGTGATGGCAATGGTTTTATTGGTTTACAAGGTTTTTTCTTGAAAGGTGCTGATAATAGTCCCGCTTTAGGAGATGCCTATGAAGGGGTTTATAACGCTTTAAATTGGACTGGAGTTCCTTTGTCAGCAAAATTCTTATTTCAAGTCGCTTTTGCTGGTACTGCCGCTACTATCGTCTCTGGTGCGGTAGCCGAAAGAATTAAATTTATCGATTTTCTCCTGTTCGCTTTTTTCTTGGTAGCGATCGCCTATCCCATGATAGGACATTGGGTTTGGGGAGGAGGCTGGTTACAAAAAGCTGGATTTCAAGACTTTGCTGGATCAACAGTAGTACATTCGGTTGGTGGTTGGTGTGCTTTAACAGGGGCGATTATTTTAGGTGCTAGATTAGGAAAATATCAGGAAGATGGCAGTATAATACCGTTACCCGGTCATAATTTGAGTGTAGCTACATTAGGCTGTTTTATTCTTTGGATTGGTTGGTTTGGCTTCAATCCAGGTTCAACTATGGCGGTAAATGATAGTATTGCTAATATTGCCGTGGTGACTAATTTAGCGGCTGCGTCAGGAGGTATTACAGGTACTGTTACAAGTTGGATATTAGCAGGAAAACCTGATTTATCTTTAAGTATCAACGGTATATTATCAGGATTAGTAGCCATTACCGCAGGTTGTTCAATGGTTAGTAACTCTAGTGCGATTACCATTGGTGCATTAGCAGGAATTTTAGTAGTTTTTGCGGTTTATTTACTCGATAGTTTAAAAATAGATGATCCCGTAGGTGCAGTGTCAGTACATTTAGTTAACGGTATTTGGGGTACTCTTGCCGTGGGATTATTTGCCGATGCCACCATCACAGGCAATGAAAAAATAGCTGGTTTATTTAGTAACGGTAATTTTGCCTTACTCGGTATTCAATTATTGGGTGTTGTTACCGTGGGAATGACTATGATAATTTTAAGTGTTTTATTTTGGAATCTTCTTAGAGTTACTCTTGGTTTAAGGGTTTCTCCTGAAGAAGAATATTTAGGCTTAGATATTGGAGAACATGGTATGGAGGCTTATAATGGCTTTTTGGAAGTAGATAATTAATGAGGAGTTAGGAGTTAGGAGATAGGAGTTAGGAGTTAGGAGATAGGAGTTAGGAGATAGGAGTTAGGAGTTAGGAGATAGGAGATAGGAGATAGGAGTTAGGAGTTAGGAATTAGGAATTAGAAAGGAAACAGGGAATTAGAAAGGAAACAGGGAATTAGAAAGGAAACAGGGAATTAGAAAGGAAACAGGGAATTAGAAAGGAAACAGGGAATTAGAAAAGAAACAGGGAATTAGCAAGAATGTTGAATAATAATGTATAAACTCATTTTTTGAAACCTGAAACCTGAAACCTGAAACCTGAAACCTGAAACCTAAAACCTAAAACCTGAAACCTGAAACCTGAAACCTGAAACCTGAAACCTGAAACCTGAAACCTGAAACCTGAAACCTAATACCCGAAATCAACGGTTAATTCTTTTTTGCCTAACATCAGTTTATATTTAATTTTTTCCCCAAGAATTTTGATCGCTCACTCAAGTCAATTCACCTTATGATAAAGTTTTACCAAAATTATTATTTAGTTTGATCTAATTATCATGGGTTGGTTTACAAAAATTTCTCTAACAATATTCTTTTTGTTCATTCCCGATGTATTTCCTTTCTTAAATCCTCAATCGGCAATGTGTTTATTAACAGCTTCAGCAAATCAAATTGTCAGTTTTGGTAAAGAAGGAAAACAAGGAATTGACGGAAAAGACGGAACTAGGGGAAGAGATAGCGAAGCACTAACTATTTTTGCCGATGGTTCGCCCCTAAACTTAGATTTATCAGGGCAACAAGGATTACCCGGAGAAAATGGCAGTAACGGAGAAAATTCTATCTGTGATAATCAACCTCCCAACGTTAATTATAATCTTGTGGGTGCGAATGGAGGTGATGGTGGCAATGGTGGAAATGGTGGCGATGGCGGTAATGCAGGTTCATTGACTATTTATGCCACCGATAAAAACTACCTTAAACAGATTTATGTTCGAGCAAAAGGCGGTGATGGCGGTAAATCAGGGGAAAGTGGTAATGGTGCAAAAGGTTGTCAATGTCCTAAACCTTATTGGACTGTGGAATCTTGTACCGGCCGCCCAGGAGATGCGAATTATAGTTGTGGAACAAAAGAATTTAGGTGTATTAATGGTGAAAGTGGGAAAAATGGACGTTCAGGAAGGGCTGGAAGAGAAGGAAAATTAGGCTCTCTTACTCTTATTAAAACCAATCAACCTTTAGCACCAGATCGACTCAGCGCCTCTGTCACTATGGGAGAATTAAAAAATCGTGGTTTTAGTTTATCCAAAAATATCTGGGAAACTCGCACGGGCGCTACTTCTTTATTTGCCAAAGATTCTATTATTGATGATCAATACCTAGAATTAGTCGATAGAGTTCAAAATTCCGTTGTTTTAATCTGGAATGCTCCTCAAGTTTTCGCTCCTTTTGGCGATCGCACCATAACCTTAAATTTACAAGATGATCGTAGCGTCACCATAAAAATCCCTACAGACTTATGGTTAGAAACCAACACATTACAGAGAAATAACGTCACTGAATTATTTGTTTTCAACGCCATTAAAGCCGAAGAAGCAACGAAATTAAAAAGTAAAGGTTTATCAGGATTTGGTTCAAAATTACAGCTAGAATTACTAGACGAAGCTCAAAAATCAGATGTGATTAACACTAACTTTTATATTAAATATAGTGTTTCTAACTCTAGTGAAGCCCGTTTAAGACAAGTCAATGATTATATCTTGCGTTATGAAGGAGAAATTCCTCCCCAATTTATTCGTTATAGCAACAATCGCTTTATCATTGACATCGGACAATTACCCATTGATCCTCGTTACTTAGAAGTTAGTAAAGCAGTACAAATACAAATCGAAGCTAAACGAACTTTTGCCAATAATTCCGCTACTCAAACCATCCTTGAAAGAGATATTTTAGGACCTTTTAAGTAAATTTATGTAAGCATTAAATAACACTGATTTTGTGATGAAACATTCATTTTTTTTTGAATTTCAGCTATTTATTACTTCATAAAAATTAACAATTACAATTATATTCTCTCTTACCATTTATCATCAATCCTTTTAAGGGAGTATTAGAGCGGTTTCCTATTCATTTAGTACTTATAAAATTAACATTATTAAAGTTTATAAAAACAATATATAAAAAGATAAAACTTTATTGTAAAATTTTGAATAAAATAAGTATTAACACTGATAAGGTTTTACTAAATCGAGTTTATAATTAAAGGTAATAAGTATGTGTAAATTTTAGTCCAATAGTTATATCCTAAAAACCAAGGTCGCATTATAGGAGAAAAGTAATATATGAAAAAAAAACAAGCAATTATAAATAATTTATTTAAACAATATTATCGTAAAAATCAAAATGATGGTTATACCTTAATTGAAATTCTCACAGTTTTAGCTATATTTGGCATCTTAACCGCCGTTGCTGCACCTAATCTTGTACGAGATAATTCGGCTACCGCCGACATAGATGCTCAAAATCAAGTTAAAACTATCCTTCAACAAGTTCGTGGTAGAGCAATTTCTAATACCTCCGCCGTCAGACTTCGCCCAGATCCTAGTCAACCTGACAATAAATTTCTCGTGGAAATAGCACAAAGTAGAGGTTGTACGGCACTTACGAAATTAACCGAAGATACCGACACTACGACAAAAATCTTAAAAGTTATTTCTACTAAAGGGTTTTCCGTCAACGATAAAATTAAAATAGGTAGTGATTCTGATGATAACAACATAACTGACACTTCTGATGATACCATAACCTTGGGTGACGAAATCGGTACAGTTCAAAAGGAAAAAAGCATCATCGAACTAAAAGATAACTGGAGTGAAGATCGCCGTCTTCAAGGGGAGGACGTGACTTTACCCCTAACAAAAGATAAAACCAGTGCTTTAGCAACGTTTACTGCCGATTTAACGGATTGGACGTTATGTTTTAACAGTCGGGGTGTTGCCTATATTTTTGATGAAAACAATAATTTACAACCTTCTTTAGAGCTAACTATCACAAATGTTACCAACAATGAAGAAGAAACTATAACTATTAATCAAGGAGGTGCTATTGAATAGTGAACTTCCCTTAAAAAGAGGGAATCATCGAAAATAAACTGTTAATAATAAATAATCCCTATGAAAAAAAACTATTTTCCTTCACTACTTAAATATTATTTTCTGATTCAAAAAAGGAAACAAAACCGAGGATTTTCTTTTATTGAAGTATTAGTAGCTATGACCATTTTAAGTCTTGCCTTTGCCATTAATCTACAGTTTTTATTAACTCTGAAAATCCAAAATTTAGATCAAAAAAACAGGATGGGTGCAGTTTCTCTTACTAAAGAAATTTTAGACGGACTCCGATACGATTGGAAAGAAAATTTTGACACTGTTCCCATTTTTAAGCAAACACGCCCCACCACAACACCAATAGTTACACAAACCATCAATAATTTAGGTAGAACAGAATTTACCATATCTGATGATCGTGCCAAAGATTTTGGCGGTTATAAATACAAAGTCGTAATTGATGTATGTTCTAATAAACTACCTGATGATGTAGTTGTTGATCCTGATGATCCTGATGATGTAGTTGACACTTCTACTTGTCAACAAACAGCTTCAGCGAATACTAGAACTATTATTGTTCAAATAAAAAATAATAAATTAAAGGAAATAACAGATGACTCAGCTAAAACCAGTGAACAAGTATATCTCGCCACCTCTGCTACTTTTACGAAATTACAGTCAAAAACCACACCATAATTCAGATGGATTTACCCTTCTTGAAGTTATTGCTACTAGCGTAATGGGTTTTGTTATTTTAAGTTTTGCCTTTAGTGGTTTCCTCAGTATGCGGCAAAGTTTTGTTGGGGATACAGGTAAAGCTGACGTAAACCAAAGATTAAAAACAATTTTTGCCAGTATCGGTCCTGATATGATACAGGTAGGAGAAGGATTAACAGATACTGCTTTTCCACTGTTGGAAATCGAACAACGAACAATCCCTGCTAAGCTTCCAGAAAGACCTTCTGATACTGTCACTTCTGATATTACCATTAGAAGAACTTTAATACCTCAAACCTTAACTTCTTGCACTGCCATAACTGCTGGTTCAACTACTCAACCTTTACTTGTAGATGAAAATCCATTAAATACAAATAGTTTTTGTAAACGAAACGATAATGATCCTATAGATGGCTGGCCTGATACCCTTAAGTTATGGAATCAGAAAAGAACTAATGATCCGGGTACTATTCAAGCCTATATCTATGATCCTTCAACCAATAAAGGAGAATTTTTTGACTATAAAGGAGAAATTATAGAGGACGATAAAGGTAATCCAGTAAAACCTAACACAACAAATATAACAGCAGTGTACAAGGTAAATCTTGACACCAATAATCATCGTTGGGAGAGGGATTATCCAGTCGGTAGCGTTATTTATTTAATGGATCAACGGCAGTATAAGGTTGATGAAGACAATAAATTAAGACTAATTGTCAATGATACACAGACATTTGAGTTAGCGGAAAATACGGATAAATTAGATGTTACTGTTACATTAAAAAAAGTCAATAAAGATAGTACTACTATAGAACCTTTATGTAAAGTAATAACTGAAACAGGAGGACCAACAAGTTGTACCCCTAGTTTTCCAAATCCGACAACGGAATATAAATTTAATCAAATAAAATCCATAGAAATATCAGCCAAAGTATTCACGAAAGAGGATGTAGATTCAGATCCTAACAATCAGAGGAAAGATTTACGCAATGAGGAAGATAAAACTATGTCTCAAAAATACTATCCTCGTAATGCTATTAATTAGGGAAAATTTTATGAAAAAAACATCCAACTTGGGAAAGTCTCCCAGCCTCCAATTCTGGAGATCGCCCCCCGTCCCCCAATTTTGGGGATCGCCCCCCGCCCCCAATTCTGGAGATCGCCCCCCGCCCCCAATTCTGGAGATCGCCCCCCAGCCCCCAATTCTGGGGGAGTAAGAGAAGGGTTGGAAGTCCCCAAACTTGGGGATTTAGGGGCGTTAATTTCCCCCAATTCTAGGGGAGAAGAAAGGGATTTAAGAACATTTATTTATTATAAAATCAAACTTAAAATACTATGAAAACTAATCGCCATTTATTATTTTTATTCCAGTTACTGAAATCTCAACATTCTCGTAAGTCTAACCAAGAACAAGGTTACATTTTAGTGGTTGCTTTAGGGATTGTTTTAGCATTAAGTGGCCTTATGGCATTATATGCAAAAACTAATAATAACACTGAACAAGAAACTACCAACGCCTCCGTAAGCAGTAATACTGGATTTTATAACGCAGAAGCACAATTAAATATTCGGGCTAATGAAATCAGGGATATATATTTAGTTAATAATACGCCTATAGGGACATCACCAAGTAAAGCTGATGCTTGTTTTGATCAAACGGCTGATAAAGGTTCAGGAGATTTTGCCTGTGATTCAAAAACTATAAAATCCCTCAACAAGGGTATGAGTGACACTCTTGTGACTACTTATGTAACAGAAAAAAATGGTGGGGAAGGAGTTACAGGAATAGTCCCCCAAGGAGATCTTCATGAAGGTTTATCGATGGTGGAAAATGGTTACTCTATTTATGCCCTCAGTTTTAAAGAGGAGGATGTTAATTATAAAAAGGATGGTAAACAAGCAACGGCTATTATCCAAATGGATGTAAGAAGTCGTTTAATTCCTATGTTTCAGTTTGCTGCTTTTTATGATGGAGATTTAGAAATTTTCCCCTCTCCTCCTATGACTCTTAATGGTCCTGTTCATACTAATGGTAATTTATATTTAGGTAGTAATAATGGTCTTAATTTGAAAGGACAAGTTAGTACTGTTGAAGATATTTATCACTACAAACTAGCCGATGGTACTAAGTTCGCTGATGGAAAAGTAAAAATAGCCAAAAAAGATGGTACTTTATTAAATCTACTATCTAATGGAACAGGTAGCACTACATTGACAACCAGTGCAATGAATCCTTCACTCATTAAGCAAAATTGGAATACTCAAGTACAAGTAAACAGTGCGGCGGCTATTTCTATCCCTAAACCAAGTTTTTTAAATAGTGAAGGGGATTATTACAAAAAAGCAGATATTCGCTTTAAATTTAAGCCCGTGGCGACTTCAACAACTACCATGACAGCCGCAAACACCTACTTAAAGAATATTCCCTTTGAAGTTACTTCTATTGATCGCCGTACCACTCCTGTAGAAAGAGATTTGACCACCGCTCAATTAAGAAGTTTACGTCAACCTGTGATGGTTAGTCCAGTTATAGCTAGTATTCCAGCCTCTACCACGGGTTCAGGTATTACCAGTAGTTACTCTGCTTTTCATGGTTGTTCTCCCACTGCCTTCTTACCCACAGGTGCAGCTAAAACTTGGTGGGAAGCTCTAACCAAAGATCAGAAAAATGCCTTTAGATTAGCGGCTCAAGACTATCTTCAAAAACAAATCCAATCTCAAAATGTTCCTGTGCGTTTTTCTTTACTAAATAGCACTATGGCAACAATTAGAACTACAGATACTCTTATACCAACTTTTTCTCAAACTACTACAAGTTTTTCTACGGATAGTAGATTAACAACAGGATCACTATTTAATACTGCACAAATAACTCTAGCCGTAACAAATCTTTTACTCATGACTCCTAAACAAATAGCAGGATTACCAGAATATACTGGCACAGGTTCTGGTAGTGCAGTTAGTAATACAGGACGTTGTTTTGTATCAGCCCCCGTTAGTGACATTGGTAGAGATGCATCTACCCATAAATCTCCCACTCGTTTTTATAACGTCAGAGAAGGTCAGGATATGCGATTATTACAATTAAACCTCCAAAGTTTAGCTATTTGGAATAAAGATGGAGTTTATTTAGATGCTACGAATACAAATCTTCTTTCTGCGGATAATTTACTATATGTTACTGCAGCGGCTGACTCCTCAGCACCATTAAATTCTTTCCAAAATTTAGGTTACGCTGCCGTGGATACTTCTCAAGGGGGGATGGTTATTCATGCCACCATCGATGGCACTAATTATACTAAAGCAGCTACAAAGAAGAGTCCTTATGGTTTTGCTATTATTAATGGAAAACAATTATTAGGTTTAGGTAAGATCGGCAACTCAGATCCCACAGGATTAACTATCGCTTCTGATCAAGCTATTTATGTACAAGGAGACTATAACGTTGCACAATATGATTATAATAGCCCAGCTGGAGGTTTTAGTGCTAGTTTGAGTTCGCCAACACCTGATAGTGCTCGTAAAACAAGAGTACATAATAAACAACCAGCTTCTATTCTCGCTGATTCTTTTACCCCTCTTTCTAATGCTTGTCTTAATAGTGATCAAATGCTAAATCATCGTCCAAATTCAGGGTGTGATATTGGTAATGGGGATACTGGTACTAAAGTTCCTGCTAGTCATACAGAAATGAATATGGCTCTTTTATCAGGAGTTGATAAAACCTTAGGTAAAAGCTATAATGGCGGTTTAGAAAACTATCCTCGCTTTATGGAAAATTGGAGTGATAAAGAATGGCGTTATAAAGGTTCTTTCGTAAGTATTTTTATTCCTTCACGGGTTAGTGGTGCCTGGGGTGGTGGTTATAGCCCTCCTTTACGTCCATGGGATTATGATACAGACTTTAATGATCCTACTAATTTACCTCCTTTAACTCCTCAGTTTGTGGTGCTTAAACAAGAGTCTTTCATCCGTAGTTTTGATCAATAAAATATCTTAGGAATTATGGGCGGTATATCGCCCTACCTCAATATATTTAGCCTCTACCATCTCATTAGCGATTTATTTTCATGATAAAAGTCCCATATTTAACACAGACAAAAGTTAAGGTAATAGCAAGTATTGCTAAAGAAATTGTTAAAGGATAGACATTGATTAACCACAAAATCATGAGAAATAGGGGGATAGAATCAGCAAATAAAACGGCTATTTTTTCAGTAAAATTATAATTTTGTAGAAGAATATTACTTGTTTCTACTACTCTTAACGGTGCAAAAAAATTAAACCAAATTTGACTAACTATAACTAAAAATGCACCCCAACCAACAGAAAATAAAGCCCAATAAAAACCACATAATTCAATAATAATTGTGGTAAGAATAACGAGGAAGAATTGAAATAAAACTTTATTCTCCGTTTCTTTTTTCGTTAAATAATAAGATTGTAAATCAATTACCGCCATTCTAGCTTGTTCTATAGAAAATAAAAAAAAGGTAAAAGAGATTAATTGATCTGGTAAAATATTTAGATTAAAAGATTGCCATAATAACCCTAAACCAACGGGAAAAAATAGCAAAAAGATAATTAATTTGAGCCTAAACATAATTGATTATTATAATCAAGAAAAATTAGTAACTATAAATTATTAATAATTAAATTTCCAAATTATCTCGATTTTCAATAAGGTGATAAGGAGAAAAATTATCATAGGTTAAATTTGATTTACGAGTTTTTTGTATATCTTCCCGAATTTGTTCCAAATCAATATAACGATCTGCTACATTAATTAAACTATCACTGGTCATAGATCGCAAACTGACAACTTCAATACGAGCACCTCGATAACTTACGGCATCTACTGCGTAGGCTAAGTCACCGTCTCCGCTTACTAATACAGCAGTATCATAAGAACCCACTAAAGCCATTAAATCCACCGCAATTTCTACGTCTAAATTGGCTTTTTTTGAGCCATCGGGCAATTGCACTAAATCTTTAGCGATGACTCGATAGCCATTGCGCCGCATCCAGAGTAAGAAGCCTTGTTGTTTTTCGTTAGTGCGATCAACTCCAGTATAAAAGAAAGCGCGTAGTAATTTTGCTCCTGCTGTCAAACGATATAAAAGTTTAGTGTAATCGATTTCCACTCCTAATTGTAAAGCTGCATAAAACAGGTTTGAACCATCAATAAAAATGGCTACTTTACCCCTATTTTCTAATACTTGTTCTGGAGGAAAAACGGGATCACTATCAAAATTATCCCACATTTTTTTATCCTTATTTTTAAGTAAAATTTATTTGAAAAACGGTTTTTGATCAAAAGTTATATAAATATGAAAAAAGTTTTTAAAAGTTGAGATTAAATGGTCAAATTTAGTTAATACTAAATAATATTAATTATAATTAGTTTTACAAAATAAGTTATGTATTCTAAACAAACTTATATAGTTTATTTAATTAACTTATATGTATTGTCATCTCAAGATAATTAGCTTATATAATTATTGTCTATTATCTATTATCCCTTGTCAATTAGATTCGGTAATTCTAGTTTGATAAATACGGGATTCGGTTTAGGTAAGTTTTGATTTAATGGTAAAATACCCCATTCAAAATGATTTTTATCTGTACCTTTTTTTAGATCTAAATCTTTTTGGTTAAAATCTAAATTATAGCCTAATTGATTATAGATTTTATTACTAATATTTGGAATAATTGGAGCTAGAATAAAAGCGGAAAATCTCACCGATTCTAATAAGATATAAAGGATTTTTTCGACTTCTTTTTGTTCTCCTTTTTTATATAAACTCCAAGGTGCGCTATCATCAATAAATTTATTACAACTGCGTACTAAACTTAAAGCATCTTCACAGACTAAATCAAATTTATAGGATTTATAACTTTCAGGAAAACGATAGGTTATAACGTTAGCAATTTGTTTAACAGTATTTTCATCAGGAATATTTTTTCCTAAAATAGGCGGTAAAATTCCACCACAATATTTATTTAACATTCCTAAACTGCGATTTAATAAATTCCCTAAATCATTGGCTAAATCTGCATTAAGAATATTCACAAAACGGGTTTCATTGAAATCACCATCTTTACCAAATTCGATTTCTTTGAGAAAATAATAACGTACCGCATCTGAACCATATTTATCTAATAGAATAAATGGATCTAGGGTATTTCCTAAAGTTTTTCCCATTTTATGACCGTCTTTTGTCAAGAATCCATGACCAAATACTTGATGTGGTAGAGGCAAATTCGCTGACATGAGCATTGCCGGCCAATAAACGGCATGAAAACGCAAAATATCTTTACCGATGAGGTGTAAATTAAAGGGATACCATTTTTTTAACGCATTTTCAAGGGTAGGTTCTTCATTTTCCTCTAATAAAGCGGTAATATACCCTAAAAGAGCATCGAACCATACATATATAGTATGACTGGGATCATTAGGTATGGGAAACCCCCAAGAAACGTTTATCCGTGAAATGGAAAAATCTTGTAAACCTTGTTTCACAAAATTTAAGACTTCATTACGTCTTGTTTCTGGTTGAATAAAATCTGGATTTGATTGATAAAGTTTTTCTAATGCACTTTGATAACGAGAAAGACGGAAGAAATAATTTTGTTCATCTCGCCATTCAGCTTTGAGATTCGTATGAATCGGACAGTAACCATCTTCTGATAGTTCTCTTTTTTCTTTAAATTCTTCACAAGCAACGCAATACCAACCTTGTTGTTGATCAAGATATATATCGTTTTGTGCGTAAACTCTTTCAAAAAATTCTTTGACTATCACACCATGATTTTTTGCTGTGGTACGACTGAATCTATCGTATTGTATGTTGAGTTTTGCCCATAAATCACTGAAACTATCTGCTATGCGATCGCAATGTTCTTGAGGTGCAACACCACTATCTTCAGCCGTGCCTTGAATTTTTTGTCCGTGTTCATCTGTACCTGTTACAAATAAGACTTCATTACCAGAAAGTCTTTGCCAACGGGCGATAACGTCAGCAATCATAGTAGTATAGGCACTACCGATATGAGGTAAACCGTTAACGTAATATAAAGGGGTTGTTAAAGAAAAGGTTGTTTTTGAAATAGAGTTATTAAAACTATTCATCTAAAAAGTTAAAAGGTTAATTTCCAATCCTAAATGTTATATTTGAATCTTTATAATTTAATATACTTATTGTAAACCTTTTTTTATTCTTTACGTTTTCTTAATTATTTTGTCCTGTTTGCAATATTGAACTACTCACACTGAATCGAAGATTACAGTGTTAGCTTCTAACTTCACAGGCTCATGCCCCAAAACCGACTTACGTCCGCCTTTTGG
>JAACUG010000102.1 GCA_009993045.1 Cyanobacteria bacterium CG_2015-22_32_23
CTCAATTAAATTTTCTAAATCTAGTTGATTAAACTTTTTTTCTTTTAATAATTTGATTGTTTCTTCTAACCATAAATGATCATCGATTTCATATAATTCTTTTAATTTTTCAGCAGTATTTACTATCATAATTAATCCTCATAATTAAACACTATTATGGCTAATATAAATAATTTGTAAATAATTAAAGATTCACCAATAAATTTATAAATCTATACATAACGACTAAAAGCTGACTGCTGATAGCTATAAACAATTATTTTCATTACCAATTAACTTGACTTAGTATATATTTTAAACAATCATAGTCATTTTTTAATAATACACTTAAAGTTCGCCCAGCCTTAACTAACCATTGTCTATCACCACCTCTTAAACGATAACTTTCTCGTAAAGTAGCAGCAATAAGAGATTCAACAGGAGTATTTTGCACTTGTAATAAGACTCGTAAAAAGTCTGGATTAGAAGTAAAGTTGATTATTTCCTCAGTATTGCAAGAAAAAACAGCTTGATGAATTTGGGGAGGACGAGGAGGCAAATATTGGTATATTTTACCATTAGAAGGACTATAACCATTATTGTCATTAGTAGGCGGCGTTTCAAAACCAATAATTACCGCCCGAAATTCTGTCTTTAACATAGCGAAAATTTGCGGTTGTTGATCCTTTAATTCTGCTAAAGTTAAACCTAATGCTCTAGCTCGATGTACTGAGTCAATGGGTGCTGTTGTAACATTCGTAACTAAAGAGTAAATTTTATTACCTGACTCTTCATCAAAAGATTTAACCCAACTGCCAAAAGGTGGCATAGCTGGGAAATTCAGCTCTTCAGGCTCTAAACATTGAGCTAAAAATTCTGTAGTTGAAGTTTCGATTACTTCGCCAATGTGATCTAAAGAACGATCTTCGTTATTTAATTTAGGTAGTGGTAATCTCATATTTTAATCAGAAATGTGCGAATAATTTTTACTCTTTACTCAAGACGAAGAAGTGCCAACTAGACAGAATGTCCTAATGCTAATCCCATTACTAACATACCTAAAACAAGAAAAGGTTGCGCACTGGCTTGGTATTTAACGTCATTTTTTAAAGGATCGCGCAAAAAGTACATATCTTGAAAAGTTATTTGAGGAATTACTAATAATAACAAGATTGTTGCATAAAGATTTTGATTGAGGTAAATTAGATATGCACCCATGCCAATTTGAAAGACATCAATCATAATTACGCAAATCCATGCGGCGGTGGTTATTCCAAACATCACGGGTAAGGATTTTAAACCTAATTGGCGATCGCCTTCAACACTTTTAAAGTCATTAACAACGGCGATACCTAAACCAGCCATACTGTAGATGAGAGTAAGAATCACAATAGTCCAGTTTAACTCACCAAAGAGAGCATGACCAGCCCACCAAGGTAATGCGATGTAACTCGAACCTAAAGCATAGTTACCTAACCAACCGTTTTGTTTTAGTTTTAAAGGAGGTGCAGAATAAATATAAGAAACAAATGAACCCCCCACCGCTAAACAAGTTAAAATAGGAAATTCATGATTTGCCCACATATCTAAACCATAAGCAACAGCGATACCGCCAAAAAGTAAAAATAAAATTTGAGTTACCACTTGGGGAATACTAATAATACCAGAAGGAATGGGGCGATAAGGTTCATTAATAGCATCAATATCTCGATCATAAAAATCGTTCATAGTTTGAGTATAACCTGCTAAAAGAGGTCCTGACATTAACATACAAGTTAAAGCCATCAAAAAATCCTCAAAACTCCAGACATAACCTCCAGAAGAAGCCGCACCACATACCACACCCCAAATTAAAGGAATCCATGTGATGGGTTTCATCAACTGAAGTCTAATTTGCCAAATATTTTTAGCGGTGGTTGCACCTTTCATGCCCAATAACTGCCTAGCTTTTGAGCCTTTATCATCACGATCTAACTCAACTTTTGTGTAATCCTTATTTTCTATTTCTGTCATTATTTTTTAATAGTATCGTTAATTTATTAATCTCAAACAGTATAACAATCAGTCATAGATAATTTGAGAATAGAGAGTAAAAAAATTTATTCCTATTTAATGAATGTTTGTTGATAACGTCAGTTAATAAGAAATCGTTTTAACACTACTATTATTAATAGTATTATCTAAGTTTGGAGTTTTCCAATCTTGCCCTAGTTGAATGGTAATATCAGTTTTTAAAACTCCCGTACTTTCTACCACTACATCCCCTACCCCTAAATCTGCTCTAATTTTAGCGGCAGAATAGTTATCACCTTGTTGTGCAACAATTTTAGTTTTTAGTAAAGGTTCTGTGATAAACTGCTGAGTTAAAAAGGTGCGATTATAACCTTGAGTTTGTAAATATTCTACAACTTTTAAAGCTGTTTCTTGATTCTCTTGGTTACTTTGTACGGCAATTCGTAATCTAGTAGGATCTAAATCTGTGGCAAAGTTATCATATTCTGATTCAAGATCAAAATGTTGAGTCATAACTGAGCTAATCTTATTACTATCAGGCAACCAATAACTTAACTCTCCTTCTTCTGGGGTATTAAAGTCTCCGGGTAGCATAATCATATTAACATTAGAGCGATTTTTCTTTCCTGTAAAACCTGCTAAAGCGATTAATTCATTCGTGGTAAGGTTAGTATCTAAATGAGCGCGAACTACAGATAAAATATCAGGCATTCTTAAAATAGTTCTGGGATTTAAAGCCTGTTCAATTAAAGCGCGCATGAAACTTTGTTGTCTTTGAACTCTCCCAATATCTCCTAAAGCATCGTAGCGAAAACGTAAGAATTGAATTGCTTTATTTCCATCAAGATGTTGTTCACCTTTTTTCAAATCAATATATAAATGTTGACTAAAATCTGTATATTTCATGTCTTGAGGTACATATAAATTTAAACCTCCTAAAGCATCAATAAATTTTTCAATACCTTGAACATTTACTCTAATATAACGATCAATGGTAACACCATCTAATAAATTACTTACCGACTCGGCAGCTAAAGCGGGACCGCCATAATAATTCGCATCATTTATCTTAGTAACTCCTCTTCCTTCCACCAAGGTTTTTGTATCTCTAGGAATAGATAATACGGTGACATAATCTTTTTCAGGGTCAAATCTTAGCAATAACATACTATCAGATAACCCTTGAAAAGAGTTAACTAAAGCATGATACCCTACATCTTCATGGACTTGATCGGGTAAATCTGAAGTTGTTACCTTAATACCTAGTACAAGAATATTAACTGGTCGGTCTAATTTGGGAATCTGAAGATTATCAAAAGTAATGGTTTCTTCTTTATTAAAAACAGCTTCTTCGGCGGCGGTTAATTTTGCTTGTTTTAACGGTGTATTGGATAGAGATAAAGCTAATATTGCCCCTGCGGTGGCCGAAAAAACGGCGATGGCACTCAATCCTAAACCAATTAATAACCAACGAGCATTATTTTTAGAAGATGGAGAAATTTTGACAGACTGTTGACGATGAAAAGGTTTATTTTGATGCTTTAGTTTTCCCTCTGACATTTAGTCTCCTCACACACAAAGATGATAAATATAAAATAACAATGTAACAATCTTAATATTATTTAAAGATTTTCGCTCTCTATAATAACCGAAGGTTTGTTAAAAATTATCTTTCATTCCTCTTAAACGTCCAAAAACCCTTTCTGGTTCATTTAAACCCATAGCCTGTTTTATTTTCGGGTTATCCCATCGTAAAAAAGGATTGGTTAATTTTTCGATTTTTATAGAAGAAGGTATTGTGGGAATTTCTTTTTGGCGATCGCCCACAACTTGTTGTAAACGTTGCTGTAAATCTTGATTGTCTTTATCGATGGTAATAGCAAACTTTAAATTACTAAGAGTATATTCATGAGCACACCATACCCTAGTAGAATCAGGAAGATTACGAAATTTAGTTAAAGAATTAACCATATCAGTGGGTGTACCTTCAAATAACCTACCACAACCTCCTGCAAATAAAGTATCACCACAAAATAATTCACCCCAACCCGATGCCTCTACGGGAGGAAAATAATAAGCAATATGAGCGTAAGTGTGACCTGGTACAAAATAAACATCAGCTTTTCTATCACCAAATTCTACAGTATCGCCTTCTTCTAAAAATACTTGTTGATGGGGAATTCTACCCTTATCTTTAATCCCTCCATAAACCACCGCATTAGGATAATATTTTAATAATTCCTGATTACCACCCACATGATCAAAATGATGATGAGTGTTAAAAATTGCGACTAAATCTGCACCTAAGTTCTTAATTTCCATTAAAACTGGTTCTGGTATCGCAGGATCAACTACAGCAACTTGATTGGTATTTACATCATGAAGTAAAAATATGTAGTTATCGCTTAAAACTGGAATTCTAATAATATTCATCAAAATAATAGTGTAAATTTTTACTTTTTGGTTAACTTCTTATAAATTATAACAACATCAAAATCTTGATTTTTCTTTCAATATTTCTCCTAACTCCTAACTCCTAACTCCTAACTCCTAACTCCTAACTCCTAACTCCTAACTCCTAACTCCTAACTCCTAACTCCTAACTCCTAACTCCTAACTCCTAACTCCTAACTCCTAACTCCTAACTCCTAACTCCTAACTCCTAATTATTCGATCATCTTCAAGAATATTCAGTGGTAAGGTAAAATAATGTTAAGCTCGTCACTTAGAATGTTTAGTGATAGTGTATATAGAGCGGACTAATATAAAGAGTTATTATCAAGTAATATGGCAGGAGACTACTACGAAATACTGGGTGTTCCCCGTACAGCTACAAAAGAAGAGCTAAAATCAGCTTATCGTAAAATGGCACGGAAATATCATCCTGATGTCAATAAAGATAATGATGCTGAAGAACGTTTTAAAGAAATTAATCGAGCTTATGAAGTTTTATCCGAACCAGAAACTAAAGCTCGTTATGATCGCTTTGGAGAAGCAGGAGTTAGCAGTGGTGGTGGTTCTGGTGGGGTAGGTTTTGATCCCAATGATATGGGGGGTTTTGCCGATATTTTTGAGACATTTTTCGGCGGTGGTTTTGGCGGTGGTGGCGGTACAGCGACTGGTCCTCGTCGTCGTGGCCCCACTAGAGGAGATGATTTACGTCTTGATTTAACCTTAGAATTTCGAGAAGCCGTTTTTGGCGGTGAAAAAGAAATTAAAATTCCTCATTTAGAAACTTGTAGTACTTGTAACGGTAGCGGAGCAAAAAAAGGTAGTTCCGCTAAAACTTGTGGTACTTGTAATGGTACTGGTCAAGTTCGTCGTGCTACTCGTACACCTTTTGGTAGTTTCGCTCAAGTTTCCACTTGTCCCACCTGTAACGGGGAAGGACAAATTATTGAGGAAAAATGTGAATCTTGTGGAGGACAAGGTACTAAACAGGTTAATAAAAAACTGAAAATTACTATTCCAGCAGGAGTTGATACTGGTACTCGTTTACGGGTAAGCGGTGAAGGAGATGCGGGTAGTCGTGGCGGCCCTTCAGGGGATTTATATGTTTATTTATCTGTGAAAACAGATCCTCACTTTAAACGAGAGGGTAATAATATCTTATCGGAACTTAGTATTAGTTATTTACAAGCTATTCTCGGTTGTCGTATTGATGTTCCTACCATTGACGGAGATCATAAAGTTACTATTGCGGCAGGTTTACAACCTAATACGGTTCTGACTCTTGAAGATAAAGGTGTTCCCAAACTTGGTAATTCTGTTAGTCGTGGAGATCATTTATTAACTATTAAAATAGATATTCCTACTAAAATTAATTCAGAAGAACGAGAGTTATTAGAAAAATTAGCTCAAATTAAAGGTGAACATACTTCTAAAAGAGGTTTTGAAGGTTTCTTCGAGAGTATTTTTCATAAATAATTAGTAATGAGAGATAAAGACGAATATTCCTTTTTATCTTTGATCAAATAAATATAATTGATTTTGTACACCTAATGACTAAAACCTTAGACTTAAGAGGCACTCCATGCCCTATTAATTTTGTCCGTAGTAAATTACAATTAGAAAAAATGTCTTCAGGGGAATTATTAAACATTTTGTTAGATACTGGTGAACCTATTGAGCAAGTACCGAATAGTTTATCTATGGAAGGTTATTCTGTGGAAGCTATGGAGGATCAAGGTAATTTTTTTACGTTGTCCGTTCGTGCTTAAGGTAAACTATGGTTATACCTGATTCCTTTTCTATTGCCCAAGAATCTGAGTTGATTACTGGTACTGTTATCGCTTCTCAAGCTAATTTTTATCAAGTGCGCTTAGATTCTCAAAAAACCATTTTATGCACACGCCCTACAAGATTAAAAAAAATTGGGCAATCTGTTTTAGTTGGTGATCAAGTTACTATCAAATCCACAGAGTTTGAACGAAGTGCGATCGCCTCAGTACTGCCCCGTAACAGTGAATTACAACGCCCCCCCATGGCCAACGCCCAACAAATTTTATTAGTATTTGCCTTAGAAGAACCTACACTAGATCCAGTACAATTAAGTCGTTTTCTAGTTAAAGCAGAATCTACTAATCTCAAGCTATTATTAGGCTTAAATAAAGCGGACTTAATAACACCACAAGAAAGAGAAACATGGCAAATGAGGCTCAATAATTGGGGATATGAAGGCTATTTTTTTAGCGTCAATACCAATCAAGGTCTTCAAGAATTAAAGACAGTTTTACACAATAAAATTACAATTTTAGCAGGACCTAGTGGTGTTGGTAAATCTAGTCTTACATCTTTACTTATTCCTAATTTAGAAATTCGTACTAATACAGTTTCAGGAAAACTCCAAAAAGGTCGTCACACCACTCGTCATGTAGAGTTATACGAACTCCCCGAAGGTGGATTTATCGCTGATAGCCCCGGTTTTAATCAGCCAGATTTTGATTTTTCCCCCGAATCATTAATTAATTTTTTCCCCGAAGCGAGGGCAAGATTAGCTCAAAATAGTTGCAAGTTTCATAATTGTATTCATCAAAACGAACCTGATTGTGTAGTTAAGGGAGAATGGGAACGTTATGAATATTATCTCAAGTTTTTAGGAGAAACTAAGGCTTATTCTCAAAAAATTGCGAAAACAAAAGATAAAGAATCATCTTTGAAAACAAAAAATAATACATCTGGTCAAAAATATACTGAACCAAAGTTAGACTCTAAAAAATATCGTCGTATTTCTCGTAAAGTTACTAATCAAAAATTAGAGGATTTAGATAATTAGGAGTAATGAGTAATGAGTAATGAGTAATGAGTAATTAATTCCTAATTCCTAATTCCTAATTCCTAATTCCTAATTCTTCAAGGATAGGAGATATTAATTATTAATTATTCATTATTTATTATTCATTATTTATTACTATTAAATAGTGCTAAAAAAAAATATTATTAAAATTATTATAGATAGTTTCAGTAAAAGATGTATAATAAAAACCCCTAGAGAAAATAGTACTAACAATGTACTAAAAAGATAGTAAAATTATAAACACAACTATGAGTCAATTAATCACAAAAAATGTAATAAATAGAAATACTGAAGAGGCGATCGCCATTTTATATAGTTGTGGAGAAGAAAGTAAAGATGAACTATTTTGGGAAGATATAAAAGAACCATATAAATCAATTTTAGAAGAATGTTATTATGTCAATGAAGAAGGAAAATATAATCAATTAGAACAAATTACTAATAGTATAAAATATAATAGAATAAGCTATATAAAATTAGGAATTCAATTATATCAAGTCAAATATTATCGTTTATATAAAAATAGATATAAATCCTTCAAAGAGTATTGTGAGAAAGCAGTTCATTATCAAATATGGAGAGCAAATCAAGTAATAGATTCAGCTAGTATTGCTATTAAACTAATAAAAGCGGGGTTTAATATTATTCCCCAAAATGAAGCTCAAGCACGTTTATTAATCAAATTAAGTGAAGAAGAATTAGTCCAAAAATGGCAAGAAGTTTTAGATACTTATGAACCTCATAAAATTACTGCAAATCGTATTGAAATGATAATTTTTGGAGAACAAAACTTTAAAAAAGGTACTTTAAAATTACCTATTCAAGTAATAAGAGAAATAGAAGTAAAAGCTATAGAAAATGGAATGACAGCAGGAGATTTAATAACTAAAATTATTGCAGGAGAATTAATTATCAACAGTGATGGAAGTACTGAAACTAAATTTAAAGAAAGATTAGAAATCTTAGAAAATCCTAGTAGTGAAATGCTTAATAATTGGGAAAAAGATCTACATAAATTAGCTTTTCAAGAAAGGAATAAAGTAGATGATTTTGCTGAAGATTTAGCCGAAGAAGTAAAAAATACGGTAATAGATTTTAAAACAGTGATTAAAAAATGTTTTATTAAATTTTTCTTTGCTTCTAAATCTTTATCTATAATGAAAGTGATTAATTGATTTCCCTTTTTATTCCCAATACTTATGATTGAATCTAACATTAAGGTAGCAGACAATTTATTTCTATCGCCGATGGGATGCGGTACATGGGCCTGGGGAAATCGTTTTCTCTGGAATTATGATCCTACTATGGATCGAGAATTAGAGCAAGTTTTTAACTTAAATGTTTCTCAAGGAGTGACATGGTTTGACACGGGAGACTCTTATGGTACAGGAAAACTAAAGGGACGTAGTGAAACACTTTTAGGTACATTTGCCCGAAAATATCAAGGAGATCATCAAAATGATATTACCATCGCTACCAAATTAGCAATATATCCTTGGCGTTTAACACCTCAATCCATGATTAACGCCTGTCAAAAATCTGCTGAAAGATTAGGTAAACCCGTTGATTTAGTTCAAATGCACTGGTCTCCAGCAAAATATCTTCCTTGGCAAGAAAAACCCTTATTAGAAGGTTTAGCCCAATTGTATCATCAAGGATTAGTTAAAGGAATAGGGTTATCTAATTATGGACCGAAAAACCTACAAAAAGCCTATGATTTTCTCCTCACAAAAGAAGTAAAAATTAGTACTTTACAGATTCAATATTCTTTACTCTCAACTTATGGTCTAACAAAGCTAGAATTAAAACCATTATGCGATGAATTAGACATAAAAATTATCGCTTATAGTCCTCTTACATTAGGTATTTTAACAGGTAAATATAAAAATTTAGATGATTTACCATCAGGGGCAAGAAAAAGTTTATTTAAGTCTTTATTACCAAAAATTAAACCTTTATTACAAGCTATGGATGTCATCGGCAAAAATAACGGTAAAACTATGGCACAAGTGGCTATAAATTGGTGCATTTGTCAAGGTACAATTCCCATTCCGGGCGCAAAAACTCTCTTTCAAGCAAAAGAAAATATTGGTGCATTAGGTTGGCGTTTATCCTCGGCGGAGGTAATGGAATTAGAAACCATCGCTTTAGGTTTAGAGAAGCAAATGATTCAAAATATTTTTCAAACCACATAATATTTTATTTCCGATCAAACCTTGATTTTTAAACCTAACCTCATCATTCACGCTTTTTCAGCAAAGCCTAAATAATTTTTAAGAGAAAGAATCCAGACTAAAAAAGTCGGGTATATTTGACAGTAATTTTGCTAACTGTTATACTTTTTACACAAGCAATCATCTAAAGATTATTTTCAGATTCATCATTATCGATCACAGGAGAAGATAAAATGACCCAAGCAATTGATCGCCCTAGCGCCAAATTTAAACCCACTTTCACTAAATTAGTCTCCAAAGAAGGAAGTGCAGAATATCCTCTCAAAGCCATTCATATTTGTGAAGAAACCTTTGCACCCTTAGAAGTAGCTTACGATTATGATGCTATTCGAGAACAAGTAAGCCGTGAAAGTATCGCCAAAGGACCAAATTCCATCTGGCGTTATAAAGCATTTTTACCCGTAGAAAGTGAAAATCCTATAGATGTAGGTACGGGCATGACTCCGTTGGTTAAATCAAATCGCTTGGCTCGTCGTTTAGGTCTGAAAAATCTTTATATTAAAAATGATGCTGTTAATATGCCTACCCTTAGTTTTAAGGATAGAGTAGTTTCCGTTGCCTTAACTCGTGCTAGAGAATTAGGTTTTACCACCGTTTCCTGTGCTAGTACGGGTAATCTTGCTAACTCTACAGCCGCCATTGCTGCCCATGCTGGTTTAGACTGTTGTGTTTTTATTCCTTCTGACTTAGAAGCAGGAAAAGTTTTAGGCACATTAATCTACAATCCCACAGTAATGGCCGTAAAAGGCAACTATGATCAAGTTAACCGCCTTTGTTGTGAAGTTGGTAATACCTACGGTTGGGGATTTGTGAACATTAACTTACGTCCTTACTACTCTGAAGGTTCAAAAACTTTAGGCTTTGAAGTTGCCGAACAATTAGGCTGGAAATTACCTGATCATATTGTCGCACCTTTAGCTTCTGGTTCTTTATTTACCAAAATTCATAAAGGTTTCCAAGAGTTCGTTAAAGTTGGTTTAGTGGATGATAAACCTGTACGTTTTAGTGGCGCACAGGCGGAAGGTTGTTCTCCCATTGCTCAAGCATTTAAAGAAGGCAGAGATTTTGTTATCCCCGTTAAACCTAACACTATCGCTAAATCTATTGCTATTGGTAATCCAGCCGATGGAATGTATGCTTTAGATCTTGCTCGTAAGACTAACGGTAATATCGAATCTGTCAATGATGCTGAAATTATCGAAGGGATGAAACTTCTAGCAGAAACTGAAGGTATTTTTACCGAAACGGCAGGAGGTACAACCATTGCGGTGTTGAAAAAATTAGTAGAAGCAGGAAAAATTGATCCCGAAGAAACTACTGTAGTTTATATCACAGGTAATGGCTTAAAAACTCAAGAAGCAGTACAAGGATATATTAGTGAGCCTTTCTTGATTGAGCCTAAATTAGACAGTTTTGAACGGGCATTAGATCGCTCTCGTACCCTTGAACGTTTAGAATGGCAACAAGTTTCCGTTTAGTACTATGGGCATCGCTCACCATCATATATTAGACTTCTTGTAGAAGTGGAGTAACGAGTAATAAGTTAAGAAATTAACGTTTTCCATCTTAAAATAGATTTTACTTTTTATTTTGCAAGAGGTCTATTAAATAAAATCTCTCTGTTTACCCTTTGCTAGACAGATGGAAATAAAATGATTATAAACTTTATTAAAATTGAATTAAATTATGGCTGTTAAAGTATTAATCCCTACTCCTTTACAAAAATTTACCAAAGAACAAGCTACCATCGAATGTGAAGCTACTAATGTTCAAGAATTAATCGACGTATTAGAAGCTAATTGCCCCGGTATTAAAGCTCGTTTATGTGATGAACAAGGCGCACCTCGTCGTTTCCTTAACTTCTATGTTAATAGCGAAGATATAAGGTTTTTAGACAATGTTTCGACTACTTTAACAGACGGTGACGAAGTTAGTATTGTACCTGCGGTAGCTGGAGGTTGATAACTCCGTAGGGGTGAATGGCATTCACCCTTAAAAACGATATTCCCTTAAAACGGCATTCACTTTAAAATAATATTTCTTTAAAATGATATTCCCTTAAAACGATATTCACTTTCAAGAATTTTCAAAAAAAATAAGCATTTACTAAAATAACCGATACATTATAAAATGTTAGTTTTGATACTTATGCTCGTTGAAATGTTATGAAGAAAATTTGAGCATAGCATAAGTAAATTAACTCAATAACAGAAATTAGGAGCAAAAGTGCGAAGAATTATTATTGCTGGTAACTGGAAAATGCACAAGACTCAAAGTGAGTCATTAGAATTTTTACAGGCTTTTTTACCCCATTTAGAAGACACCCCCGAAACCAGAGAAGTAGTTTTGTGTGTGCCTTTTACCAGTTTACATTTTATGTCGAAAAATTTGCATGGTAGTCGAGTTAAATTAGGGGCACAGAATATCCATTGGGCAGAACAAGGTGCATTTACTGGTGAAGTTTCAGGTGCTATGTTAACGGAAATTGGCATTAATTATGTTATTGTCGGTCATAGTGAACGTCGTCAATATTTTGGTGAAACTGATGAAACCGTCAATTCTCGTCTTTTAGCTGCTCAAAAACATGGTTTGACTCCGATTCTTTGTGTGGGAGAAAGTAAAGCACAACGGGATGCTGGGGAAACGGAAAATATTATTATCAATCAATTACAAAAAGGTTTAATAAACGTTGATCAACATAACCTTGTAATTGCTTATGAACCAATTTGGGCTATTGGCACTGGTGACACTTGCGAAGCTACAGAAGCAAACCGAGTTATTGGTATTATCCGCTCTCAATTAAGTAATAAAAATGTAACTATTCAGTACGGTGGCTCTGTTAATCCCAAAAATGTGGATGAAATTATGGCACAATCTGACATTGACGGTGCATTAGTCGGCGGTGCTAGTCTTGAAGCTAATAGCTTTGCTCGTTTAGTTAACTATCTATAAATTTTATCTCCAATTATACCTGAGTTTAATCTAAAATTCACTTAGGTAATTATGGGGATTTTTTGCAAATTGTACTTGAATTTTATCCCTTAAAGTTAGAGCATTGATTAATCTCTATGGTAAGAGTCTTAACCATTCGCAATCATCAATTTAATTGGGGCGATCGCACTTTTTTGATGGGGATTTTAAATGTAACCCCTGATAGTTTTAGTGACGGTGGACAATTTAATGGTATTGAGAGAGCTTTAAAACAGGCTCAGAAGATGATTTCTGACGGTGCTGATATAGTTGATATTGGTGGACAATCTACCCGCCCCAATGCGCAACAAATCACCTTAGAAGAAGAATTAGAAAGGGTTATTCCTGTTATCTCTGCTTTACGTCAACAATCAGATATTCCTATTTCTATTGATACCACTAGAGCTATAGTAGCGGAGAAAGCCATAGCCGTTGGTGCAGATATTGTTAATGATATTTCAGGAGGAACTTTTGATCAAGAAATGTTGCCTCTCGTCGCTAAATTGAATGTACCGATAATTTTAATGCACATTCAAGGTAATCCTGAAACCATGGCAAATTTTACGGATTATCAAGATTTAATTGGGGATATTAATCAGTTTTTTCAAGAAAGAATTAATCAAGCCATTACATGGGGTATTAAAAAAGAGCATATCATATTAGATCCAGGCATTGGTTTTGCTAAAAATTACCAACAAAATTTAGAGATATTAAGAAATATTAAAATAATTAAAAATTTAGGTTTTCCTGTGTTAATAGGTACATCTCGAAAAAGTTTTATTGGCACAATTTTGAAAAAAGAAAATCCTTTAGAAAGAATTTGGGGTACGGCGGCTACTTGCAGTTATGCTATTACTCAGGGTGCTGATATTTTGAGGATTCATGATGTTAAAGAAATTTATGATATTGCTAAAGTTACTGATACATTGATAATGAATAATGAATAATGAATTTTTAATGATTAAGCACCGTTAAAGCACATAAAATTAAGGCTTCACTCCATTCTACTGTAGCTCCATAAGTATCTCCTGTATGTCCTCCTAGTTGCTTATTAAACCACCATCCCATGAATAATGAGATGATGATACTTATAAGCAAAGTTAAGCTAATTACAGTTAATGTTTGATTGAGGAAGAAATATTGAGTAATTATCAAAATAATCATAAATAATGAGCTAAAGATAACGTCTATGGGTAAATTTAGGTTTTCTTTTAAAAAAACTCCTTTTCCTTCTTTCCTTACATAAGGATATAGTGCGATAGCCATTAATTGCCCCCAACGGGCGTAACTAGCCGTAATAATTAGAGAAATCCAGAGATAGTGATTAATTTCACTGATACTGGCGATTTTTAAAGCAATAACCATAATTCCTGCCATTACACCAAAAGCACCACTATTACTATCCCGCATTACTTCTAATCTTTTTTCAGGATTTTGCACCCCTAAACCGTCAGCAGTATCCATTACTCCATCTAAATGTAAGCCTCCTGTTAAAAAAATCCAGCAACAAACTATTAACACAGCTTTCGTAAGAGACGGAATATCTATTAAAGTAAAAAATTTAGCTATTAATGCGAGAAAACAACCTAAAAGAATACCAATATAAGGCAACCATCGAGCAATTTTGTTAAACTCTAGGGGAAAAAAATCAGAAACAGGAATAATCGTGTAAAAAACTATCGCCCCAAAAAAAGAAGAGATCAATTTTTTCATAATCAATTAACATATAGAAATAAACCTAAACAAAATCGAAATTTTAGGTTAAGATTGTGTCGTAGCAAACAATAAAAATTCATTTAATCTGAGATTTGCTACTAACATGAAAATAGATTTTGGCTTGTTTGTCAAAAATTTAACTTTTTTTCAATCTCAACATCACAATTTAGTTGTCGAAGATTGAATTAATCTTTCATAAAGTTGATTTTATATTAGTTGCTAATGTTGTAATAATATATATATCACTTAATAACTGATAACTAATTATTCTTTGAATTAATGGTTAATTCAGCTAAATATTGTATGTTTTTCTACTTTAGCCCACAATGCTAAACTCAAACAAAAAAGTTAATATTAATGTACTGAAAAAAGTCAGATTTATGTTAATATTTTCTCCTTATCATCAAATTAATTAGTAAGTAAGAGCGAAAAAAAAGGGTTATTTATTATGAGTCATCAACGGAATTATTATCAGTTACCTGCACCTTGTATTATTGAGTCGGGAATTTTAGTCAACAAAGAAGATATTAAACGTCTAATTAACGATTTAACTCAAGTACGTTATATACACAGTCTTGATGGAGTAATACAAAATCAAGGACAAGGTTGGATTTTAGAAGTTTTCAACGATTCAACTCAGGCTACTGTAGTAATCAATAACAGTCTCTACATCAATATTCAAAGTTTTGATTATCTACAACTTAATCAAGTATCTCCTCAAGAAACCTATTTTGATTTAGTACAAGATAATCGCAAATTAACTTTAATTCCTCTGGTTACATCTTGTCAAGAACAACAATCTCAAAAAAATCTGGAGTTTGATAATTTAGAAGAAATGTTAGGAGAAGTACTTTCAGCTAAATGGGATGTACAATTAGACGAAGATTTCTAAACTCTTAAAATTAAAAATTAAATCTTCCGCAATAAAAAAGAATAGATAACAATGTATAGTAGATGATGGATAATTTTTTTAATTGTTCATTATTAATTTTTCATTGTTCATTGTTTAGTGTCTTTTTCTTATTCTTTAATTGCATCTTGTTCTCATACTAAAGCACGGGCTGGAGTTTTTTCTACTCCCCACGGTGATGTGGAAACTCCTAAATTTATGCCTGTCGGTACTGTCGGTACTGTCAAAGGTATTACTCCTGCACAATTAAGGGAAGTTAACGCACAAATGATTTTAGGTAATACTTATCATTTGCATATCCAACCGGGTGAGGAGATTATTGCTAAGGCTGGAGGGTTACATAATTTTGTCGGTTGGGAAAAACCCATGTTAACTGATTCTGGCGGTTTTCAAGTTTTTAGTTTAGCTAAATTACGACAAATTACCGATGATGGTGTTAAATTTCGCTCCCCGAAAGATGGTAGAATTATTAATATGACACCAGAAAACTCCATCAGAATTCAAAATGCTTTAGGTGCGGATGTTATTATGGCTTTCGATGAGTGCCCTCCTGCCACCGCTACACGAGATGAGGTTGTTATTGCTGTTGAACGTACTTACAAATGGTTGCAACGGTGTATAAATGCCCATGAAAAGCCCGATAAACAAGCATTATTCGGTATTGTGCAAGGAGGAATTTATGCTGACTTACGCACTCAATGTGCACAAGATTTAGTTAGTTTAGATTTACCCGGTTATGCCATCGGCGGTGTTAGTGTGGGAGAAAAACCCGAATTAATCCATCAAATTATACAATGGACTACTCCTCTTTTACCTGTCAATAAACCTCGCTATCTCATGGGTGTTGGCACTTATAGAGAAATGGTTATAGCTATCGCTTCTGGCATTGATTTATTTGATTGTGTTATCCCTACTCGTTTAGGGCGACATGGTGCCGCATTAGTGCAAGGTAAGCGGATTAACTTGAAAAATGCTCCTTATAAAGAAGATTTTACCCCTTTAGATCCTCAATGTAGCTGTTATACTTGTCAAAATTTTACCCGTGCTTATCTTAACCATTTATTGCGCTCAGGAGAAATGTTAGGTTTTATTTTGTTATCTATTCATAATTTACACGAGTTAATTAATTTCACGAATAAAATTCGTCAAGCTATTCTCAATGATACTTTTATGACAGAATTTGGGCATTGGCTATAATCAACTATTTTTCTTGTTTGATTTTCCATTAATGTTAATTAATGTTAAGATGTTAACAAAATTTAATAAAATCAGATAATTACTGTTTAATTAGGAGTTTCTCAACTATGACTCAACCTCAACCCACCAAAACCCCCAATATTGAAGAACCAAAATTCGGCTTTAACAATTATGCTGAAAAATTAAATGGTAGAGCGGCAATGATTGGCTTTATTATTACCTTATCTATTGAATATTTTACTGGACAAGGGTTATTAACTTGGTTAGGTTTACAATAAACTCTTTTATTGTCTTATTTATTACTTATTACCTATTATTTATTTTAAGCGATCGCCAGTACTTTTGTATTAGATTTTAAGATTGCTTGGGCTGCTTGTTTTCCTGAAATAGTTGCACCTTCCATACTATCAATATAGTCTTGTTGAGTGTAACTACCAGCTAGGAAAAAGTTAGCAATGGAAGTCTTTTGTGATGGGCGATAAACATCCATACCCGGTGCTTCACGATATAAAGATTGAGCTAGTTTAACCACACTATACCATGTCATATTCAAATCCCGAGAAGAAGGGAATAGATTATGTACTTGTTTTAAGACGTGGTTGGCGATATTTTCGTTACTTTCTTTGATAAAAGGATCACCTGGAGTTAAAACTAATTGTAACAAAGAACCTTCTCCTTGTCGATAATAATTAGAAGGGCTAGATAAAGCTAAATCCGAAAAACAGGAAAAATCCGCATCGCTAGTATAAAGTAAATTATCAATACCTTCGGCTTTTTCTAACTGTTTGCGTTTTTTCTCACTATGTAATTCCGTTACCCAACCATCAAAACGTAGTTGAACTGTGGCAACTGGTACAGCAGTTAATTTATAAATATTATCAAACTCTGACCATTTACGCCAACCTTCGGGAATAACTTTTTGAATACCCGGTATATCACAGGCACAAACATAAGCATCTGCGGTAACTAATTCTTCTGTGTCACCGTTAGCAATCATTAAACCCGTGACGAGGGTTTCTTCTCCTTCTTGATATTTAATTTCTCTAACTTGACGACGGGTATGAATTTTAACCCCTTTAGATTCTAAATAATTAACTATGGGTTTATGTAAATATTCATGAGGTGAGCCTTCTAGCATTCGTAGTACAGACGCTTCAGTTTTTGCTGCAAAGAATTGAAAAATTGTCAACATACAACGAGCTGAAATATTTTCAGTGTCAATGAAGCCTAAAGCGTAGGCAATGGGATTCCACATTTTATGGAGACTACCTTGATTTCCTCCGTGTTTACGAAACCAGTCAGCAAAACTAATGCCATCTAAGTCACGAATATTGCGCATAGCCCCCTCAAAATCCACTAAACCCCTTACAATAGGACTTGTACCTAAGGCTAAAGAATTGGCAATTTTATCGAGGGTAGATAATTGAGAGGTAGTAAAAAAAGCCTTTAAGCCGTTAAATGGTGCACCTGTAATAAAGCGAAAATCTAACTCTCCAACTCTACCCCCTTCGTTGATAAAGGTATGGGTATGTTGTTTTAACAGTAAACTATCCATCACACCCACTTTTTTCATTAAAGCAAATAAATTATAATAGCAACCGAAGAAAACGTGTAACCCCATTTCGATATGATTACCATCATTATCAACCCAACTGCCTACTTTTCCCCCGACAAAAGGGCGAGATTCAAATATTTCTACTTCACAACCAGCGTCAACTAAGTCAATAGCGGTAGCTAAACCTGCTAATCCTGCACCTACAATGGCAACTCGCATTTTTTTCTAATGTTTCTTAACTTTTCTTTACATTTTTCATTATAAAGTTAATGTTGCTTTCTTTTACTGTTAGCTATCAGTCGTCAGCTTTTTAGTATAGTTAAAATTAGTTTTAAAAATAGTTGATAAGTAATTACTAATAAAGGTTGTTGTTTTTATCAGCAACTCCTATTAATTATGTTTTTCGTTAATTTTTTTACCAAATTGATTCCATGTCAAGATTAAATTCCTCTAAAATATTTTCTCCTGATACATTATGAGGATTGACTAAAATTTCTACTTTTTGATTAACTCTATAAACTTCTACTTGTCTAGTTTTTCTATTAATTAACCATCCTAATTTTGTCCCATTTTCGAGATATTCTTTCATCTTATTTTGGGTATCGATTAAATTATCAGTAGGGGATAATAATTCTATTAAAAAATCAGGGGATAAAGGCAAAAATTTCTGTTTTTCTTGAGCGCTTAAATTATCCCATTTTTCAAGAGGTATCCAAGACGCATCAGGTGAGCGATTACTGCCTGATGGTAACTTATACCCTGTGGAGGAATCAAATACTTTACCTAATTGTTTTTCTCTATTCCATGCTTGTAATTGATAACAAATATCTGCATTTCTATTACCTGTTTCTCCTCCCGTTGGCGACATAATTATTAAATCTCCTTGACTGTTTCTTTCAAATCTATAATCTCGATTATTTACACATAATTTGAAAAATTGCTCATCAGTTAAATCAACGGAAGATAAATCAATAGTTAAGTTATTCATCTTTTTTTATCCTCTATAATCACTAACTATTTATCAGAATAATTGATATATATTTAACTCTAATTTTTTATACTTTTCAATATTTAGAGTATTTTTTGTCAACTTTATAAACGCACTAAAATATTATTACCATGGGTATCTGTACCACAAGTTGTGTATAGATTATACTTTTCTGCTATTTTTTTCACCATCATAGTTTGGTTTTCGCTGGGTTGCCATGGATGAGGATTACTATAGGCATAATAAGTTTCTACTCCATCAATACCTAATTCCATAGCTTCGGGTATTAATTCTAATGCACTACGACGGTATCGAGCAGGATGTGCTAACACCACTAATCCTCCAGCTTCATGAAGATTTCTGATGACATTTTTGGCAAGGGCATCTTTTCCGTTAGGTTGTTCTCCTGTAAAATATTTATGTAAAATATCCGCTTCAGGATTGAAGCCATAACCTAATATATGAACATTTGTACCGTTTAATTCAGAGGTGATTTCAATACCAGTCCATAAATGAGGTAGTATCACATTAGAGTTAAGATTATATTTTTCTTTTAACCAATTTTTCGCACGATAATAGCCTTTTACGCTATGATGATCCGTGATAGCAAATCCTTTTAATCCAATGGATAATCCTTGTTCAACTATAGATTCAGGTGTTAACTGTCCATCAGAACAATTGGTATGCAGATGAAAGTTATAATCAGAAGGACAACTAAAAAAGTCTATATTCTCCCATACTGAAGCTAATTTTACTGTATCTTGTTCCTTATTTTTATCACATAAGAAAAAATTTTTTTTTGTTTTTAGCAACATATTTTGCTCAACTATTGCGAATTGTTAAGTTAAATGTAACAAAAATTCGTGGTTATTGACGACTTAATTTTTAAAATCATGACAATATTTCTTATTACTATAATATTAATTCCTCATATAAGTGAAAATACTTACGTCACATTTTTTTATTATCTTCCTATAATCTGATGACAAATACTTTGCGATCGCTTCGTCAGTTTTGGTTAATAATAGTAGTTATTATTGTTATCATAATCGGTATTTTTTTTCGAGTAACAAATATAGATAAAAAAATTTATTGGCATGATGAGGTTTATACTTCTTTAAGGGTTGCTGGTTATCAAAGTAATGAAGTAACAGATACTTTTTTTAACGGTAAAATTATTACGACACAAGAGTTATTAAAATTTCAAAAATTATCCCTAAATACTCCTTTTTCGCAAACAATAAAATCCCTTAATACTCATCCAGAACACCCTCCACTTTACTATATTATCTTAAGATTATGGCAAAATATTTGTGGTAGTTCAATTATTATTAATCGCACCTTATCCATAATTTTTAGTTTGCTAGTGTTTCCAACTATTTATTGGTTATCTAGGGAATTATTTAATGATAAGTTTGTGAGTTTTATTACCGTTAGTCTAGTAGCAATTTCGCCTTTTCAAATATTATATGCACAAGAAGCAAGAGAATATAGTTTATGGATATTAACTATTATTTTATCTAGTTTATTTTTTGTCAAAAGTATCAAATTTGATAAAGGTATTCATTGGATTAGTTATAGTTTGAGTTTTTCTTTAACTTTTTATACCTCGATTCTATCGATATTTTTGCCCTTTGTAAATATTATCTATATTTTGCTTATGAGGAAAAACTTAAGTAAAAATAAACTAATAAATTTCGTTAAATATACTATTATTAGTTTTCTTTTATTTATTCCTTGGGTTATTATTATGTTAATTAATTTTAACGTACTTAAAGATACAACTCAATGGACAAAGATAGAAAAACCACTAATATTTTTAGCTAATTTATGGGGATTACATTTTACTAGCTTATTTGCTGATATTGGCTTACCATTATATCATTGGTTAAGCTATATTTTTATTATTTTAGTTTTAATTCTCATAGGATATAGTTTCTTTTTTTTAATAAGAAATACAGAGAAAAATATTTGGTTATATTTATTATTATTAACACTGATTCCCACTTTAGGTTTAATTTTACCAGATTTAATTTTTGGTGGTGTTAAATCAAGTATGACAAGATATTTTATTCCTGCTTATATAGCAATTTATCTTACTATTGGTTATTTTTTAGGTATTAAAATTCAAAAAAAATCCCTAAGATGGTCAATAATATTAATAGTTATTTTTACTACTGGTATTATTTCTAATATAATTAGTGCAAATAGTGAAACTTGGTGGAATAAACCTTCTAGTTATCATAATCCTGCCATTGCAAAAATCATTAATCAATCTGAAAATGTCTTATTAATTACTGATAATTTTGATATTAATGAAGGTAATATTATCTCTATTAGTCATAAATTAAAACCTGATATAAAATTACAATTATTTCAGAAAGAAACGCCTATTAAAATCCATAAAGAATTTAACAAAATTTATGTATTTAATCCTTCACCTGAATTTATCACCAAAATAGAAACCGCTTATAAAGGCGAGTTAACTTCCGTGTATCCTCTCCTTTATCAACTTACTTTTAATTAATTTTAATGGTGTAACAAATAAAGATTGAATTAATAGTAAAAATGACATTAATTCTCTAGGAGTTTGTTGGTAACTCCATCTATTAGGAGGGCAAAAAATCATTATTATTAGTTGTCGATATTGTAATAAGTTAATATCTTTAAATATAACCTTAATATTTTTATTGTTACTATAATTTTTGACAGTTTTAAATTCTAATAATAATCCTTCTTTTATAAATTCTATTTTGCCTTCTGGAGGAATTATTTGTAAGGAATTAAGGCTAATTTCTGCACCAATTTCACATATATTATTCGTCAAACCTTCCCAAATATATTCATTAGTTATTATTCTAATTTTTTTTCTCATTTTCAACCATTGATAACCATCTAATTTTGGTATATCTAACATAACGATGATAGATAGTAATAAAATAATTAAATTATATACATTCCAAAAGATAAAAATCGTTAAACCAAAAGAGTTATTTTCACTCATTATAAATTCTTTTCCTAAATAAAATAACGTCATTAAATTAATAACAAGAATAAAAATTAATGGGGAAGCTAAATTCCAATTAAAATAATAATTATCATTTTTAATGCCTTTTGGAGTCACTTTAAAAATAGAAAGAAAAGGATTAAGTAAAGTTTGGAAAATTTCTACAGATATAGGAATAGCAGTAACTACATTATAAATGTCAGCCAGTAAAGCGGAACGACTATAAAAATTTAACCAAGAAAATGTTAATAATTGTACAAAATAAAAAGGCAAAAAGAAAGATATTGTTTCTTCAAAACTAGATTTGATAGGAGAGATTTGAAAAAATATATATATTAAAGGTAATAACAATAATATAAGTCTTAATGGACTAATAAACCATTGAAAAATACCTTCTAAATGAGCTAATTTTTGCCACCATTTTAAACCTTTAAGTTTCAGGGGATTTTCCGCAATAAATAATGTTTGAATTGTACCTCTTGCCCATCTTTTACGCTGTCTAATATGCCCAAAAATATTTTCTGCGGATAAACCAGCGCTTAAACTTTCTTTCAAATAGATAACTTGATAATTTTCTGACGCTAATTTGATTCCTGTATGATAATCTTCACTGAGAGAATTAATCACAAAACCCCCTATTTTTTCTAAAGATTGTCTTCTAATCACAAAAGAGCTACCATAACATAAAGCAGTATTTATACTATCTCTAACTAATTGATAATAGCGAGAAAAAATTTCTACTTCCGTCGGTATTTTATCATCTAAACCTAAATTTCTGGCAATAGGATCATGGGAATAAAAACTCTGATAAGTTTGTAGTAAGCCGATTTTTATGTCTTGAAAAAAACCCACGGTTCGTGTTAAAAAGTTAGTAGTAGGTATAAAATCAGCGTCAAAAACAACAATTAATTCTCCATTAGTTTGACTCAAGGCATGGTTTAAATTTCCAGCTTTAGCATGAATAGAATTTTCTCGACTAATATAATAGCATTTTAATTGCTCACATAATTGTCTAATTTCTTCTCTATTTCCATCATCTAAAAGATATATTTTTTTATAGTTATATTCTATAGCTTGACAACCAACAATTGTTCTTTTTATTACTTCTAAAGGCTCGTTATAACTAGGGATTAAAATATCAACTGTAGGGTAATAAATTCCTTGTTTTACTGCCTCTGACATTGTATCAGCTTGAGATTTTCGATTCTTAATATTTAACATTAAAATACTTTGCCAAAATGGACTAATAATAAATGCCAATTCTATTAAAAATATCCCAATACTAAAGATAGTATTGACGGGATTAGTTAAATTTAATGTACTTTGCCAACGCCATAAAAAATAACGAATCATCAGAAATAAGGAGGTAAAAATTATTATTATTCTTGACCATTTTTTTTGTTTTGGTGATAGGATTAAAGTGAATTGAATCACTAGAATACTTATTATTAAAGGTAAAAATAAAGTAATCGAAAATTGAACATTAGAAAAATTTAACCATAAAAATAAGTTTTTTTGTTGTAAAGATAAGAAATGAAAAAATGAAAAAATAGTTTCTTGTGCGTTAATCCATCCAAAAAAAATAGCGATTAAACTACTTATTAAAAGAAAAATAATTATAGTAGTGGAGTAAAATCGAAATTGAAGGTGCATAGTTAACAATTTTAATAGGATAAATACTTATAATTATTAATGATATAAATGAATAAATATCAAGAAACATCTGAGAAAAAATTAATATTTCTAACTAATAACTATAACACTTACGATCTTTAATTGTTAAGGTATTTTTCAATATTTTTTTATACACAACTTTATTTTAAGAAAAAAAATAGTATTTTAAGACATACCTAAAATAGAGGTAATTTTATCCTTATTTCTCTTTTCAACTAATAATTTATCGTTTTAATGGAGAGTAATTTTAAGAATAGATAAATCATCATCAAAATTACTAGATTTATTGATACTATGGACATGATCAATGATATTTTCTAAATTAGACTCATGATTTTTATTAACTTGTAAAAGTAAATCAGTAAAATTATTTAAACCCCAAATTTGTCCATTTTCTTCGACAATTTCATAAATACCATCACTAAATATATATAAAATACTATCTGTTTGAACTTCATAAACATTTTGACTAAAATCTATATCCTCAATCATTCCAATTGGCATATTAGGAGTAGATAACTTGTGACATTGCCAACCGTTACTTAAAGGAGAAATTAAAATTGCGGGAGGATGTCCTGCTGAAGCATAAACTAATTCCCGAGTATCTTTATTATAAACGCCATACCAAATAGTAAAATAGTTAACTCTATCATTATCCATTTGAAAAAGTCGATTTAATTCTGTCAAAATAGTCCAAGGTTGATAAGGATCTGTATTGTATAAAGAATTATTGCGTACTAAATTTAAAATAGATACGGATAATAAAGCCGAATGAATACCATGTCCTGCTACATCTAGTAAATAAATAACTACATTTTCCTCATCTAACCAATAATAATCAAAAATATCACCCCCTAATTTTGCTGAAGGAATGAATTTTTGTTCTACAATTAACTCTTGTTCATCAGGGGAGGGTAATAATGAGAGAATATACTCTGAAGCAATATTTAATTCCGATTGTAATAATAAATTTCTTTGTTTTAACTCTTCTTCCGCTTGTTTGCGTTTAATAAATTGTCCAATTTGATTCCCCATAGTAGCAATATTTTCTAACAAAGTCCCATCATTTTGCTGGTTTTGACGGGAAAAGAAACACATTACTCCTAAATGTTCATCTCCATGATTAATAGGAAAAGAAAACACCTGTTTTAACTCTATTTTACTTTTGACTTTAGAAGAAAGCAATTTATTTTTATCTAAGTAATCTCCTGAAGTTTTAAACTGCCAATTTTCCCACTCAATGGTATTAACAGTTTTTCGTCTTTGATTGTGGAATTTTTCTGATTCTGGACAGTTTTGATACCATGAAGCATGAAAATCAGTTAAGTTTGTTCCTAAATCATAACTCCAATATTCTCCTAATTCCCAAGCCAAATTTTTACCAATTACCTCTAAAACTCCGTTTACCCCTTGATCTACTCCCTCGGATTGTCCTAATATTTTAATAACATCCCGTTCAATATTTTGATATTGTTCAATTCTTTTACGTTCAGTAATATCATTTAAAGTACCTGAAATTCCTTTTATTTCGCCATCTTTCCAAATTAAAGAAGTAAAAATTTCCATCCAACCAATATCGCCATTATTTTTGAGATACCTAACTTGGGAATAATATTTAAGACACTTATTTTCTTGAAAACTTTTTTCATAAACTGGTATATCATCAGGATAAATGTATTCAGTAAAATTATGTCCTATACTCTCTTCAGGAGATAAACCTGCTAACTCTTTCCATGCAGGGTTTAAAAACGTTAATTTTCCTGTTATGTCTGTATAAAAAATTACCTCTCTAAGATTATCCACTAAAGTGCGATATTTTTCCTCACTTTCTCTTAAGGCTTTTTCTGCTTTTTTTGCCTCTAGTAAATAATTAATTCGACGACGTAATACCGCAGGATTAATGGGTTTAGTAAAAAAATCTGTAGCGCCAACTTCATAAGCCTTATTCACCGAAATTCTATCATCTAAACCTGTAATCATCAATATTATTGTATCTTGAGATTCAGGTAACTTTTTTAATTCTCGACAACAGTCAAAACCATCCATCACTGGCATTAAGCCATCTAAAAGTACTATATCGGGGTGCAATTTTTTATAAGTGGTTAAACATTCTTCACCATTTTCTACTCCTATAATCTCATATTTGTCACTTCTGAGCATTAAAGTCAGAGATTTTCTACTAATAGATTCGTCATCGGCTATAAGAATTAAGGTTTTTTTTTCCTGAATATTTAACATTGATTTTGATGATGGAATTTTGCCGTTTCCACAATATTAAGGGTTAAAAAGACAAAATAAGTTTAATTTATATTTTCCCTTAAAAATGTATTTGTTTCTATCTTACGGTGGTTTGATTTTCACTTTTTATGTAACTCGATTAATGACGTTTTAGTATCAAAAACCGAGTTAAATATTTTAGAAGTTATAGTTGTGATACAGAAGCTAAGGCTTCCGTTGCGGTGTTATTCTGTGAATCATCAGGTTGATTGGCTAACCATAAAAATACGGTTAAAGGTACAATTCCTAATAAAATTCCCAGAAAAATAGGGATATAAAAACCAGCGCCAATACTCATAATCATCGCAAATCCAAAATTACCGATATAAACTCCCGCTGGAATAGTTAAAGAAACTTTATCAAAATCAAGGGGTTTTATACGCCAAAATATCGTTGCTACGGTCATAAATACTACTCCTGTACCAAACCAACCGACAAAATTTTGATAAGGCATTCCAAAAAATTCCCCGGGTTGATCCCATAGCCAAAATGGTACATTTGTTTGGCTCATGGCTGGATCTAATACAAAATCCCATGATGTTAATAATAATGCACCAAAGACGATAGCGCCTAAATCTTTTAACCAAGAATTAATGACTAACCTATTTAAACCTACTCTAGTAATCAGATAACTACTAAAACCGAGGTAAAACCAAGATAAAGGAATGGTAAAAGGTACTAAACCAGATATTTTATATCCTAAACCCGAAAGATAATGATATGCACCGAAGGGAAAACCAGTACTTGTACCTAATAATTCGCTACCTAGAGAAATTCCTAAGGCTGGAATCATGAAAGTTAACCAGTGAAATGTCCCTAATTGACGATAAGCATAAATTGCTACTGTTGCCCATCCTAAGATCATATATACCACACCGCCCCCCATCATGGACCAACGAAACGCACTTTGTCCAATTTCTGGTAAACTCGCAATAAATTCAGGATGAGGTAAAACTAACAATAAACCCGCTAAACCGAATATCATCGCAATAATATGACTGATTAAAAAATAACCTTCTTTTTCTCTTAAAATCTCTTTAAACAAGGGTTTTGCCTCCTCTAGCATTGCACTTTTTTAACATGAAAACTACCAATATTGGTAAAATTAAATTTATTCTTCATATTTTACAAACATTTATTAAGTTTTATGAAGAATTTTATCTCATCAAGCAACAACTGAGGAATTAAAAAAGAGAAATTAAACAAAAAAATAATCGGTTTTGCTGAAAAACTATGAGTTATGAGGGGTGTTAGGTAAAATATTTGAAAATCAATAATAATTAAGGCAATAGTAGAAACTTTTAGACTTTTTAAGTGATTGAATTTCATATTTTGTGATGGTGAAATGAATTAATTTTCTTCACTATCTTGTCTGAAAAAAATCTTGATATTCTCTGAGTAAATAATCATTAGTTAATCATTACTCGGAGGAAAACAGACAACTGAGGTTAACAATTTCTCAGTTAAGCTAAAATGAAAATAATAATTTATTCTTTTTCTACTTAATAATTTTCTTTCATTAGTCATTATCCTCTCACCATGAAGCATTAAGCAATATTTAAAAGTCTTTTAAAACCTGATACCTTTAATAAATATGATGAATACCTCAACTTTACCCAAATCCTCCCTTAAAATTCGTGGAATACAATATCGAGACTTAAATGCCATCGCCTCTTTATTACAACAACGTTTATCTGTTGAATATAATTCTCGTCAGGAAATTTTACTCCAAAAAATCGAGCAATATCAAAGTTTTTACGGATTACTACAACTATCCAAATTATTTCCCTTCAGTTTTACCAATGATTTTTACCTATATGTAGCCCAAAAAGATGAGCAAATTTTAGGTTTTATACAAGTTGCACCCTTTAATAATACTCGAAGCACATGGAAAGTTGAGCAAGTTTTAATTAATTACAACACTTCTATTAGTCATTTACTTATCGGTAATCGTAGTATTGGCTCACAACTATTACGACATTGTTTTGAAAAAATTTGGGAAGCTAGAACATGGATACTAGAGGTTAATATTAACGAAAAAAACACCCTCGGATTATATCGAGAAAATGGTTTTCAACCTCTCGCACAAATTACCTATTGGCATTGTCAACCTGAAATATTAGAAAAACTAGCACAACAAGAACCTAATTTACCAAATTTATTGCCTGTTAGTAATGCTGATGCTAAATTACTTTATCAGTTAGATTGTGTTTCTATGCCACCTATGCTACGACAAATATTTGATCGCCATCTCGATGATTTCAAAATGAATTTATGGAGTTTCCTGAGTGAAAAAATTTACGAATGGTTAAATCACATAGAAGAAATTAGTGCGTATGTATTTGAACCTCAAAGAAAAGCGGCTATAGGATATTTTAAACTAGCTTTATCTAAAGATGGCAGTAAACCCCATGAAGCAATTTTAACAGTACATCCTGCTTATACATGGCTTTATCCTAAATTATTAAGTCAAATGGCAACCCTAATTAAAACCTTTCCTTCACAATCTCTGGGAGTTTCTTCCTCCGACTATCAACCCGAAAGAGAAGAATATTTGGAAAAATTAGGCGCACAAAGAGTTGATCAAAATTTATTAATGTCTCGTTCTGTGTGGCATAAACTTAGAGAAGCAAAACCTTTAGAATCCCTTAGCTTACCTGAAGTCTTAAACGGTTTAAAACCAGCACAAACTCCCATCCCTACCCATTGGGCAAAATCTTGGTTAGAAAAGACATCTAATACACAGTCTCATTCTTCAGAATCTCCTACGGATAAAACCTAATACCTGATAAATGTAAAACGAAAGTTATTTACTTTGGATAAATTATGACACAATGGCAATGGCAGGAAGAAGATTGGGAAAATACTATCCTCGATTTTGCCAATTTACAAGGAGAAATTAACTATAAACAAGCGCAAGAATCTCTACAAAATTTATTACTTAATCTTGATCTAAAAGAAGAAGAAAAACAAGGTTTAGAAAAAGATATTGCTCATTTAACACAAATGTTGCAAAAATTAGAAGATTCCATCATTCAAATTGCCGCTTTTGGCATGGTTGGCAGAGGAAAATCTAGTGTTTTAAATGCTTTAATTGGACAAGAAATTTTTGTGACAGGACCTTTACATGGTGTAACTCGTGAAACAGATCAAACTAATTGGCATCTAAGTCGAGAAAATATCGGTGATACTGAGCAAAAAGTGCAAAGATTGGTTAAAGCGGTGGAAAATGTGCAAATTAAATTAATTGATACTCCGGGTATTGACGAAATTGATGGGGAAACGAGGGAAAAATTAGCTTATCAAATAGCTACTCAAGTTGATTTGATTTTGTTTGTCATTGCAGGAGATATTACAAGAGTTGAGTATCAGGCTTTATGTCAGTTAAGGGAAGTGGGTAAACCCATGTTATTAGTTTTTAATAAAATTGATCAATATCCTGATGTCGATCGCCAAGAAATTTATTCTACCATTAGAGATGTTAGGGTAAGGGAATTATTATCCGCCGATGAAATAGTCATGGTGGCGGCTTCTCCTTTAGTAGCGATGAAGTTAAAAGATAACAAAATTATTCGTCAACGGGGAAAACCTCAAATTCAGGATTTACAACTCAAGATTTTAGAGATTCTTCATCAAGAAGGAAAATCTTTAGTGGCTTTAAATACCATGTTATTTACGGGAGAAATTAACGAAAAATTAGTACAACAAAAAATTACTTGGAGAGAAAAAGAAGCCGAAAAAATCATCCAAAAAACCGTGATGACGAAAGCGACAGCCATCGCCTTAAATCCCGTAACGGCGTTAGATTTGTTTACTGGGGCAATTATTGATGTAGCCATGATTTTAACCCTTTCTCACGTTTATGGTATCTCTATGACTGAGCAAAGTGCCGTAAAACTCTTACAAAAAATTGCCTTCAGTTTAGGCGGTATTACGGCTAGTGATATTTTGGTAACATTTAGTTTAAGTTCCTTAAAAGGCTTATTAGGTTTGGCGACTCCTGTTACTGGTGGTTTAAGTGTTGCTCCTTATATTTCCGTTGCCATTACTCAAGGCGCATTAGCAGGAGTATCTACTTATGCCATCGGTCAAGTTACAAAAGTTTATCTCATTAATGGTGCATCTTGGGGTGAAAAAGGCCCTTTAGCGGTGGTGGAAAACATTATCAATTCCTTAGATGAAACATCTATTTTAAATCGCATCAAAGGAGAATTAAAAGCTAAATTAAAAAACAGAGGAGTTAGGAGTAATTAATTTTTAATTTCTAATCCTTTTTCTCAATGTTTTTAAATCACACTGAAAATTGAATTTTTACATTAAAATATAATTAAATTTCTGATTACAAATATTAGATTTTAGTAGTGTTTGATACAAAAAAAATATTGAGAGTGTTTACAGTTAACCCAAAGTAATTAAATGTCTATTAATGAGTTTGATAACAAAAAGTTAAACCCTTTTTCATCTTTCCCTCAAGATAATCAACAAAAACTCTCTCCTTTTGACAAGATTTTAGATAAATGTCAAGGGAAAATTATTGAGGGTTTTGCTGATAGCATTGCTATTTTAAAACAGGAAAAATATATTTATCTCAATCAAGCCCATTTAGATTTATTCGGTTACACTGAAAAAGAATTATTAGGACAATCTTGGCGATCGCTGTATAATAAAAAAGAAATAAAAAGATTAGAAGAAGAAGCCTTGCCAGTGGTATGGAAAAAAGGATTTTGGCGAGGAGAAACATTAGCCTTAAGAAAAAATGGTGTAGAATTTTGGCAAGAAATTTCCCTGAAGATTATCGATAAAGAGACGGTAATTTGTCATTGTCGAGATATTAGTGAAAGAAAAATCATGGAGAAAGATTTAAGTCGCAGTCATGATTTACTGAGTATTATCGAAAATGCACAATCTCAGTTTATCGCTAATGTAGATAAAGAGCTTTTATTTGATAATCTTCTTGATAATTTATTGATATTAACAGGTAGTGAGTATGGTTTTATCAGCGAAGTGAAATATAATCCTCAAGGCATAGTTGAGTTGGATGAAGGTTATATGAAAACCCAAGGCAAACCTTATATAAAAGTTCATGCTATTACAAATATAGCTTGGGATGAAGAAACTATCCGTTTATATGAAGCAACGAAAGAAAGAGGTATGGAATTTCATAACCTAAAAAATCTCTTTGGTGCAGTAATTAATACAGAAAAACCAGTTATCTCTCATAATCCTACCACAGATCCTCGCAGTGGTGGTTTACCTAATGGACATCCAGTATTATATTCTTTTTTAGGTTTACCTTTTCATTCTCAAGGGGAATTATTAGGTATGGTAGGAATTGCTAATCGAGAAGGTGGTTATAATGAAGAATTAGTAGAATATTTACAACCTTTTGTTTCCGTTTGTAGCAATATTATTGATTCCTATCGCAGTGAAAAACGTCGCCAAGAATCAGAAAAAAAATTAAAAAATAGTCAATTAGCTTTTAAGCAGCAAGAAAGTTTTATTAGAAGTTTATATAAAATTTGTTCATCTGGGAAACTTAATTTTAAACAAAAGTTACAAGGAATTTTTGCTTTAGGAAGAAAAACCTTTAATTTTGATGTGGGAATGTTAACCAAAATAGAGGATAAATACTGTCATGTCATAGAATGGCAAACTAGCGAGAAATATCGAAAGCAATTTAATCAAGAAATATCCGTGAACTACTCACACTGAATCGAAGATTACAGTGTTAGCTTCTAACTTCACAGGCTCATGCCCCAAAACTGACTTACGTCCGCCTTTT
>JAACUG010000103.1 GCA_009993045.1 Cyanobacteria bacterium CG_2015-22_32_23
GTTTTGAGTTTCCAGAGGTGTTAAATGATGATGGTGAATTTATCGGTTTTGATATTATTATCGGTAATCCTCCCTATGGAGTTACTTTTAAAGAAGTAGAAAAAAATTATTATAAACAAATATATTCTATTTCTAGTCAAGGAAAAATTGACTCTTTTAAATTATTTTATGAAAGAGCTTATCAAATTTTAAGATATAATTATTTTCATTCTTATATTATACCTAATACTTTTTTATATAATACTCAATCTAAAAATTTGAGAGAATTTATACTTAATAATACATATTTATTTGAAGGTATTGAATTAAGAAAAGGTATTTTTAATGATGCTCCTGATGTTATAACGGTTGTAATTTTTGCAAAATTTACTAAACCAAAAGAAAGTTATCTTACTTCTGTAAAAGTAGCTTCAGCTTACTATAAATATTCTAATTTTGATAAAGATGAATGGGAAATTTCACAACAAATACCATATAAAACTTTTATAAATGACTCTGAAAAAAAAATAAATTTAAGAAGAAATTTTTATTTAGATAAAATTATTGAAAAAATAAATATACATAATAATTTAGGTTTCTTTTTTAGTGTAAAACAAGGCACAAAACCTTATGGAGATAAAGATAAAAAGGATATTAAATTAATATCTAATGACAAAGAAGGCGATGATTGGGAAATAGCAATAAATGGCAGAAATATTAGTCAATATCATATCAATTTAGAAAATATTTATGTAAAAAGATGTTTAGATTTACATTCTTGTTTATCAAAAGAAATAGTTTATGAAGAAAAGATTTATTTTCAAAGAATGCGCAAAATTTCTCTATTTCCAAGAATAGTTGCTTGTTATGATAATGCTAATATTCATGGCTTATATACTTGCTCTGTTATTTATAATAATAAAAAAAGTAAACTTAATTTAAAATATTTATTAGCTATTCTTAATTCTTTATTAATTAATATCTGGTTTAAAAATTTTGATACGGATATTGAAATAAAATTAATCTCTATCAAAAGTATTCCTATTCCTAATATTTCAGTTGAAAGTCAACAGCCATTTATAGATTTAGTGACAAAAATTTTAAATTTAAAAGAAGAAAACCCCGATAATGACACAACAGAATTAGAGAAAGAAATCGATTTATTAATATATAAATTATATGAATTAACCGAGGAAGAAATTAATATTATTGAAGGAAAATAAATTTTGAAAATATTTTAAATTAATAGATATGTAACAATCTTTACCGAAAATTATTATCTCGTCAAATTATATTAGTAAAGTTATACAAAAAATACTTATTATTAAAAATAACGATAATTCTTAATAAATAACTAATGAGTGAAACCATATTAGAAATTGATGATTTAACAGTAAGTTTTGATGGTTTTAAAGCTCTAAATCATCTCAAATTTAAAATGAATAAAGGTGAATTAAGAGTAATTATCGGCCCTAATGGTGCGGGAAAAACTACTTTTTTAGATGTTATCACAGGTAAAGTTCAACCTACAGAGGGGAATGTTTTTTTTAAAGGCAAAAATCTTCGTAAAATTAGTGAACATCAAATCGCTAGAATGGGAATTGGGCGTAAATTTCAAACTCCCAGAGTCTATTTAAACTTAACAGTAAAAGAGAATTTAGATTTAGTCGCCAATAAGACAAAAAATGTCTTTTCAACCTTGTTTAATAAACCCACAGAACAAGATAAAAGAAAGGTTGCTAGTTTGCTCGAAACCATCGGTTTAACGGCTAAAGCGACATTCAAAGCCTCTTTATTATCTCACGGAGAAAAGCAACGGTTAGAAATTGGAATGTTAGTAGCACAATCTCCTGACTTATTATTAGTAGATGAGCCTGTAGCTGGTTTAACCGATGAAGAAACAGAAAATGTGGGTAATCTCCTTCTCGCTTTAGCCGAAAGTCATTCTATCATCGTAATTGAGCATGATATGGAATTTGTTAGACAGATAGCGAAACAAGTTACTGTATTACATCAAGGTACTGTTTTATGTGAAGGTACAATGAATGAAATACAAAACGATCCTCGTGTAATAGAGGTATATTTAGGGCAGGAAACATCCTTAGAAAGAGATGAGATTATTATAGTACGCATTGTGGCTACAATAGCTTGGGCAGATTTTAATTTAACTCCCGAAGAACAAGATATAATTATCAGTAATTTAAGTAAACAATTTGCAGATTCTCCTGAAGATGAATTGCAGTTAAAAGATGAATTAATAAATTTCTTAGGGGAAAAAATACCTTTAAATGATTTAGTGCCATTATTACAGACAGAGGAAGAAAAGCTAAAAGTTTTACAATTAAGTAATCAAATTATTAATAATCACAGTATCAATGAATTAGAAAATCAGGTTTATCAAGAATTATTAGAATTATTAAACTTACCTCCAGAAATCCTTAGTAATCAATAATTATCTTATCAGCTTTTCGTCGTCAACTATCAACTATCAACTATCAACTATCAACTATCAACTATCAACTATCAACTATCAATTATTAACTATTAACTATAATGTTAAATTTATCTAGTCTAAATGTTTATTACGGTGAAAGTCACATTTTAAGAAATGTTGATTTAAGCATCAATAGCGGTGAAATGGTGTGTTTAATTGGTAGAAATGGGGTAGGTAAAACTACTTTATTAAAAACTATTATGGGGTTATTAAAATCCCCTACGGGAGAGATAAATTTTCAAAATAAAGTTATTAATAAAGTTACCACAGATCAACGTGCTAAATTAGGTATTGGTTATGTTCCTCAAGGTAGAGATATTATACCTCGTTTAACGGTAAAAGAGAATTTAATTTTAGGTTTAGAAGCCATTCCAAAAAAGGTTAAAAAACAAATTCCTGACGAAATTTTTGAGTTATTTCCTGTGTTGAAAACTATGTTAAACCGTATGGGAGGCGACTTAAGCGGTGGGCAACAACAGCAATTGGCGATCGCAAGAGCATTGATGGGAAAACCTCAATTATTGCTATTAGATGAGCCAACAGAGGGCATTCAACCATCCATTATATTAGAGATTGAAGCGGCGGTAAAAAAGATAATTAAAGAAACTGGTATTTCTGTTCTTTTAGTAGAGCAACATTTACATTTTGTACGTCAAGCTGATAGATATTATGCTATGCAAAAAGGCGGTATTGTTGCCTCTGGTTTAACCAGTCAATTAAGTCAAAGAGTTATTCAAGAATTTTTAGCAGTTTAAAGAGTAATTGATAATTGATGATTGACTTTTATTTTACTTTTGAGAAACCAAAACAAATAAATAATTGAATTTCTAATTTATAATAGTAAGATTACTTCTAAGACGATAAAACTAAAATGAAACTTATCACATTTTTATCGAAACCATTGAAAAAAATTTTTCTAGGTTATGGATTAAGAAAATTCATTATTTTTTTAGGATTAACTCTTATATCATTGACAATAATTTTAAATTTATCTTCTGTTAATGCCCAATTAATTCCAGAAGACAAACAAGAAGCTATTTTGAATAGTAAAATGTTAAAAATGGAGGAGAAATTAGAAAATGAGTATGAGACTTTTTTTCAAAGAAATATGATTGCTAAAAAGCAAAGTTCTTTAGAAATGGCTTCCATCTTAGCAGATATGGATCAAAAAACAGGTACTAATTCCGCAATTTTATGGGTTATACCTGAAGAAAAATATTTACATTTAGTATATTTAACAAAAAAAGGTAAAATTATTGTTAGAGATATTAATGATGCACCTTTTGAAAAAATTACTAAAACTATTGATGATTTTTATATCGAAATTGATCAAATAAATAATCCCATAAATTTAACTCAATCTCAACAATTATATAACTGGATTATTAAACCTTTTCAAAAAGAATTTTTAGACGCAGAAAATATCAATAATATATTATTTTGTATTGGAGATGGAATCCGATTATTACCATTATCAGCTTTATTGGTAAATTATACTTTAAATAGTTTCAAGTTTAGTAAATAAGGTTGTTAATATAGTATTAGAATATAAAAATCCGTGAGGATCTGTTAAAGTTAATTGATGAGTATTTTCGTTAAATATAATGAGTTTATCCTCTAAAAAAGTACCTAAACATTCTAAAATTTGTGCTTCGATATTTTGACCAAATTTAGTCTTTATTTCGCATAAATTTACACCTTTTTTTAACCTTAAACCTAACATTAAAGTTTCTAATAATTGGTCATTTTTAGAAGTAATATTAATATCAATATTTCCTAAATTTTTCTGATATTCTTTTATCCACGCAAAATATTCTTTTCTGGTACGAGGGCGAGTAAAACGTTTATTATCAGTATAACTAGCTGCGCCCATGCCAAAACCATGATAAAATTCGTTACGCCAGTAAACTTGATTATGACGACATTCATAACCCTTTTGACTATAGTTAGAAATTTCGTAGTGAATATATCCTGCTTCCCTCAATTTTTCTGAAGCTAAACAATACATATTAGCGGCGATTTCATCTAGTGGTAAAGGATTATCACCTTCAGAGTATTTTTTACCAAATGCAGTAACAGGTTCTAACACTAAATCATAACAAGAAAGGTGTTTTGGTTGCAAGGCGATGGCTTTTGCTAAAGAATCTTGCCAATCATCTAGGGATTGATAAGGTAAACCAGAGATTAAGTCTAAACTCCAGTTATTAAAATCTGCTTCATGAATATAATCTATAGCTTGATTTATGTCCGACATTCTGTGTGTTCTTCCACAAATTTCGAGTAAATTATCTTGAAAGGCTTGTAAACCTAAACTAATTCTATTTATACCTAATTTTTGATATTGTTTAAGTTTAGTTAAATCAAAAGTAGCAGGATCTATTTCTAAAGAAATTTCAGCATTTTTGCTAATATTAAAATGTTGATGTAATGTCGATAAAATTAACTCTAACCCTTCTATGGCTAATAAAGAGGGAGTGCCACCACCAAAAAAAATTGTGTCTAAATCAAGGGTATTTTCTTGAGGAGTTGCCATAATTTCTTGACATAAAAAATTTACATATTCTTGTTGCCAAGGAGAATAATTATTACCGCTATTATCACCTAAAACAGTAATAGGAAAGTCACAATAAAAGCATCTTCTTTTACAAAATGGGATATGAATATAAGCTGATTTTACTAACATTAATTAGGTGTTTTATTACATTATTTAGGATCTCATTGGTAACTCAAAAGTAGCATTAGTGACTTGTCCTGATTTACCTAACTCTTTGGGTTTTTCGTCATTAACAGTAACAACTAATCCTCCAGCATTACCTGCGCGAATAATAACTTTTTGTTTTCCATTCCATTGTTTTTCTAATCCTTTGGTGAGGATACCTTCAAAAACAGGTTTACCATCGACAATGATTTTTACCCAAGAATCTTCTTTCACTGTAACCTTGACAATTAATTCTGTGGGTTGCGGTGGTTTTTCTTCTTTTTTCTCTACGATGGGTATAACTTCAGGATTGGTAATAGGATGATTTTTTTTCGGCAAAATCTGGGTTTCCATTACTTGTTTCTGAGGTATTTTTATTTGACTAAATTGAGAAGATTCTAAGATATTGCTTAAATTTCTAATGGAAAAAAAGAGTAAAATAAAATAGAAAAAATATAAATATTGAGGCTTAATATTGAAGTTAAATTTAAAAGAAAATGATGGAGAAAAAGATTTTTTATAATATATTTTAGGGTTTAATTCTAAGGTAAATTTATTACTAATATCTTCTCCGTCTAGTTTTAGAAAATTAGCATATTTTTTAATTAATTGTTTAGTAAAAAAAGGCTCAGGTAGTTGTTGTAAGTCAGCAGATTCAAGAGCATTAATGATATTAACAGGTGTATGTAACTGACTAGATATTACATTTTTATCGAGATTTTTATCTATTCTAGCCTGTTTTAGTTCAACACTAATTAACTCTAATTGTTGTTGTCTAATTTCATCATAATCGATAATCTCTTCTTTACTTTTTTTAAAAAATTTCATGGTTAAACTTACCTTTTTTTTCGATCATTTAATTTTTTGACATTTCTCTAATAGTTTTTTTTAAATTATACATTTCTGGAATGGTTAAAGTGCGATATTTACCTGAAGATAAAGAGGCAATTTTAATTGTCCCGATGGCTTTTCGATGTAAACTAACTACAGGATAACCGAATAATTCTGCAATTCTGCGAATTTGACGATAACGTCCTTCTCGTAATATTATTTCCATCTGAGTTTGATTACCACTTCTTTTATTAATGGTAATTTCGGCAGGTAAAGTTTGTTTTCCTTCCCACATAAATCCTTCTGCCCATTGTTGTATAATCTTGTTAGGTATATTACCCTCTAAAGTAACAAGATAAGTTTTTGGAAGATCATAACGAGGATGAGTTAATTTAACCGTTAGTGAACCATCATTAGTTAATAATAATGCACCTGTAGAATTACGATCAAGTCTGCCTACTGGATGTATTCCTTTTCCTGATTTGAGATGAGGAGGCAATAAATCCATGACAGTTTTTCTTCCTTGAGGATCTTCACAAGTACTAATGTATCCTTTCGGTTTATTTAACAAAAAGTAAATTAATCGAGGACGATAATCATTACTTAATATTTTACCATCGACTTCTATTTTATCTTGAACGGCATTTGCTTTATCTCCTAATTGAGTTATAACGCCATTGACTTTAACTCTTCCTTCGGTAATCATGGTTTCTGCTTCTCGACGGGAGGCGATTCCCCATTCTCTCAAAATTTTTTGGATTCTTTCTGACATTATTTTTTCCTTTATTTGTTATCTCTATAATGAATTAGTAGAATATTAAGTTTAATGGGTAAATGTAAAATTAATCTTAAATTTAATGGCTATTAAAAGTAAATCGGAAATTATCTCTCATATTCTTACTCCTGCAATCAAATTTTGGTTGCGATCGCAGTTACAAAACGTAGTTGATTTGACCATAGAAATTAATGCTGGGGATAAACAAATATTAACAGGAAAAATTGATCAAGTTTCTCTACAAACTAACAAAGCAATTTATCAAGGAATTCATGTTAGTAAAGCCGTCGTCAATACAGAAAAAATTGCCATAAATTTAGGAGGAATATTAAGAGGAAAACCGTTAAAGTTATTACAACCAATATTTGTTAATGGAGAATTGGTTTTAACTTTAGATGATTTAAAAACTTCCTTAGATTCAAGGCTTTTACATCAGGGATTAATTGATTTACTTCATTTATTATTAGAACATCAAAAAATAGAAGAATATAAAGAAATATTAGCACAATATGAATTTAACTGGCGAGACATTATTTTACTCGATAATCAATTTATTTTACAAGGTATATTGAGTAATAATCAAGGAGAAAAAAGTAATTTAATCTTAATTTCTAGCTTAACCTTAAAAGATGATCATACTCTCTTATTTAACCCCATTAAAATTGAGGGAATTTCAGATTTAGATACTCTTATCATTAATAATTTTGAGGTGGATTTAGGAAAAGATGTTGAATTACAACAATTGATTTTAAATAGTGATAAATTATCTTGTGTCGGCAAAATAAAAGTAATCAGTGAATAGTTAAAAACCTGATGGCTAACAACTTCCATAGTTAGGGTTTCTGCATGGAAATCAGAAGACTATTAATAAACATCAAATGTTTAGAAACGCTATATTCACAAAAAAATGTGCAGGTTTAACAAATTTTAGTCAAAAACTCAGCATTTTTAGTTTATTCTCAAGATAATATACATTTACAGTTTCTTAGAATATATATTTATCAAAGCCTTGATTTTTTAATTTAATATTTTTCCTAAAACTCCTAACTCCTAACTACTATCTCCTAACTCTTTACTCCTATCTCCTAACTCTTTACTCCTATCTCCTAACTCCTAACTCTTTACTCCTAACTCCTAACTCCTAACTCTTTACTCCTAACTCCTAACTCTTTACTCCTAACTCCTAACTTCTATCTCCTATCTCCTAACTACTATATTTAATGTCTGTGCAAGATTTGACTATAATAAAGTTTAACGATTTGTTAAGTAAAAAAGAAAAAATATGTCTGTATTGGCAGCGATCGCAGTTTTAGGTATTTTAATTGTAGTTCACGAATTGGGGCATTTTGGAGCAGCCAGATTTCAAGGTATTCGTGTCAATAAATTCTCTATTGGTTTTGGTCCAGCTTTATTTAAGTATGATGGAAAGGAAACAGAATACGCCTTAAGAATAATTCCCCTAGGAGGTTATGTCGGTTTTCCTGATGATGATCCTGATAGTAATATACCCTTAGATGATCCTAATTTACTGCGTAATCGTCCTGTTTTAGATCGTGCTATTGTCATCAGTGCAGGGGTAATGGCTAATTTGATTTTTGCATACTTTCTCTTAATCGGTCAATGTTTGACAGTAGGAATACAAGACATAACCTATCAACCCGGGGTTTTAATACCACAAATTTTGACGGAAGTACAATCTGCAGCCGCCACTGCTGGTTTACAAAATGGTGATGTAGTTTTAGCTATTAATAATCAAGTATTCGCCGCCGATGAAACTTCTATGGAATCCTTAAGAAAAACGATTCAAGATTCCCCTAATCAGAGTTTAAACTTCACAGTAAAAAGAGGAGAAGAGACTTTTAATGTTGATATTACCCCAGAATTAGGCGACAACGGCAAAGGTAAAATAGGTGTAATGTTAGCGCCTAACGGGGAATTAATTAAACGTCGCCCTCGTGATATTATCGAAGCGTTTACTGTGGGTGCGCAACAATTTGAACGTTATACTAAGTTAACGGTACAAGGTTTTGGACAATTAGTCACCAATTTTCAAGAAAGTGCCAAACAAGTAGCAGGGCCGATTGCAATTGTAGCGGTAGGTGCAGAATTAGCGAAAAACGATATTGGTAATTTATTTCAATTTGGGGCATTAATTAGTATTAACCTTGCCGTTATCAACATTTTACCTTTACCTGCCCTAGATGGTGGACAATTAGCATTTTTATTAGTAGAAGGCATTTTTGGTAAACCTTTACCTAATAAATTACAAGAAGGAATTATGCAAACAGGTTTAGTTTTATTACTTGGTTTAGGTATTTTCTTAATTCTCCGAGATACCGCTAATTTAGCCTTTTTTCAACAACTTTTTCCTCAATAAAAAATTTCTGCAACAGGGTTGAAAACTTTTCTTCTCTGTTGATTATTAAACTACATTTTATGTTATTTTATAGTGATACTAATATATTTTAATCTTATGGATAAACTTACAAGAAATATTCTCGGACAAACTGTCTTCGCTACACTTGAAAAAAAAACAACTACAGGAAGAGTATTGGCCATCGCAAAAATTGGTGATAAAGAACAAGTTTGCTTTCAAACCACAGACGGGAAAAATGGTATTTGGATTCCATCCTTCGCTTTAGTAGATAGAGAAAAATGGATAATCACAGAATCACAAACGGAATTAATAAAGGAAAAACAAAAAACTTTAACAACTTCAGTAACGAAAAAAATAGAGACAGAAAATAAACAATCAAAATCAGTTAAAGAAGCAGAAACAGAAGAAAATGCTTTAGTATTAGGCAAGAAAAAAGCGGCGGAAGATTTAGCTTTAATGGTTACATCTTTTGATAGTTTACTTGAGAATTTTAATCAAAAAGTTGCTACAGATATTGAATCGATGAATAAAATCATTGATGATGCTAAAATATTAATTGAAAAAACAACAAATGATATTCAAAAACTAGGAAAAAATCATCTTCAAATCGTTAATGAATACTTAAACAATGTACTTTCAAGTATCAATAATTTAGTCAATGAAATCTTACAAACTATTCAAAATACTTGGCATGAAAGTTTGCGTGAATCTATTGCATTGATAATGAAGAATTCAAAATTGTATTTTGATAGTGCAAAAAGAAAAATAGATTATTTGAAGAAAACATATCCCACTGAAAGTAATCATAGTTTAGCTCAAAGATTAACAAATCATTTAATGTTTATCTCTTTAAAATCAGGAATTTATGGCGTTAAAATTAATTCTTGGGAAACAATAACAAGTCTATCAATCAAATTAGATTTAATAGAAATAACAACCCTTTTAACTAAATTAATCTATGGAATTTCTATTCTTCATGGTTTTGATGAATTTCAAAGTAATACAGAAGAGTTAATTAGTATTTTAGCTTTATGCCTAACTTTTGATACTCTTAAACAATTAGGATTAGATTCATTAATACAATCATTAAAAGTTCTGTATCCAGTGGCAATGACTAATACAATAGTTGAACCAATGGTTAATATAAGTGTTAATGCTGTTTCTAACGTGGCTTTATTCCAATTAATTGGTCATAGTTCTTACTTATATTATGATATTAAAGCAAATAAATCAGATAATCCTATTATTTCAGGAAAAGCATATCAACAATTTACTACAGAAATAGAAGGTTATTTAGATGGTTTATTAAACGAAAAAGATAAACTTAGTGAGATTGTTAAAGATATTTTACAAATTAATAAAAAAGTCAAAGCCTTAGCTTAAAATTCCGTAAGGGAGTTAATATTTTTGACTCCTATAAACTACTTTATAAAAGGCACACCCAAATCTTTACAAATTTTTTTAGCAAGAATATCTTTTATTTCATTATGTCTTGGTATCGCAGATCGTTTATTTTGAGAGGTATTATGCCACCATGAATGATTACCCCCTTCTCTTAATAATTCACATCCTTGAGAGCGAAGATAACGAAGAAACTCACTTCTTTTCATAGGGCAATTTTTTCTTCAATATAGTTATATCCTGCTTCATTAAGAGCTTCTTGTTTGTTAAATTCTAAAGCCTCTTTTAAGGTTATCTTTAAACTTTCTATTAACTCTTGATGACTTTTTTCTTGACAATTAACTCCTGGTATTTCTTCAATCCAACCTACCCACCAATCATCAACTTCTTTTATCACTGCGGTAAATGTATTAATCGTATTCATATTTATTTTTGAGATTTTTTTACATAATCAAAAAGACAATCAACTCTAATTATATAAATCTTTTATAAAAAATTACTTATTACTTATTATTTATTACTTATTATAATTATCCATTCCTACACAGGAACAGATTAAATTGCGATCGCCATAAGCATTATCAATACGCCCAACGGTAGGCCAAAATTTAGATTGTTGAGTATAAGTATCAGGATAAGCCGCCGATTCTCGACTGTAAGGATGACTCCAATCACTAGAAAGAAGACTAAAAGCAGTATGAGGTGCATTTTTTAAAAGGTTATCATCTTGATTCATACTACCAGTTTCGATAGCTCGAATTTCTTCCCGAATACTAATCATAGCATCACAAAAACGATCTAATTCTGGCAAAGATTCACTTTCTGTAGGTTCAATCATCATTGTACCCCCCACAGGCCAAGACATCGTTGGCGCATGAAAACCATAATCCATTAAACGTTTAGCGACATCTTCCACCTCAATATGAGCAGTTTTGCGTAACGGGCGTAAATCGATGATACACTCATGGGCAACTAAGCCAGATTTACCCGTAAAAAGAATAGGATAATGGGGTGCAAGACGATGAGCGATATAATTAGCGTTGAGAATGGCGATTTTTGTGGCATCCGTTAACCCTTCACTGCCCATCATAGCAATATACATCCAAGATATAGGTAAAATACTAGCACTACCCCAAGGTGCAGCAGAAATCATGCCGATAGAATCGCCCCTAAATCCCCAATTCTGGGGACTGTTATTTGTAGTATTCCCCCCCAAAGTTGGGGGTAGGGGGGCATCATTTCCCAAAGTGCGAGGTAGGGAGGTATCTTCCTCAATATTTCCCCCGTTACTCAAGGGAGATTGACTCAAAGAAGTTGAGGGCAAAAAAGGTACTAAATGAGATGCGACACCAATTGGACCTACACCTGGACCACCGCCACCGTGAGGAATACAGAAGGTTTTATGTAAGTTTAAGTGACATACGTCAGCACCGAAATCCCCTGGGCGACATAAGCCAACTTGGGCATTCATATTCGCACCATCGAGATAGACTTGCCCTCCAAAACCGTGAATAATATCGCATATATCTTTGATACCTTCTTCAAAAACTCCATGAGTAGAAGGATAGGTTATCATCAAAGCTGCTAAATTTTGTTGATATTTTTCCGCTTTAGCTTTTAAATCTTCCATGTCAATATCCCCTTGAGTGTCACATTTAACGGGTATTACTTTTAAACCGCACATCACCGAACTAGCAGGATTTGTACCGTGTGCAGACTCAGGAATTAAACATATATCTCGATTTAAATCTCCTCTGCTATCATGATATTTACGAATAACTTGTAATCCTGTATATTCTCCTTGAGATCCAGCATTAGGTTGTAAGGAAATACCAGCAAAACCCGTAATTTCTCCTAACCATGTCTCTAATTGAGAAAATAGAGTTTGATAACCCTTCGTTTGAGATAAAGGTGCGAAGGGGTGAATATTGTTAAATTCTGCCCATGTCACGGGTAACATTTCGGCGGTAGCGTTAAGTTTCATGGTACAAGAACCTAACGCAATCATAGATGTAGTTAAGGATAAATCTTTAGTTTCAAGACGGTGTAAATAACGTAATAATTCCGTTTCTGAATGATATTGATTAAAGACTGATTCCGTTAGATAACGAGATTGACGCTTTAATGGAGAAGGAATACCTAAGTTATCTATAGTTAAATCATTAATATTAAGCTCATTTTGTCCGAAAATTGACCAAATTGTTTTAATATCATCAATAGTAGTAGTTTCATCAATACTGATAGCGATGGCATTTTTGAAGTAACGGAAGTTAATTAAATTGCTTTGTGCTTTTTTTCTAACAATATGAGGATCATTAATTTCTATCGTAATAGTGTCGAAAAAGTTATTAGATTTGATTTTATAACCAAGATTTTCTAAACCTTTTGCCAGAATTTTTGTTAATTGATTAACTCTTAAAGCAATATTTTTTATCCCTTCTTCTCCGTGATAGACGGCATAAGTAGAAGCAATAACCGCTAATAAAACTTGAGCAGTACAAATATTACTGGTTGCTTTATCTCTACGAATGTGTTGCTCTCTTGTCTGTAAAGCTAATCTTAAGGCTGGTTGCCCGTGTACATCTTTTGAAACTCCAATAATTCTACCCGGGACTTGTCTTTTATAGTCGTCTTTTGTAGCAAAATAAGCAGCGTGAGGGCCACCATAGCCTAATGGTACACCAAAACGTTGAGTATTTCCTACGGCGATGTCAGCATTTAATTCACCGGGGGATTTTAACAGAGCAAGGCTTAATAAATCGGCAGCAAGGGTGACAATACCTTTTTGTTGATGAATTTGATTAATGATTTCTTGATAGTCATAAATTGTGCCGTCTGAAGCAGGATATTGAAATAATGCTCCGAAAATAGGAGTATTAAAGTCAAAAGTCTGAGGATTATCGATAATTAACTCAATTTCAAGATATTTTGCCCTTGTTTTAATAACTTCTATTGTCTGAGGGTGACAATTTATATCAATAAAAAAAGTATGAGATTTATGTTTTGTGACTGCATAACTCATCGTCATGGCTTCAGCCGCCGCCGTGGCTTCATCTAACAGGGATGCGTTGGCTATTTCTAACCCTGTTAGGCTAATAATCATGGTTTGAAAATTTAATAACGCTTCTAGTCTTCCTTGGGCAATTTCTGGTTGATACGGGGTGTAAGCAGTGTACCAATTTGGATTTTCAAGAATGTTACGTTGAATAACTGCAGGAGTTATACAGTTATAATACCCCATACCTATATAAGAATTATAGACTTGATTTTCTTGGGCGATCGCTTTTAAGGTAGCTAAGGCTTGAGTTTCCGTGAGAGGAGAGGGTAACTTAAGGGGATTTTGCAGACGAATAGATTTGGGTACAGCAGTATTAATTAACGTATCTAAGTTATTATAACCTAGTTGTTTTAACATCAATTGTTGTGAGTTGCTATCAATACCGATATGACGATGTTTAAATATATCTTTGGCTATAGAAATTGGAGGTTGAGAGGAGATTATTTGATTATCTTCGACAACGGAGGAGGAGTTAATATTATCTAAATCAAGCATTGGCTGATGGAAATTAATGAATTGATATATATTTTAACATATCTTAATCTAAGTCATTGATGATTTAGGTGAAACCAATTCACCCCTATAGATTATTAATTGTTTTTCCATGCTTTCATTTTACCTTGATTCATTAAACCATAAGGATCTACTATTTTTTTGAAATTAAGTTGCTCAATATCAATTTTTTTTCTACCACCATCTTCTAAAATATAAGTATGAGGATTAGCTATAAATGCACCATTTTTTTCGTGATATTTGATAATCTCATTTAATCTTTCTTCCGTGGAAAATTTAACTAATTGTAACCCAGCAGGAATTGCTTTTCCTTCCACTCTTAAAAATTCTAAGTGCATCATAACTTCATCACCAAAATAATTATACATTTCTTCAACTTTATCTATGGTGAAAAAGAAGGTTTGTAAATAGGTAATATTTGGTTCAATATTTCTGACATGAAAAGTGGTATGATTCCATGTAAATTCAATTAAATTAATGTTATTTTCTTTAGATAAATCTTGTTGATAAGTAATTTTTCCTTGATATTCATTAACTAATTCTTGTAAAGGATATAAAGAATTTTCAGCTATGGTTAATAAAGCACAATTTTCTCCCTTTGGTAAATAAGATTTAAGGGCGGTAAAATAACTAGCAATAGGTTTAGCATGAATACTAATAAGTTTTTTGATTATACCATCACTATCAGCTAAGGCTTGACCAAATTTTACACTGGTAATAAAATCATCAAAAGTTACGATAATATCAATCCAATTATAAGTTGGTGCGAGGGGAATTTCTAATTGAGTAATGATACCATTTGTGCCGTAAGCATGGTTAATTTGTTGAGTTTCATCTCCTTTTAATTCGATAATTTTTGGCTCTTTTTCTAAAGTAATAACTCTAACTTTATTTAAGTTTCCTCTGTCTCTTAATTGTCCATAATTTATTGAGCCAATGCCACCACTTCCACCTCCAATAAATCCTCCTAAAGTTGCAATTTTATAAGTAGAAGGAATCATGCGCAATTCCCAACCTTGTTTTTTAGTTTCTCTTTCTAATACACTCATTTTTATTCCTGCATCGACACAAGCAACTCCTGATTTTATCCAGTGAATTTTCTTCATTTGCGTCATATCTAAAACAATGCCTCCATTAAGAGGAATACATTGCCCATAATTACCTGTACCAGCACCTCTTACCGTGATAGGTATTTGATATTTAACGCAAATTTGAGCAACTTTTAAAACTTCTTTCTCACTGGTGGGAATAACGACTAAATCTGCTGTTTTATCTTGTAAAATTGAGGCTAAAATAGGACTAAAATAATAATAATCTTGAGATAATTTTTTGACTTCTTCTAAGTTTTGAATGGTTTTAATATTGCCTAATTCTTCAATAATTTTTGGATAGTTAATCATAGTGTTTTAAAAATATTATTGGTTATTGATATAGTTACAAATCCCTTAAATCAGCCTCTATTATAATCATAATTGCAAAGGTAATTATTGTCATTTCTTGATGTGATAAAATACCGATGTTTTTTGAAGATTATTATTAGACTATATTTAACTAACGGGGAATGATTTGATTGTTTTTTTTATGATAACAAGATGAGTTGTTTAAGAATTGGTTAAAGAAAAGAAAGATAATGCTCTGAAAGTCTGTTAAGATTGACCCTATGCAGGATTAAAATATTTAACTGAGCAGGTAGAGAAAATCAGGACAGAATATGAAGGATAACCAATACAACCTAATCGATGAACACTACTCCATCCAAAAAGGAGACAAACCCGAAGAAGCCTGTGGTGTTTTTGGAGTTTATGCACCCGAAGAAGACGTGGCTAAATTAGCTTATTTTGGATTATATGCACTACAACATCGAGGGCAAGAATCCGCAGGAATAGCTACTTTTGACGGTGAAGCCTGTTATTGCTATAAAAATATGGGGTTAGTCTCTCAGGTTTTCAGTGAATCTATTTTAACAAATCTACATGGTAAAATTGCCATTGGTCATACTCGTTACTCTACTACTGGCTCTAGTTTACAAGCAAATGCACAACCTGCGGTGATTAATACCAGACTAGGAAAATTAGCCCTAGCACATAACGGTAATTTAGTCAATACTTTAGCCTTAAAAACAGAATTAGATAAAAGAAATTGCACATATATTACCACCACTGACTCGGAGATGATTGCCTTAATGATGGGTAAAGAAGTCGATGGCGGAAAAGATTGGGTGGAAGCGGCTATCAGTGCTTTTCAATGGTGTCAAGGTGCTTATAGTTTGGTTATTGGTACACCTGTTGGTATAATTGGTGCAAGAGATCCTCATGGTATTCGCCCTTTAGTAATTGGTAAAATGGAGGAGAAAGGCACACCCATACGTTATGTTTTAGCTTCGGAAACTTGTGCTTTAGACATTATCGGTGCAGAATATATCCGAGATGTCCAACCGGGGGAATTAGTTTGGATTACAGAGGAAGGTTTTTCCTCCATTCAATGGGCAGAAAAAATACAGCATAAACTGTGCGTATTTGAAATGATTTATTTTGCTCGTCCTGATAGTATTATGGGTCATGATAGTCTTTATGCTTATCGGTTAAGATTAGGAGAACAATTAGCCAAAGAATCCATGGTAGAAGCTGATATGGTAATGGGTGTACCAGATTCAGGTATTCCAGCCGCTATTGGCTACTCTCGTTATACAGGCATCACTTATCAAGAAGGATTAATCAAAAATCGCTATGTAGGGCGTACATTTATTCAACCAACTCAACATATGAGAGAACATGGTATTAAAATGAAACTTAATCCTCTTAAAGATGTTTTAGCTGGAAAACGTATTATTATCATTGATGACTCTATCGTTAGGGGTACAACTAGCCGTAAAATTGTTCGCGCTTTAAGGGATGCTGGAGCAAAAGAAGTACATATGAAAATTTCTTCTCCTCCTGTTACTCATCCTTGTTTTTATGGTATTGATACCGATAGTCAAGATCACCTCATAGCTGCTACAAGAACCGTTGATGACATTGCGAAACAAATCGAAGTGGATACTTTAACTTATTTATCTCAAGAAGGGATGTTAAAAGTAACTAATGAGAATCCTCAAAGTTTTTGTACTGCTTGTTTCAACGGTAATTATCCCATCGATATACCTGAAGAAATCAAACGCTCAAAATTAATTTTAGAAAAAATCTCTTAATTTAAGAATTTAAAAATATTTTGCTTTTTTTGAGGGGGTTAATACTTGGTAAGTTAATGCCATTAACCCCTACTTTTGTTTATTAATGAAGGTTTTTTTCGGTATCAATAATTGAGCCAATACCCTGTAAAGTGGAGACAATAGAAGTGGGATTCATAAACATGACTTTACTACTTTCACTACTGCCGATAGTTTTGCTGGTGTCTAAATATTGTTGAGTTAAAAGAAATTGTAATGCTTTTTCTGAACCTTGATCACTGTTTAGTTGATTCATAATAATTGCTAAAGATTCGGCGGTAGCTTGTGCTTGAAGAAGTTGCTGTTGTTTTTTGGCTTCTGCTTCTAAAATAGCGGCTTTTTTCATGGATTCTGCTTCTAATAGTTTAGCTTCTGCTCTACCTTGGGCGGAATTAATGGCTGAATCTCTATCCCCTTCAGAGTTTAAGATTACTGCCCGTTTTTTTCTTTCTGCCGTCATTTGTTGCTCCATGGCTTGTTGTACTGCAGTTGAAGGAGTAATGTCTTTTAATTCTACTCTTAATACTTTAACACCCCAAGGATCTGTGGCAATATCTAATTCTCTTAGTAATATATTATTGATTTCGGTTCGTGCGACAAAAGTTTCATCTAATTCTAATTTGCCGATTTCTGAGCGAATTTGGGTTAAAACTAGCTTTTCCATACCTAATTCTAAATTCTCAATTTTATAATAGGCTTTTTCCATGTCCACAATACGCCAATAAACCACGGCATCAACGCTAATAGAGACGTTATCTTTAGTAATACAAGATTGAGGAGTTACATCTAAAATCTTATCTCTGATGGTGTCTTTATAAACAATTTTATCTAAAAAAGGCACAACAAAGTTTAACCCCGGTTCGAGTTTCTTATTGTAACTTCCAAGACGCTCTACCAAAAATTCATTTTTTTCGTTAACGATTTTAACGCTACCAAATAATGCCGAACCGCCTAATGCGATAATTAAAAATAAAAACGATTCCATAATCTTTCACCTAAAAACTTGAATTTTTTAAAAATCTTGTGGGTAAAACCGATAAAGTATTACCATTTCTACTAACAATATAAACTTTTTCATCGGGAAAGATCTTAATATTTTCATCTTCACAAACCGCACTCCATGAATTACCTTCATACATCACCTGCCCTATTTTTCCTGCCTCAATAGCTGTAATGGTTATACCTTCTTGTGCTTGTTCTAAAATCGGATCTTTCTTTTTAGGCATTATAAACTTTTTCGTCATCATTACTAGCACCACGGAAATAACCATCCACAAAATAATTAAGACGTTATCATAAGGAATTAATAATGCTAAACCCGCCACCATAATCGCACTTAATCCCATGGCAAATTCTACAAAAGCTGTAGGGAAAATTAATTCCATTAAGCATAAAATAGAGCCAATTATAAGCCATAAAAATACAGGAGAAGACATGAGTAATGAGTAATGAGTAATGAGTAATGAGTAATGAGTAATGAGTAATGAGTAATGAGTAATGGTGAAACTAAATTTTAAATCGGATTATTTGCTAAAAATTCCTTGAGGGCGAACTAATAAAATTACTATCATTATAACTAAGGCTACTGCTAGTTTATATTCTGAACCAAAGAAGGGAACACTTAATTCTTGTGCTACACCGATAATTAAACCTCCTGCGATCGCACCATAGGGATTACCAATACCACCTAAACTGATAGCGGCAAACATGGGTAAAATTAAAAACCAGCCCATATTCGGGCGCACAGTAGTAATTAAGCCATATAAACCCCCTCCAGTGGCTGTTAACACCGCCGTAATAATCCAAGTAAATAATACTACCTGTTCAACATTAATGCCTGAAACTCTAGCTAAATCAATGTTATCCGCCACCGCACGCATGGCTTTTCCGATTTTGGTATTTTTTAAAATTAGATGCAGTGCCACAATAGCGACAATAGTTAAAGCAATAACGATGACTCGATAATAAGCAATTTTCACCCCACCTATATCAATAGCTTCTAAAATCGGTAAATCATAATTTTGGTTACTACCTCCCCAAATAAATAAAATTCCATTGCGTAAAAATAATGCCAAACCAATAGAAATAATAATTAAAGTAGTGCTATTTGATCGCTTATTTCGCATCGGCTTCCATAAAAGTTGCTCACAAATTAACATTAAGATTACCGTACCCAGTGCCGCCACGATCATTGATAACCAAATATTAATACCTTTACTATTAACTAACCATGTTAAATAAGCACCGATGGTTAAAAAATCACCGTGAGCAAAATTTGATAATCTCAAAATACCTAAAGTAAGAGTTAAACCCACCGCAGCTAAGGCGATAATACTACCCACTGCAACACCATTAAAAAGTGATTGTATTGTTTCCATTCAAATTTAAACTTGTTAATTTTTTTTAATATTATGATTAAATAAGCAGTAATTAAAGTTTCTGGTGAAAATGCTCCATAAAAAATAGGACAGATTCGCTCCCGTGCAATTATAATATTGACTATGAAGAAAAAATATTATTTACACAATCAACCGTTTTCATTAAACCATTTGATCGCATATTGGAGAAGTTAATCAAAGCCTGTGACCTATAGCAACAACAAAAGAACCAATCAAAGAGACTTACCAAAAATCAACAACAATATTCGTTTTCCTCAAGTACGAGTAATTGGTACAGAAGGAGAACAACTGGGTATCCTCGACACCAGAGACGCAAATCGTATGGCTGAGGAGCAAGAATTAGACTTAGTATTAGTCAGTGAAACCTCAGATCCTCCTGTGTGTCGTATCATGGACTACGGAAAGTTTAAATTTGAGCAAGAGAAAAAAGCCCGTGCTATCCGTAAAAAGCAACATACTGCGGATATAAAAGAGGTAAAAATGCGTTACAAAATTGATGAGCATGACTATCAAGTGCGTGTGAGTCAAGCAAAACGCTTTCTCAATGCAGGAGATAAAGTTAAAGCTACCATTAACTTTCGAGGTAGGGAAGCGCAACACGTTCACTTGGGTCAAGAGTTACTCGAACGCATGGCTCAAGATTTGACTGAGTTAGCAGAAATTCAGCAAAAACCGAAAAAAGAAGGACGTAATATGATTATGTTTCTCTCACCCAAGAAGTAAAGGAGAAAAACATAGGCAAAACTTGCACGAGGGGAAGATGGGGAAGACTACAGTAAACTTATAATTACCCTTTGTCTTTCCTAATTGTTTATGGTGAACTATTCATTATTCACTTTTTGCTAATTATTAATTCCTAATTTCTAATTCCTAATTAACTATTTATGTCTGACTGGAAAGTGATTGAAGGGGGCGTAACTGCTCCCAAAGGCTTTAAATCTTCAGGTATTACCGCTGGGTTAAAAGCGTCTAAAAGTCCTGATTTATCTTTAATTTATTCAGAAACTGAGGCTATTGCTGCTGGAGTTTTTACTACTTCTGAAGTTCGTGCTGCTTGTGTAGATTATTGTCGCCAAAAATTACAAAAAAAATCTAGCGCCAAAGCTATTTTATGTAACTCAGGACAAGCTAATGCCGCTACTGGTGCACAAGGTTGGCAAGATGCAAAAGATAGTGCAGAGGCTTTAGCTAAGGAGTTAAATATTGATGCAGACTCCATTTTATTGGCTTCTACTGGGGTTATCGGGCAACGTATCAAGATGGACATCATGATCAATGCTTTCCCTCAATTAGTGGCAGAATTATCGGAAAATGGTGGAGAAGCTACGGCAAAAGCGATTATTACTACTGATTTAGTTACTAAATCCATCGCCCTTGAAACCATCATAGATGATCGCCCAGTACGCATTGGCGGTATTTCTAAAGGTTCGGGGATGATTCATCCTAATATGGCTACTATGTTGGGTTTTATTACCTGTGATGCCGCCGTTTCCACAAACTTATGGCAACAGATGTTAAAACGAGCGGCAGATAAAAGTTTTAATCAAATTACCGTAGATGGTGATACTAGCACTAATGATAGTTTAATCGCCCTTGCTAATGGTCAATCTCGCACTCGGGCTATTACTAGCCTTGATGAAAATGGGCAAAAATTAGAGGCTATGTTAACGGAAGTATGCCAATATTTAGCTAAAGCCATCGCCCGTGATGGTGAAGGGGCAACTTGTCTGATGGAAGTAGAAGTACAAGGAGCAACTGATGAAACTTCTGCTCGTCAAATCGCTAAAACCATAGTGGGATCATCTTTAGTCAAATCTGCTATTTTTGGAAGAGATCCCAATTGGGGAAGAATTGCAGCAGCAGCAGGTAGAGCGGGAGTACAATTTAACCAAGATGATTTAATGATTAAACTTGGGGACTTTTTATTAATGGAAAGAGGACAACCGCAACCATTTGATCGTATTGCAGCCAGTAATTATCTAAAACAAGCAGCCACTGGGGAATATTTAAAAACTGACACTGTAGCCATTTCTGTTTCTGTAGGTAATGGTTCAGGAGTAGGTAAAGCGTGGGGTTGCGATCTCAGTTATGATTATGTGAAGATTAACGCTGAATATACAACTTAAACATGAGATAGGGTGGGCAATGCCCACATTTCTATTGAGCATTATCAAATTTTAAAGATTAATTAACCAAGATACCAATCCTTGTCCAGTTATCACTTCAAAACCGACAAGAGAGATAAAACCGATCATGGCTAAACGGCCATTTAATTTTTCAGAGTATTTATTAAAGCCAAATTGTTGACTAGAGTCCACATACATTTTTGGTTCAATGGCGTAGTTGTTTAAACGACCTTGATCTTCAACTATAAAAGTGTTTTTTGCGTTCATGATGATTATATTTTTATGATTGCTTATGTTAAACATTATAACAGTATGTTAACTTTTTTTGCAAGGTATTGACAAAAATAAATAAATACTGTATGTATTTTATTCAAGAACTCAAAAATTTATTCCTAATTTAGTGAGAATTTTTTGAGTAGAAACAACATGATGGTTTAAGCCTAATAAATGAGGCTCAATTCCTAAAGCTAAACCGACTAATTGCGGTAAATGTAGAATAGGAATATCTAACTTTTGTTTTATAACTTTAGCTACTTCTGGTTGTCGAGAATCTAAATTAAGATGACAAAGAGGACAAGGTGTAACGATACAATCAGCGCCGTTATGGATAGCATCTAATAAATTTTTCCCCGCCATTTGGAAAGATTGCTCTGTGGCATAACTAGATAAAGGCCAACCACAACATTTACTTCTACCTTCATAATAAATAGGAGTTGCACCTAGGGTAGTAAAAACATTTTCTAAAGATTGAGGATTTAGAGGATTATCAAAGGGTAAATTTTTCCCCGCGCGTAGTAAGTAACAACCATAAAAAGAGGCACATTTTAAACCAGTTAATGGCTTAATTACCTTTGCTTTTAACGCCTCTAAACCATAATCTCCTACTAATGCCCACAAAATATGTTTTACTTCTGTTGTACCTTGATAGGGTGAGCAATTTTCTTTTGCTAAAAAACCGTTAACTTTATCTAAATAATCAGGGTTATTTTCTTGTGCATCTTTTAATCTTTCATCTACATGACCAATTACTCCTTGACAGGTGCTACAGTGGGTTAAAAGTGGTAAATTTAAAGACTCAGCTAAAGCAATATTACGTGCGTTAACAGTATCTTCTAATAGTTGAGAATCTTCTTTGTATGTACCCGAACCACAACAAGCTGCTTTTTTGAGTTCAATTAATTCAATGCCCAAGACTTTACTAATAGCAGTGGTGGCAGTGTGTAACTCTTTACAAGCTCCTTGAGCTACACAACCCGGAAAATAAGCATAACGAAGCATAATTAAAATTTATAACGTAAAATTAAAAACGGATCACAGTTTTAGAATTAACTAAAAACCTTTACTTCAAAGGTAACTTATTTTAACCTTAATAAAGTCATCAAAAATCAATTATTAATTAGCTAATGAAAATCGCTACATGGAATGTTAACTCAATTCGTACCCGTAAAGAGCAAGTAAAACAATGGTTAATGGAAAATAAAATTGATGTTATTTGTTTACAAGAAACTAAAGTTATTGATGGTGATTTTCCCGTAGATTTTTTTACGGACATTGGTTATCATCTCTATATTTATGGGCAAAAAGCCTATAACGGAGTAGCTATTTTTAGCCTTCAACCTTTAGAAGATATTAGATATGGTTTTTCTGGGGTTTTATCGGAAAATATTGTCGATAATTTTGATGAACAAAAAAGGGTAATTAGTGGGGTTATTAATAATATTAGAATAGTTAATCTTTATGTTCCTAATGGTAATTCTTTAGGTTCACAAAAATATGAATATAAATTAAGATGGTTAGAGATATTAAAACAATATTTAACTACTTTAAAAAATGAATATTCAGAGGAATTATTAGTCTGTGGAGATTTTAATATTGCCCTAGAAGATAAAGACATTTACAAGGCTGAAGGTAAGGAAAATCATATCATGGCTTCTACTTTAGAAAGAGATGCGTTAAAAGAAATTTTAAATTTAGGATTCGCTGATATTTTTCGTAAATTTACTGTGGGAGGAGATTATTATAGTTGGTGGGATTATCGTCAAGGAGGATTTAGTAAGAATAGAGGTTGGCGAATTGATCATATTTATTTAACGGATAAATTATCTCAAAAAGCCATTAATTGTTATATTGATACTAATCCCAGAAAATTAACTCAACCTAGTGATCATGCTCCTGTTATTTGTGAATTTTAAACAATTCTTTAAAAATTGATATTGATTGTTAATTATTTAAGACATTGCTAACATTTTTTCAATCGGTTTTAAGGCTTTGATTCTAGTAGATTCAGGAATTATAATTTGTGGGGTACGATTTTTTAAAGCTAAATAAACTTTTTCGAGAGTATTTAACCTCATGTGAGGGCATTCATTACAAGCACAGTTACCTTCAGGCGGTGCTGGAATAAATAATTTTTCTGGTGCATCTTTTTCCATTTGATGAATTATTCCCGACTCAGTGGCAATAATAAACTCAGAGGAAGGACTTTTTAAGGCATATTTTAATAACGCAGTAGTTGAACCGATATAGTCTGCATGGCGTAAAATATGAGTTTCACATTCAGGATGTGCCAGAATTTCTGCTTGGGGATGTTGTACTTTTAGCTGAACAATTTTTTTCTCGGAAAAAGTTTCATGAACGATACAACTACCGTCCCATAATATCATTTTTCGTCCTGTTTGTTCTATGACATAACGTCCTAAATTCTTATCTGGTGCGAAGATAATGGATTGATTTTCAGGAATTTGTTGTACAATTTTAACAGCATTAGAGCTAGTACAAATAATATCACTTAGGGCTTTAATTTCAGCACTACAATTAATGTAAGAAATAACGATATGATCAGGATACTGTGCTTTAAACTCACTAAATTTATCTGCTGGGCAACTATCAGCTAACGAACATCCAGCATTTATATCTGGTAATAATACTAACTTATTCGGGTTAAGAATTTTTGCTGTTTCTGCCATAAAATGCACTCCCGCAAACAAAATTACATCTGCCTCAGTGGAAGCCGCTTGTTGAGATAATCCTAAAGAATCACCAATATAGTCTGCTATATCTTGAATATCAGCTTCTTGGTAATAATGAGCTAGAATTACCCCATTTAGTTCTTTTTTCAAATCGGCGATCGCCTTAAATAAATCTTGGGGAATAGTGGGAGAAGAAGGAATAGTGGCAGTAAACACAATTAACAGCTTAAAACAAAAATAATTTATTGTTCCCATTTTAAGCTATTTGAATAATAATTTATTTATGACTCATCAGGAAAACGAATAATATCATCATCTCCTAAATATTCGCCATTTTGAATTTCAATCATAACCAAAGGTACAACTCCTGGATTTTCCACACGATGACGAGTATTCATCGGTACATAAGTTGATTGTTTTGGCAATAAAAATCTTTCTTCGCCATTAAAAATTACTCGTGCCGTTCCTGCTACTACAACCCAATGTTCACTACGATGATAGTGCATTTGAGTACTAATATGATGACCTGGTTTAACCATAATGCGATGAATACGATAATTACGGCCATCTTCTAATAAAGTAACAGTACCCCAAGGCGGAGTTCGAGTGTATTCGCTTTCTAATATTTCCTGATGAGGTGCATTATTATTGTCATTCATAAATTCTGAAATAAATTAAGATATATTATTTATAACGAAAACTTACTGTTATATAAAACTTATCCATAGTTACCTATGGCGTTTATTTTCTGCTTCATTCAGTCAAGACGACTTGATACTGTCCACAGACGTTAATTCGGATGTAACCCATCCTATTTTTTCAACAATAACGGATTCAGGTGCTTGTTCCAAATTAATGGAAGCATTTAAGTCACGATCAATTTCAAAACCACATTCATCACAAACATAAAGCCTGTCAGACAAAGATAACTTTTCTTTTTTATGTCCACAATTACTACATTTTTTTGATGATGGATACCATTGATCAATTACATCAATACGGTTAGTATACCATTCTGCTTTATAGGTTAGTTGACGTTTAAACTCATACATTCCTAAATCAGCGATTGATGCTGCTAACTTATGATTTGCCATCATGCCTTTAACGTTAAGACTCTCAATTTTGATATGAGCATAAGTCTTACATAAATAAGTAGTAGTTTGTTGTAAGAAATCTTTACGTTGACAAGCTATCTGATGATGTTGTTTCCTAATTTTATCGTAATATTTTTTAGCATTATTACTTGCTTTTACACCTTGTTTGCGATTTTCTAATTGTTTATTCCGATTATGATATTGGATCATCCCTAGCTTGGTTTTCGCTTTTTTATAAGGACGTGGACTTTCAATAACATTACCATCACTTAGAGTCGCAAATATCTTACAACCAAGATCTATTCCTATCGGTTCAATTACAGGATTGTTCTAGGAGGTAATCTTTGAGCATCAATAGAAAAACTAATAAACCATTTATCAGCAGATTTACTTAGTGTAAATGTTTGAGCCCACATTCCGCATATTTCAAAGGATTACTAAAACTGATACAAGAAAAGCATTGTTTAATTATGTAACCTTACAAAAAAGACTCATTGAGTCGCTTTAAAATAAATATAACCCATATTCCGCATATTTCAATAGAATACTAAAATAGATACACAAAGACATTATTTAATATTGGAACCTTACAGATTGTCGTATTACTTTTATACTAGGAAACAACAAATTTCTCACAAGATTAGTTAAAATAATTTTGATTATTTAATTATCAGTTTTTTCTTGA
>JAACUG010000032.1 GCA_009993045.1 Cyanobacteria bacterium CG_2015-22_32_23
CTTCAGAATTGGAAGCAGAAAAACAAATTAACGCCCCTAAATCCCCAACTTTGGGGACTTTTATTGATAGTAATTCACCCCCAGAATTGGGGGCAGGGGGGCGATTCCCAGAATTGGAGGGAAAAGGGCGACAATTAGAAACGTTGCCAAATATCGATATTAATATTAAATGTGGTAATAGTTTAATTAGTCGTTTTGATTTGCAGGAGTTGATTTTATCCCCGAAAATTAAGCAACAAATTGCCGAGTTTAAACAAGCAGTTAAAATTTATCGTAACCCAAAAAGTAAGGAAGAAAAAAAAGAAGCTACCAAAAAGATTGAAGAAATAAAATCTAGTTTTTCCACAGTAATTACGGCTAATGATGACGATGATAAAAAGTTACGCAATTTGCAAATAGAGTTAGATAGTTTACTAAGTCAAACTTCTTTATTTGAGGAAACAACCAAGGAGAAAAAAGCTAAGGAAAAGAAACAAAAGCAGTTAGAAAAAGAGATTAATTTATTAACCAAAAAGATTGACGATAAAAAACATAATCGCATTTATCATCATGGTTTTGAATGGCGTTTTGAGTTTCCAGAGGTGTTAAATGATGAGGGAAATTTTATCGGTTTTGATGTGGTTATTGGCAATCCGCCTTATATTCGTCAAGAGGAATTTTCTACTATAAAACCTATCCTTAAAGAAAAGTTTTTTATTTATAATTCCATTGCCGATTTACTGACTTATTTTGTGGAATTGGGTTATAAAATTCTCAAAGATAAGGGAGTTTTTCAGTTTATTATCTCTAATAAATTTACCCGTGCAAATTATGGCAAAGAAATGCGTCAATTTTTGTTAGAAAATACCTCTTTAACTCACTTTATCGACTTTAGTGGTTTAGCAGTTTTTGATGAGGCAACGGTAGATGCTGCAATTCTTGGTTATATCAAAAAGAAGGTTTCTTCTCCTCATTTTATCTATGGTGATGTGAAAAAAGAGACAGTAAGAATTAACGATTTTCCTAATTATTTAACTGAAATTCAGACTAACTTTTTACAAACTGATTTAACTGAAAATAGTTGGAGTTTTGACAATCAAGACGTATTAAAAATTAAGACAAAAATTGAGTCTCAAGGTATTCCTTTAAAACATTGGAATGTTAGTATATCAAGAGGTATTTTAACTGGTTATAATGAAGCCTTTATTATTGATGGTAAAACCAGACAAAATTTAATTAATCAAGATAGTAAATCCGCAGAAATTATTAAGCCTCTTTTGCGAGGTAGAGATATTCATAAATATTCTCCTAACTTTCAAGATTTATGGTTGATTAATCTACATAATGGTTATCAAGTCAATAATCAAAAAATTCCTGCTTTGAAAGTAGAAGACTATCCTGCTATTAAACAACATCTTGATCAATTTTATCCTCAATTAGAAAAAAGAACCGATAAAGGAAAAACTCCTTATAATTTAAGAAATTGTGCCTATCTTCCTGATTTTGAAAAGCCTAAAATTATTTATAAAGATATTGCTCAAACTTTAACTTTTACTCTTGATAAGTTATCTTTTTATACTAATAATACTAATTATATGATTATTGGTGATTCTGATTTGTCTTATTTAACAGCAACTTTGAATAGTAAATTATTCGATTTTTATTACCGACTCATTTCTACTCAATTAGGCACTTCTGCTGTTAGGTTATTTACTCAATTTGTGGAAAAAATACCTATTAAACAAATCACAGAGAAGGAGGAAAAACCTTTTAAAAAGTTAGTAGAAAAGATATTGAAGGTAAAGGAAGAAAACCCGAATAATGACACATCAAAATTAGAGAGAGAAATAGATTTATTAGTTTATGAATTATATGACTTAACGGAGGAAGAAATTAAGTTAATTGAAGGGTAAAATTAATGTTTAATTCGTCTAAATAAGAGCAAAAAATGTGTAACATGGTGCGAGATACAACTATATTTTATTAAAAATTAATCATAATTATACTCTACAATCAAAGATAAATCATCAAAAGAGATATTTTCCTTTATGAAAGTCAAAGAAATAATTAAAATTATCGAGAAAGATGGTTGGTATTTAGTAAGAATGAGAGGTAGTCATAGACAATATAAGCATTATTTGAAAAAAGGTTTAGTAACAATATCGGGTAAATTATCAGATGATTTAGCACAAGGTACAACTAATAGTATTTTAAAACAAGCACAATTAAAATAAGTTAATTATGGAGTTGATTATGCGTTATGCAATTGTCATTGAAAAAGCGGAATCTAATTATTCAGCTTATGTGCCTGATTTGCCCGGATGCGTGGCAACAGGTTATACCATTGAGGAAGTAAAACAAGAAATTGCCCAAGCCATTGCCTTTCACTTGGAAGGATTACGAGAAGAAAATTTACCTATTCCTTTATCCTTATCTTTAACTGATTATGTTGAAGCTAGTTGATTTTTCTCTTATGTCAATAATTATTTAATACCATCTTAAAAACCTTGTATTTTGACAAATCCCAAGGCACACTCTGCGATGCCAAAGGCACACTCTGCGATCGCAAATTTCTATTTTTTGATTAATTTTTGAGGGATTCGGCGGCGGCACACCAAATATGGTGGGCGACAATAATTATTTACGCTATATCTAGTGTCAACTGTTGATTAGTAACATGGTGCGAGATACAACTATATTTTGATCAAGAAGGTAGTAACATGGTGCGAGATACAACTATATTTTGATCAAGAAGGTAGTAACATGGTGCGAGATACAACTATATTTTGATCAAGAAGGTAGTAATATGGTGCGAGATACAACCATATTTTGTTTTCTTCCTTCAAGATAATTAAACCATTAGTTACAATAAACATTTAATACCAGTGAAAAAAAATATTATATGTCACCAATTTTATTAGTATCCCGTGAAATACCTAACTTATCTTATCATCCCAGTATTAATCACTTTGACTTAACATGGGAAAAACCATTATCTACATTATTAGGCATGGGAAGGGCGGCAGGTGCTGATTTTGTAGAATTTTTCCTCGAAAAAGCAAACTATATCAGTTGTTTAGCAGAAGATGACACCATCACTAGCATTACTCCTCGACTTTCGACAGGTGCAGGAGTAAGAGTTTTTCGTGGTAAACAAGACTGTTACGTTAGCACTAATAACTTGACATTTTCAGGATTAAAACAAGCCTTAGAAAAAGCATTATCTATCTTAGGTTTTAATCTTCCTCAAGGAAGCGCTTTTATTCCTGAAATCAACCTTGAAATGTTTAGAGATTATGCCGCCGCCAAAAATAAAGATAATTGGTTAAGTAACTGTAGCAATATGCAAGAAATGGGGGATATATTACTTAGCGCTAATAATAAACTTAACAAAACCGCTAATCATGTACAATCTCGCCGTGCCGCTTATTTCCGTGATTGGCAAGAAGTTTTAATTGCCTCCAGTGATGGTATTTTTGCCCGTGATATTCGCTTAACTCAATCCGTTGGTTATAACTTATTATGTGCTGATGGTGATAATCGCTCATCTATCGGTAAACGAGACGGCGACACAAGTAACCCCGACTTTTTAAGAAAATGGAATTACGACACCGTAGCCGAAGAAGTAGCCGAATCCGCAGGTAAAATGTTGTATGCCGATTATGTAGAATCAGGGCAATATCCTGTTATCATGGCTAATCAATTCGGTGGAGTTATCTTCCATGAAGCCTGTGGACATTTATTAGAAACTACTCAAATCGAAAGAAAAAGTACTCCTTTCATGGATAAAAAAGGCGAAAAAATCGCCCATGAAAATTTAACCGCTTGGGATGAAGGATTATCCGAAAACGCCTTTGGCAGTATTGACATGGATGATGAAGGAATGCCTCCACAACGCACTCTTTTAATCGAGAATGGCATCTTAAAGAACTTTTTATCAGATCGGGCTGGAGCGATACGCACAGGGCATCCTCGCACGGGTAGTGGCAGAAGACAGAGTTATAGTTTTGCGGCGGCTTCTCGTATGCGTAACACTTATATTGATTGTGGTAAATATACCCTCGATGAAGTATTTAATTCCGTGGATAAAGGAATTTACTGTAAAAAAATGGGCGGTGGAAGCGTTGGCCCTACAGGTGAGTTTAACTTTGGTGTTGATGAAGCCTACCTCATCGAAAACGGTAAAATCACTAAACCCTTAAAAGGTGCAACCCTCATCGGTGAAGCAAAAGAAATCATGACAAAAATTTCCATGTCATCCCAAGATTTAGCCTTAGCCGCAGGTTTTTGTGGTTCAGTCAGTGGTAGCATTTATGTTACTGTAGGGCAACCTCACATAAAAGTAGATACCATAACCGTTGGCGGAAGATAAATAAGCAATTAACAATTAACAATTTTATCTCTCATAAAGTGGGCAATGCCTACAAAATTAATCAATAATGTCTCAAAGTCTATCCTCAAAAAAAACAACCTTTTTTCAAATACTAAAACAACAAAATTTTATCGCTTGGTTATTTTTAGCACCTGCATTAATTTTACTGACAATATTTTTATTTCTTCCTATTATTTCCCTTATTTATCTTAGTTTTACCGATGGTAATTTAGTTAGTAATAAATGGATTGGTTTAGCAAATTATCAAAGACTATTAATAGATTCAGACTTCAAACAAATTATCTTTAATACTCTTTATTTTGCGATCGCCACTATTATTCCTAGTATTATTATTCCTTTATTTTTAAGTATTTTACTGAATCAAAAAATAATATTAAGAGGATTTTTTCGCACAGCTTATTTTATCCCTAGTATCACTTCTTTAGTCGCCATGGGGTTAGGATTTCGATGGTTATTTCAAAATAATGGCCCCATCAACGAATTATTATTATCATTAAATATAAATCCCATTCCTTGGCTAAATAGTACCTTTTGGGCAATGCCAGTTATTATTATCTTTAGTACATGGCGACAAATAGGCTTCAACTTAGTGGTATTTTTAGCAGGATTACAAGCTATTCCTCAAAACCGTTACGAAGCCGCCGAGTTAGACGGTGCAAACTTTTGGGCTAAACTTTGGTATATAACCTTACCTTCATTAAAACCAACTCTCATATTTGCAACCATAACCACCGCTATCTTCACATTTCGCTCCTTCGAGCAAGTCTATATCATAACCAACGGTGGCCCATCTAATTCCACTAATCTACTTTCTTACTATATTTATGAACAAGCCTTCCGTCAATTTAACTTTGGTTACGCCGCAGCAACTACAAGTATTTTATTAATATTTGCCATAATTTTAGTGGCCATTCAACTAATTATATTGAAAGATTAAAATGATCAAACCTCAGTTCGATTTTTAGGTACGGAAAATAAAGGTAAATAATAGCAAAAAATGAATTTTTCATAAGTTTAGATCAATTCTTATTACTATTTCCCTATTCCACTAAAATTTTATGGTTCGCACTTGGTTAAAATAGAGGCGTTATATCGCCCCTAGTTTGTGAGATAGTTAAAAAATAACCTTATCTAGCTATTCCTAACCGTGAGTTTTTTCACCTAATACTTGTTGTTTTAAGCCATCAAATTCAGCAAATAACTCTTGACGGGTAGAAGCCTTGAGTAAATAACGAGTAACAAACCAAGCACTATACCCTAAACCAACTAATTCTAAAATAGAGGATAGAAGAGGAATATGATCAATAGCATCTAATACAGATAAAGTAATATAAACAGTAATAGCCGCAGTGATAATTAAACCTAGGGTAGTTAAAGGTTGTTTATAATCAGAAAAAAAGCTACCTAATTGTTCAGGTACTTTCGCTAAAAAATCAACTACAACGTCCACCCATTCTTGCCAATTTTGATCATCACTAGAAGTAGAAGACATTTTCGCAGGAGTAATTACACCGGGTATATCTTCCTCGAATTGTGAAATTTGGTTAATTTGATTTTCTTGTTCGTAAGTTTGAGATTCCATACAATATATCTCCTAATTTAAGATAGTTCTGTTTTCGTCAGCATAACTATATTTACTGATTCTTGCCAGATTTTATACTAGACAATAAATTTTATTGACTTTTATTATTGTTATTACACTATATTTTTGCTAAATTATCTACATTTTTTTACATTACTTATCTCATAAGCAATACGGAGTAAGATAACTAATCACAAAATAACTTAAACTACAACAATATAGTATTTTTTTTATTACTAATTTTATATAAATATTACCTATAAGGTATTACGAAAAGTTTTTAATGAGTGTATAGATTTTTTAAAACTATTTAACGAAACCTGCAATAGTTTTCAACTTTATTGTTATTATCTTAAAATAACGAAAAACTAATATATTGGAATAGTTTATAGTTTCTAGCTATACTATATTGTTTCTTAACAATTCCCTAAATGTAATCACTTTTACAAAAATTGGTCAGGTAAGAGTGTTAAAAAATAACAGGAAAATTGTATAAGCTATATATAAATAAAAATAGAGGAGTTATCAATTTGAAAAAGATAGAAGCTATTATTCGTCCTTTTAAACTAGATGAAGTCAAAATCGCCTTAGTTAACGCTGGAATCGTGGGAATGACTGTTTCTGAGGTCCGTGGTTTTGGTCGTCAAAAAGGGCAAACTGAGCGTTATCGTGGTTCAGAATATACCGTTGAGTTTCTACAAAAGCTCAAAATTGAAATTGTAGTAGAAGACAATCAAGTTGACATGGTTGTGGATAAAGTTGTCCAAGCATCCCGCACTGGGGAAATCGGCGACGGCAAAATATTTATCTCTCCTGTAGAAGAAACTATCCGTATCAGAACTGGAGAGAAAAACTTAGAAGCGATTTAACCAATCTTAAGGTTGTATAGGGGTAATTTTACCTTACCCCCACCATCACCCATTTTATTGATGAGAATTAGTCAGAAAAAAAAAGCCTTAGAAATTTTAACCATTCTTAAGCAACTCTACCCCAATGCTACCTGTAGCCTTGATTATAAAACTCCTTTACAACTTTTAGTAGCGACAATCTTATCGGCACAATGTACCGATGAAAGAGTTAATAAAGTTACTCCAGCACTATTTAATAGATTTCCCGATGCTTCAAGTTTTGCTCAAGCGCCTAGAGAAGAAATTGAGATATTAATTCATTCCACTGGTTTTTATCGTAATAAAGCCAAAAATATTCAAAATGCTTGTCTCAAAATAGTTAATGATTTTAACGGTAATGTGCCTCAGACAATGCCAGAATTATTAAGTTTGGCAGGAGTTGCTAGAAAAACCGCTAATGTTGTCTTAGCTCACGGTTTTGGTATCATCGAAGGGGTAACAGTGGATACCCATGTAAAAAGGCTCAGTAACCGTCTAGGATTGACGAAAAAAGATAATCCCGTACAAATTGAACAAGATTTAATGAAATTAATTCCACCACCAGAATGGGAGATTTTTTCTATTAGTATTATTTATCATGGTAGGGCTGTATGTAATGCTCGTAAACCTCAGTGTTCTGAATGTACATTGGCTCATTTATGTACTTATTTCAAGAGAAATTCTTAGTAATAATAATTGTTCATTGTTATAATGATATGCTGATTAAAATAATAATTTCTATCATAAATGTCAAAAGAGGACTCCCGTTAAATTTCTCAACAAAAAAGTCCCACTGAAATTAACGGGTGGGCTGCTACGCAGTGCCT
>JAACUG010000134.1 GCA_009993045.1 Cyanobacteria bacterium CG_2015-22_32_23
AAATGCAATTATTATAAATTAACAGTTTGAATTTAACCTAATACCTGATACCTGACACCTTTTTTTAGACATAATTTATCACGAACAGAAGTAGTAGAGTCATTTTTTTGTACATAAAATAGAAGCTGAAAATGGAGCAAGAATTACTCATTAATTTATCGATGTTGGTAGAAAAACCTACGGGAATAACTAATTATATACACAATATTTTACCTTATTTTTCTAGGGTTAAATATCATAGTTTATTAGCACAAAAATATAATCATAATAATTATCAAAATCCTTATTTTATTAGTGAAAAATTAAGCCCAGATAATGGTAGTCAAGGTCATTTTTTACGGTTAAAATGGACACAATTTCAGTTATCAAAAATTTATCACAATTTAAAGGTTGGTTTATTGTTTTCTCCTGTGCCTGAAATGCCTTTATTTAGCAAAACTAAAGCAGTCATAATGGTCCATGATTTAATCCCCATTCGTTATCCCAAAAAAAAGTCTCCTCTTAATCCGTATTTTCGTTATTATATTCCTCAAGTTTGCCGTCAAGCTCAACATATTATCTGTAATTCTCAAGCTACGGCGGATGATATTATTAACTATTTTGGTATTTCTGCTAGTAAAATTACGCCTATTTATTTAGGTTATAATCGAGAAAATTTTAGAGTTATTGATGGGTTAAATAATCAAATAAAAAATCCTTATTTTCTTTATATCGGCAGACATGATCCTCATAAAAATGTTACTAGAATTATCTCCGCTTTTGCTAATTTTAAAGAGTTTAAAAACTATGAATTATGGTTAGCTGGTCCTTCTGATACTCGTTATACTCCATTTTTAGCACAATTAGCTGAAGAATTAGGTATTACTTCTCAAGTTAAATTCTTAGATTATGTATCTAGGGATGATTTACCTGTGATAATTAATCAAGCTCAAGCCTTAATTTTCCCTACTCTTTGGGAAGGGTTTGGTTTTCCTGTTTTGGAAGCCATGGCCTGTGGTACGCCAGTTATTACTTCTAATATTTCCTCTTTACCAGAAGTAGCAGGAGAAGCTGCGTTATTAGTTAATCCTGAAGATATTAATAGTATTACTGAAGGGATGAATTTAATGGCAAAAGATGAAAAAATGCGAGAAGAATTAAGAGAATTAGGGTTAAAAAGAGCGATGAATTTTAGTTGGTCGAAAACGGGGAAAGAAACGGTAAAAGTGATTAAAAATTATTTATAGTATATTTTTTTACTTCTAAATAAGTTAAGGAAAAGAGTTACTAATTTGTCTTAATTTTTGGCTAACACTCATAAATTAACGGTCTAATGTGCTATTAAATCCTAGATTTTAAAGTCTATTTTTGACTCAATATGCTAGATTGATATTGTAGCAATTAATGAGTCAAAGTGCGATTCGTTCTAGCAAAAGTTTAAGCCTTTCGGTGCAAACGGAAGCTAGGTAAAGTTTATAATCAGGTACTTTGACAGCTCTATATCCTTGTAGGGGAAAAACTTTCACTCTGACTTTAATCCACATCTTTGAACTCTTGTGGACAGATTAACCTTTTTTGTGGCAAATGAAAATTTGTTAAGTAAGTAAGCTGGTTTAACAAAAATGGAGAAAGAAGTCCCAAGCTCTATTTTTCGTTAAAAAACCGCCCATGAAATGAGCGTGGGATGAATTTTGACAGTAAA
>JAACUG010000104.1 GCA_009993045.1 Cyanobacteria bacterium CG_2015-22_32_23
ACCAAAAGGCGGACGTAAGTCAGTTTTGGGGCATGAGCCTGTGAAGTTAGAAGCTAACACTGTAATCTTCGATTCAGTGTGAGTAGTTCACTATACTAAACCATATTTTTCGAGAAAAATCACATTTATGAATAACAAATTAACAGAATTAGGTATCTCTCAAGAAGATTATTGCGTCTTTGGTTTAGCGACTTGTTTTATACGGGAGGAAGGCGAAATCAAAGAAATTAAGGTAATCGAGCCCATACCTTCTGCTGCATTAGAAGCATTATTCAGAGAAATTCCGACATCTTATCAGTTAGTCGTAGCTACTACCATCGGAAAAATTATAGTTGAAAATACTCTTCAAAAACCCCAAGATTTTCCTTTAGATTCTCAATTTTGCGATGATTTTATAAATCGTACGTCTGCAGCCACTCGTACTTATAAAAGTAAACCATCTACTCAAGAATATATCAAATTAGGTGCATCAAAAAGCGATTTTAACTATTCTTTAGAAAGAAAAAGAGTATTAAATAATGTTCACAAAGTTTCCGATGATGATAACGTAAAACAACATTCTCATACCCATAAAGTTTTATAAAATTTGTCTATAATTTTTCTAGTGAAATATCATTTATTTAGTTTAATTTTTCTGTTATTAATGAGTTTTACACAACTTCCAGCTTATGCTGAAAAAATAATTCCTTCGGGGAAAAATTCTTTTATTTTTATCAACAATCAAGAAAAAAAATCCATGAATCAAGTTATAACTAATTCAAATTCTACATTAAAATTATACGGTGGTACTCGTAGTCGTGCGTCTATAATTCAATGGTATTTAGAGGAAATCAATCTTGATTATAACTATATCTTGATTGACATGGCACAAAAAGAACATTTACAATCCCCTTTTTTAGAGTTAAATCCCTTCGGAAAAGTTCCCGTTATTGTGGATGGTGACTTTAAATTGTGGGAATCTGGTGCAATTTTATTATATTTAGCAGAAAAATATGGTAATGAAATTAATTCTTTAGAAGAAAAAAGCATCATTAATCAATGGATTTTATTTGCTAATTCTACTTTAGCAACGGGATTATTTATTGAGGCAAATAGAGAAAAAGAAATGTCACAATTATTGCCTCCTTTAGAAAATATTTTGCAAAAAAATTCTTATTTATTAGGTGAAAATTTTACCGTTGCTGATGTTGCTGTAGGTTCAATGTTAGCTTATACTCAAATTTTGTTGAAACTTGATTTAAGTAATTATCCTGCCATAACTAACTATATTCAACGTATAATCCAAAGACCAGCTTTTATGAACACTATTGGCAAAAGATAAGTCATAATCTATGATTTACCATTTTGAATTATATAAAGTAAAGTAAAAATTTTCCGCAATTATTCTTTTTTTTTCTATTTTCATATATCCATTTTGTGAACAAAAATGATTAGATAGTCTAAACTTAGTAAATGTTCAGATAAGCTAGAAACAAAAAGTTTTCTTATCTGTCATTAAATAATAATATGTTTATTAAAATAGTAGCTGATTAATGCCCAGCCGAATCAATATTATAACTGGAGTAATACTATGATTAAATTTTATTCTTTAATTTTAAGTTTATTAACATTTTTGGTTGTAGCAGCTCCTGCCTATGCGGGAAGGTTACTAACTTGGCGCTTTGAATCTAATCAAAATCGGTTAGTATTTACTACAGATCAAGGAATACAACCCACCGCTCAACTTATTAGTAATCCTACCCGTTTAGTAATTGATTTACCTGAAACTACTTTAGGACGACCTAGTGTTAGTCAAAATTTGGGTAACATTATTACGAATTTAAGAATTGGTCAATTTGATTCTCGCACCACCAGAGTTGTGGTAGAATTAGCTCCCGGATATACTTTAGATCCTCAAGGTATTAAAATTAAAGGTGTTTCTCCCACTCAATGGTTTGTAGATTTACCGCAACCACAAAGAGCGGATTTTCCTTCTAATCCTTCTTATAACAACAATACTAATCCTAATAATCAATCGAATAATTCTTCTGTAACTCCTATTGCTTCAAATAATAATAATAATAACGTTTCTGAAGGTTTACAAGTTACTTCTAGTGGTCTTTTAGTACGCATTGACGGGGGTTATAACAATAAAATAAAAGTTAATCGTAGTCAAGATCGTCGTAAAATTAATTTCGAGATTGAAGGAGTTACCATACCCAATAACTTATCTAAATCTTGGCAAGTTAATCAATACGGCATTAGTGATTTAGAAATGAATCAATCGAGTAAATCCGTAGCATTGTTAACGTTAAATGTTAATCCAGATAGTCCTGATTGGCAAGCAAGTTTTAGTCGTATGGGAGGTTTAGTATTATGGCCTCAAGGAGGTATTGGTAGAGTAGCGGATTTAAAATCTAGTCAGAATAATTCATCTTCTCCTCCTGTGTCTAAACCCCCATCATCAATTTATAGTCAAAATACGGGTAAAACAAGTATAGAATCTATTGATGTTAATTATAGTCAACTAATAATCAAAGCAAACGGGATTTTACGGGCTAAAACTAATGGTAGTCAAAGAAATAATGTTTATGAAATTAGATTAGAAAATACCGATTTATCTCCTAATTTTAAGAGTCCTGTATTGCCGTCAGGGAGTCCCATTGCCAAAATGCGTATCTGGCAACCAGATAATAAAACAGTAGTACTTTTAATTGAACCTTCCATGGGTGTGAGAGTTAATCAACTCAATCAGCTTACTAATAATATGTTAGCTTTATCTTTGACCAAGTTTAATAGTTCTAGTGTTTCTAATAACTTTAACTCTGGCACTTCTTCTCCTGTTTCTCAAACTCCTGTAGATGTAAATCCTTTTGATTATACTCCTAGAGGAAATACTCCGCTACCTTCAAATCCTTCTAACGTTAATAATTCTTGGCAACCTCGCAATACAAATAATACTCGTCCTTCTAATGGTAAGACTCTTGTAATTATTGATCCGGGTCATGGTGGTAAAGATGTCGGTGCGGTAGGTGTTGGCGGAATTCAAGAAAAAAACATCGTTTTAGATATTTCTCAACAAGTAGCTCGTATTTTGGAACAACAAGGAATACAAGTGAGAATGACAAGGGATAGTGATTATTTTATCAGTTTGGAAGGGCGAACTGTCATGGCTAATCGTTTGAATGCTGATGTATTTGTAAGTATTCATGCTAATTCCGCAGGGGCGAGTAAACCGAATGTCAATGGTTATGAAACTTATTATTACCAAAATGGTAAGGCTTTAGCTGATATTATTCATCGAAATATAGTGCGTCGAGTAGATGTTAATGATCGAAAAATCAAACAAGCCCGATTTTATGTTTTAAGAACATCTAATATGCCTTCTGTATTATTAGAAACGGGTTTTGTTACAGGTAGAGAAGATTCTGCTAAACTGACAAATCCTTACTTTCAAAAACAAATGGCGGAAGCCATCGCAGCAGGTATCATTGAGTATATCAAAGTAAATCGTTTATAGATTTAGATAATAAAGGAATAGTAAAAAATTGATTTTAACAGTAGCTTAAAAGTCAGTAATTATTCGGTATTTAATTTTAACTGTTTATTGTTTTGATAAATCTATTTACATTTCTAAGTAGTTTTGCTTAAATTAAGGTAATTTTTATTGCAATCTTGATAACTTTATGAAACATTCTTTAGGTAATAGAATTGGTGTTTTTGACAGTGGTGTTGGTGGTTTAACTGTACTCCGCAAACTATATCGTCATTTACCTCAAGAATCTATTCTCTATTTTGCCGATACTCTACGTCTTCCTTATGGTAAACGTTCCCCCCAAGAAATAATTATTTTTGTCAGAGAAATTCTCGATTGGATGAGAGATCAAGACGTAAAAATGGTTATTATGGCTTGTAATACTAGCTCTGCCTTAGCTTTAGAACAAGTACAATCTGAATATGAATTTCCTATTTTAGGCTTGATTCACCCCGGTGCAAAAGGTGCGGTTAAACAAGGTAAAAGAATTGGAGTTATTTCCACCGTTGCCACAGCTAAAAGTCATGCCTATCGTAACGCTATTCAAGAAATTAATCCTCAAGTTAATGTTTGGGAAGTTGGTTGCCCTGAATTTGTACCTTTAATTGAGCAAAATCGTATTTATGATTCTTATACCAAAAAAGTTGCACAGGAATATTTAGCACCGTTAATTGAAAATAAAATCGATGGTTTAATTTATGGTTGCACTCATTATCCTCATTTACAGGGATTATTCACGGAAATTCTACCACCATCGGTGAAGTTAATCGATCCTGCTGACTATCTTGTTAAGGCAACCTACAGAGAATTAGACTTAATGAATTTACATAACCATAATACCCTTTTACCGACTCGTTTTTGTGTTAGTGGTGAGCCTGAAGATTTTGCGAAAATTTCTAAACAATGGTTAGGATTCACCCCTTATGTAGAAAAAGTTTATTTACCTTCTATAACTGATATATCGACATTTTCTGAAGAAGTTACTTTAAATTTCGAGGATCGAATTTTGGCAAAAGCAGGATAAAAAATCTCTTGTGGCGTAAAATGTTACGCCCTAATATCTCCCCGTTTCCTTTCTATCTTCTATCTTCTAACTCCTAACTCCCCATTTCCTTTCTATTTTCTACCTTCTATCTTCATAGAAAATTTTGCTTCTTCATCTGGTTAATTATGAATTGCTTTTTGGTATAATTAACCTTCTAAACGTTACAAAATTTAAGTTTAATTATGATTAACAACTCTAAATTAGCCCAAGCCTTCGCTACAAAAAAAGTCCTCAAAGTTATTAGTGGTTTAAATAATTTCGACGTTAATAACGTTAGTGCAGTATGTCAAGCCGCAGAATTAGGCGGTGCAACTTTTGTCGATATTGCTGCGGATGTGAATTTAATCAAAACCATTCGTCAGTTAATTAGTCTTCCTATTTGCGTATCCGCCGTTAATCCTTCATTATTTGTTGATGCCGTCAATGCTGGTGCAGATTTAATCGAAATTGGAAATTTTGACAGTTTTTATGGTCAAGGCATCACTTTTTCTTCTGAAGATGTTTTACGCTTAACCCGTGAAACCCGTGCTTTATTACCCCATATCACTCTTTCTGTCACTGTACCTCATACTTTACCATTAGATCAACAAGTAGAATTAGCCCAAGCCTTAGTTACTGAAGGGGCTGATATAATTCAAACTGAAGGCGGTACAAGTTCTAACCCTAATCATAGCGGTATTTTAGGTTTAATTGAAAAAGCATCTCCTACCCTTGCCGCCGCCTATGCTATTTCACGAGCTGTTGAAATTCCTGTATTATGTGCTTCTGGTTTATCTGATGTTACTACCCCTATGGCCATTGCTGCTGGTGCTGATGGTATTGGCGTTGGCTCTGCCGTTAATAAATTAAATGATCCTGTTGCCATGGTAGCTGTAGTACGCACCTTAGTTGAGGCGTTAAATTCCCCTTCTGTTACAGTACCAGTATAATAAAAATGTAGTGTGGGCATCGCCCACCATGAATAAAAAAAAGATGGAACTTTTAAAACATAAGCACGTCAACAAAATTAGTCATAATTTTAATGTGATATATTAATGAAAAATACTATTGTGTATTTAATTTTATTATCTAGTGTTGTCGTTTCACCTTCTGTATTTGCCGATGATATGCCTCCTCCTAACGCAAAACCCCTGTCAGAAATAGTTAGAAATTTAGAAACGAAAGGTTTTTCTCCCATTGTCGAAATTGATTTTGATGATAGTGACGGCTGGGAAATCAAAGCCTATCGTAACAATCAAAAAAGAGAATTGAAAGTTAATCCCCTTTCGGGTGAAATTATTTCAGATACAAAAGACGACTAAATTATTTATTAGTAATTAATAACTGATATTACCCAAAATAAAATATTTGATATTGAAAGTATTAGGTTAAATAGTTTTCAATAATCAGTTTATAAACATTAAATTATTTCAGTTTTTTCCTTTAGTTAATTTATCTATTAGATTTCTCCCATAATTATTTTGATAGGATTAAAAATGACAATAAACTAGATTTATTTAATGATTTTGAGATTAAAATTGATTTTATTTTTTTTTCTCGAGATGTCTATTAGAGTATGTAATATTCTTTCTATTCATCACTTAATTTGAATAAAAACTCTAATTTCCTTCAAGATTAAATCTTGATAACTTTTAACCTAATTCCTAATCCCTTTTATTTTAATAAATTAGTTGATACCGTGACTTTTTCCTAATACCCAATGACGGCGAAAAAAACGATATAGTGACGATTCTTCTAATGATAAATAAATTGGGCGCCCATGAGGACAAGTATGAGGATTTTTTGTGATTTTCCACTCATTGACGATGTTTTGCATTTCTTTGATAGTGAGTTTTGTGCCATTACGAATTGCACTACGACAGGCCATCGCCACTTGGGCAGAATCTAAGTCACCTCCCCAACTTAACTCCATTAAAGCGTCTAAGGAATCCTCTCGTTGTAATAAAGTTTCGGGAATGCTTCTAATTGCCCATAAATCTTCCCCAAAGGAGTCTATTTCTAAACTTAAATTAATTAAATTTTCTACTTGTTTTGGTAGTAATTTATTTAAAATAATGGGGGTTTCTATGGTTACTATTTGCCATTGATTTTTTAACTTTTCATATAATATTCTTTCATGGGCAATATGTTGTTCAATTAACCAAATTCCTTGGGAATGTTCTGCTATGATATAGGTATTCCTTGATTGAGCGATAACTTTTAAATCTATTAAGCCTAATTTTTCTACATTATCGTTATTTTCTTGACTTTTTGAAGATATATTTTCAACATTATAAACCGCTTTATTTTCGGCAACTTTAAAAATTTTTTCAACTCTTTTATTCTCTATTTTAGTGGATAAATTATTATCCGTTAAGCGAAAAATTTGCTCAATATTTTCCTTAATAATTTCTTGCCAAAATTCAAGGTTATCTAAATAAATTTCCGCTTTTGCAGGGTGACGATTCCAGTCAATTTGTCGAGGAGATGTTTGTAAATGCAAGAAAATTAGAGGATAACGATCTCTTTCTAAGGTACGATGAAAACTAGAGTAAATAGCAGATTCTAACTCTTGACATTTAACAACTCTACCATTGATACCAATTCTCATCCAATCATTGCGAGGGCGAGAAATGCGATCAGGTAATCCTATAATAAAATGTAGAATAGAAATATTATTTTCATTGGGAGTATTAACTTTAATTTCTCTTTCTTCCAAGTCAGAATATTTAACAGTTTTTAACAATTGTGGCAATATTTTTTGCAGAGAATTATCACCACTAATATTTAAAATTAAATGACTATCTACTAATAATTGCCAACTGACTTGAGGATGACATAAAGCCAAATTAGAGATTAATATTTGAATAGATTTAAGCTGTTTTTTAAAACAAGGATTTACTTGTCTTCTTAAAGGAATATTGGCAAATAAATTACTGACATGAATAATTGTACCAACGGCGATGGCTTTGGGATAACATTTAATAACCTGAGTTTGATGGGTAATCATCTCCCAACCACAACTATCTTTAACTCGACTGGTAATGTTTAAATCAGCTAATTGCGCAATACTATGTAATCCTTCTCCTCGAAAACCCAGAGTTTGAATTTTGCTTAAATCATGGGTAGAGTTAATTTTGCTAGTGGTATGAGGTTGAATCGCCATCACTAAATCATTTTCTTCCATGCCTTCGCCATTATCAGCAACTTGTAAACTCCATGACTGAGAATAAAGAGAAATAACGATGCGACTAGCTTTAGCATCTAAACTATTTTCGGCTAACTCCCTTACCACCGCCGTTAAAGAATCGATAACTTCTCCTGCTGCAATTAATTTAATAACATTCTCAGGTAGTTTTTTAATAGTCATAAATTGTAATAAATTTCTATATTTTTCCTCTATTTAGATTTTGTTAAAAAGCATTCTTAATATAATTAGCTATCTTAAATTGATAATTTTGATAAGTTATGTAATTATCACTAATAATGAAATTTTCTCCTTGATTGATAGTAGAATTTTGAGTATAAGTTAATAAGGCAACATCAAAACGACAATTAAAGTTTGATAAAGATAAATTTTCACTTAAAAAAGTTTCAGCAGTTAGGAATAATTTTTCTTGCTTACTTTCATTCACAGCAAAAACACCATCACCATCCCAGTTATTAACTTGACGAGTTTTTACTTCAATAAATGCTAAGATTTTTGAGTTATTATCCTTCGCAATTAAATCAATTTCTCCCCATAAACAGCGCCAACGATAGTATAAAATATCATAACCTTTATTGATTAACCATTGAGCAATAATTTCTTCTCCTAATTTACCAATATTTTTCATTTTTTATTGAGTTATAGATTTTGTGGTTAATTCCTTTATTTTATTATTAGCAAATTGTTTTAAATTTTGTGCTTCATTATAGACAGTTGTACCAGTTTCTACTTCATTTAATTTATTAAGAATATCTTGAATTTGAATAATGATTTTTTTAACATCAATTTCGGAATTATTAACATTATTTGTCACCAATTGATTTATCTAATTTTTAGCATAGTTAAAAGCCTCTATAGATTTTTCTTCAGCTTTTTTTCGCTGTTGAATTTCTGATAAATTGTTGTTATATTCTGCCATTAATTTTTTAGCTTCAATATAGCCATTACCATCTTCTAAAGATATATTTTCTAATTCCTTAATAGCCATTTTCCATTGATTTTCAATTTCAGTCCATTTTTCAACTTTATAAGGAGGATTTTTTGATAATTCTACCGCTTTTAAAGAAAATTGTTGAGCAGAAGTTATGATAGTATTTAATTTTTCTGTTTGTATAAAGTTACCAATTATTGCTTCTAATTCTTCTCGATTACTACTAAGTTTTTGTTGTGCTTTTTCTCCTGCTAAAGTATTAACAGGGATTTCTTCTAAATTATTAATCGCTAATTTCCATGTTTTAATTGCCTGTTGTTTATCATAATTATTTTTGGCATTTTCATAATTATTTTTTCCTTCATTAAAAGCTAATTCTGCTTTTTTGAAGAGAGTTTGTGCATTTTTTTCTTGAAAAATTTTTGCTTCTAATTCTCCTACTTTACCGCGCATTTCTTGAAAACCAAAAGAAGAAAAACGCCAACCATAACCATAACTACCGCCAAATAAATCGTTACTAGGATAAACAGGAATAGCATTTAAACTTTGTTTTGCTTCCTGTAATTTTTTTTCTCCTAATTGTAAATCTTCTTGACTGGTGGCATTATCAATTAATTGTTGTGCTTGTTCCATTAAATTGATAGACTTTTTAAAATGATATTCCGTAGTAATTTGACTAGGTAATAATAAGAGTGGTACTTTTTCAGAAATTGGGCGACGAATGGCAGGATAAGGTAAATTGATGACGTATAAAATACCTACAGGAATTGTAATAAATAAAGTTGTTTTAACTAATTTATTACCGAAATTTTTAAGATGTTGTAGAGGAGAAATTGAATTATTTTGATTGTCAGAAAGATTTTCCATAACCTTTTAATAATAAAAAATGGATAATTGATTCAGTTTCAGTAACTTGTTTTAAAAACTTCCCCTATTTTAAATGTTAAAGGGGAGAGTTAATTATCGATTATCTATAGTTAATTATCTATGGTTAAAGCCTTAACTATTTAGAGAATTAGTGGTTTCTGTATCTAGTTTTAACATCAAAACTCCCAAAGGAGGTAAGCATAAATCAAGGGAATCAGGATAATTATGATAAAACCATTTCTCAGTCCATTTTCCTCCTAAATTACCCATATTACTACCACCATATTCACGAGAATCGCTGTTAAAGATTTCCGTATAAAATCCAGCTTGAGGTACACCAATGCGATAATGGCTATGAGGTTGAGGAGTAAAATTACAAACCGCCACGATAAATTCACCATTTTTGTCACGACGGAGAAAAGCAACAACGCTATGACGATTATCACTACAATCAATCCATTGGAAACCTTCCTCTTCAAAATCTAACTCATATAAAGCAGGTTGATTTTTATATAGAGTATTAATATCAGCGAAGAATTTTTTAAGTTGTTGATGTTTTTCGTATTGTAATAAATGCCATTCTAAATCATTCCAGACATTCCACTCACTCCATTGCCCAAATTCCATACTCATAAACATGGTTTTTTTGCCCGGATGTGCGAACATATAACCGAATAAGCTACGCATATTAGCAAATTTTTGCCATTCATCCCCCGGCATTTTGCCTATCATATTACTTTTTCCGTGGACAATTTCATCATGGGAAAGGGCTAACATATAATTCTCACTGTGATGATACCACATACTAAATGTAATACTATTTTGATGGAATTGACGAAACCAAGGATCCATGGCAAAATAATCTAACATATCGTGCATCCACCCCATGTTCCACTTCATATTGAAACCTAAACCACCCATGTAAGGCGGACGAGATACCATAGCCCAAGAGGTTGATTCTTCAGCTATAGACAAGATACCGGGAAAGTAATTAAATATAGTACCGTTAACTTGACGTAAAAATTCCACTGCTTCGATATTTTCTCTGCCACCGTATTGATTTGTTACCCATTCACCGTTTTCTCGGTCATAATCAAGATAAAGCATAGAAGCCACCGCATCCACTCGAATCCCGTCAATATGGTATTTATCGAACCAAAATAAGGCATTTGCTACGAGAAAATTGCGGACTTCATTACGGCCATAATCAAATACTAATGTACCCCAACCTTTATGCTCACCTTTACGAGGATCGCCATGCTCATACAAATGTGTGCCATCAAAGAAAGCTAAACCATGGCCATCTTTCGGAAAATGTCCGGGTACCCAATCAACTATAACACCAATGTCATTCTTGTGACAAACATCGATGAAATACATTAAGTCTTCAGGGCTACCATAACGAGAAGTGGCGGCATAATAACCAGTAACTTGATAACCCCATGAACCATCAAAAGGATGTTCAGCTACGGGTAACAATTCAATATGAGTATAACCTAATTCTTTGACATAGGGAATTAATTTCTCTGCAAATTCATAGTAATTTAAAAAACGGGCAGTGGACTTTATTTCTGATACTGGTACTATTTCAGCAGTTTTTCCATATTGTTTTAAAGGATCTTCCATGGACGTATGTAGCCATGATCCCAAGTGCATTTCATAAATAGAAACGGGTTGTTTCAAGGGATCTGTATTACGACGTTTTTCAAGCCAATCTTGATCATTCCACTGATAAGAGTCTAAATTTGCCACAATGGAAGCGGTTTTAGGGCGTACTTCCTGATAAAATCCAAAAGGATCTGATTTTTCGTAGATATGTCCTTCCCAATTTTTAATCTCATATTTGTAATGTGTACCATAGTCAAGATCTGGAATAAATATCTCCCAAATCATATTCTGACGTTTGCGCATTTGATGTTCTCTGCCATCCCATGAGTTGAAATCCCCTAATACTGAGACGTTTCTTGCATTAGGTGCCCAAACGGCAAAATACACCCCTTTAATGCCGTTTTGTTCGATAACGTGCGCTCCTAACTTCTCATAAATGCGATGATGATTACCTTCTCCAAACAAATGTATATCAAAATCCGTTAATTGTACTTCTTTAAACTGATAAGGATCATATATTACTTTTTCTTGATCTCCTTCTTTTATCCGTAATTGATAGCTATTTAATTCTTTCGCTTCGATTTCACACTCAAAAAAGTTGGGGTGATGATGTGATCGCATTTGGTATTCTTGGCGATTATGAGGAATAACTACTGAAGCAGTGGTAGCTTTTGGTAAATATGCCCTGATTACCCATTGTTTTTGATTATCTTTTTCACCGATTAGATGACAACCTAGTATTTCAAAAGGATCATGATGTAAATTATGAACTATTTGATTAACTTGCTCAGAGGTTATAGTAGTAGGCATTTAATTATTGATACTTAAACATTTTTTATATTGTTCTAATGATAATAGCTAGACTTACTTTTAGAATAATTACTTTTTAAATTAGAGAAATTTACCTATACCTTGATTGTATTTTGCAAATAATTGAAACAAATAAAAAATTGAGACAGTGCATTTTGATACAATTACCAATGTTAGAAATTTAAAATCAATCAAAATGAATAAAACTATTGCACAGGTAATGACACCTACTCCCATAACTGTTACTCCAGAAATGCCCTTAAAAGAAGCCATCGCTATTTTGGCAGAAAATAAAATTAGTGGTTTACCCGTGATTGATGAAAAAGGGGAATTAGTGGGCGTAATTTCCGAGAGTGATTTAATGTGGCAAGAAACAGGAATTGAAGCACCACCATATATTATGATTTTAGACAGTATTATTTATCTACAAAATCCTGCCAAACATGATCAAGAAATTCAGAAAGTTTTAGGGCAAACCGTAGGAGATGTGATGAGTAAAAAACCTATTACTGTCTCTTGTCATGAATCAGTGAAAAAAGCAGCACAATTACTTCACGATAAACAAATTCGTCGTCTTCCTGTCATGGATGAAAAAGGGCTAGTAGTGGGAATTATTACCCAAGGAGATATTATTCGAGCTATGGCATCCGATTAAAACCTCTGGGAAGTTAATTTTTCCCTTCTATCCGTAAATTTTAAATATCCATCTTTTTTAATCAATTTTAACTATCAAAATCATGACTATTACACCCGAATCTGTAAAAAATTTAATTAATGCTGATAATTTTGGCGATCGCATCAGAGGAATAAATGAATTAAGACAATTAGACAAAAAAACAGCTTATGAGTTAATTAAACCGATTATTCAAGACAATAATGTCAGAGTGCGTTATGCCGCAATTTCTCAATTAGACACCTTAGGAGACGTAAATCTGGAAGAATCTTTAGAAATATTACTAGAAAGATTATACAACGATCCTGAAGCCGATGTTCGAGCAGCCGCAGCGGATGCCATAGCAGGATTAAAACTTACCCAAGCCTATCCCGACTTGAAAAAAGTTTATTACGAAACAGAAGAATGGTTAATACAATTTAGTATTGTAGCTGCTTTAGGAGAATTAGGACATCCTGATGGTTTTGATTTACTCAAAGACGCTTTACACTCTGATAACTCACTATTACAAACTTCAGCCATTAGCGCTTTAGGAGAATTAGGTGATATTCGCGCCATAGATTTATTAATTCCTTTTGTGGATAATGATGATTGGCAAATTCGTCATCGTGTCGCTCAAGCATTAGGCAGATTTGGAGGGGAAAAAACCAAAGAAATATTAACTATTCTTTCTCAAGATAAATCCGTAGCCGTAGCGCAAGAAGCTAAACACTATTTAATGAATTAGGTGCTTTTTATGGTAATATTAAGATTCTTTAAGTTTAACGGAGGTTAAAAACCGAGTGTATAAGAAAATTATCCCTCACATAATCATCTCTTTACTTTTAGGAGGTATGGGATTAATCCCCTTAGAATTAACGGCAGAAGCACAAACCAGCTCAACCGTAGCTACGAGATTGAATCCCCAACAAAAACAACAATTATATAATTTACTCCAACAAGGTAAACAGTATGTTACAGTAGGCGACCTAAATAACGCACTTTCTATTTATCGTCAAGCGGCTACTTTAGATAATGGAAACCCGAAAATTTTTTCAAGTATCGGCTATCTTTATGCTTCTTTAGGAGACTATCAAGCCGCCGCTAATGCTTATCAACAAGCTATCACTTTAGCACCCGATAATAGTGATTTTCATACCGCTTTAGGTTATACTTTCGCTCAAATTGGGGATAATTCTAACGCTATAAATGCTTACGAAAGGGCGATCGCCCTACAACCAAAGAATGTCGATAATTTAATTGCTTTAGGGGTTTTATCCCTGAGAAAAGGAGAATATTCTCAAATCGAAAATTATTATCAAAAAATACTAACTTTAGATAGTAATAATCAAACCGCTTACGATATTATGGCTACAGCACTGTATCAACAAAATAAAAATAGTGAGGCTATCGCTTTCTTAGAAAACGCCATAGTTAAGTTTCCCAAAAATAACGATTTGAGGTTAAAATTAGCCACAGCCTACTTTAAAGAGCAAAAATCCGCCGAAGGATTAGCACAATTAAAGATACTCGAAAGTAGTGAGCCGAATAATGCTAAAGTAATCTTAAAAATGGCTATGGTTTATGAGCAACAAAAAGACTGGGATAACGCCCTCAAAGCCTATCAAGAAGCATCAATCTTAGATAATAAATCTATCCAAGCCTACGGCGGTACTGCTAGAATTTTAGAACAAAAACAAGATTATTTTCGTGCCATTGTCGCTTATCGTCGTTTTATTGAATTAGCGCCCCTAAACCCCTACGGTTATCATCGTCTAGGCTTACTACTAAAAGAAAGAGGTAGAAAACCAGAAGCCAAAGAAATGTTAGAAAAAGCTAAAAATATTTACCAACAACAAGGAAAATTAGAAAGCGTGGCACAAGTACAAAAAGAGTTATAATTTAACACTCGTTGCCCTAATTATCACTATCAGTGAATGTCTAACTCGAAATCTCAAACTACTTATACCCTAATTTCTGGCATTATGGGGGGATTGATATTAACTTTATTTACTCAACCCCTTATCTTTGCCCAAAGTGATAATGTTGTTACTGAAACTTCTACCGTTAGTATTAATCTATTTCAAGCGTTTATTTTGGGATTGATACAAGGTTTAACAGAATTTTTACCAATTAGTAGTACAGCACATTTAAAAGTAATACCTGTGGCTTTGGGTTGGGGTGATCCTGGCGTAGCTTATACTGCTATTATTCAATTAGGCAGTATCATAGCCGTTTTATGGTATTTTCGCCAAGATTTAATACATTTAACCACTGGTATTCTTAAATCAGTCAAAACGAAGAATTATAATACCCAAGAATTTAAAATGGGTTTAGGTATTATTATTGGTACTATTCCGATTATTATTGTGGGTTTAGCCTTAAAAATTTTAGTGCCAGATTTAGATAACTCTAGTTTTCGTAGTTTAACCACCATCGCTATTGCCTCCATTGTGATGGCGATTTTATTGGGTGTAGCAGAAAAAATTAGCACTCATAAACGCAATTTTGAGCAATTATCCACAAAAGATGGTATCTTAATGGGATTAGCTCAATCTCTTGCTTTAATACCAGGTGTTTCTCGCTCAGGCTCAACGATTACGGCTGGTTTATTTATGAATTTAGAAAGGGAAACTGCTGCTCGTTTTTCCTTCTTACTCGGTATTCCAGCTATTACTTTAGCAGGTTTAGTGGAATTAAAAGACGCTTTTTCTCAAGGTTTAAACTCCGTTTCTATCTTTCCTTTGGTTGTTGGGGTTATTTCTGCATGGATTTTCTCTTATTTAGCCATTGCATGGTTAATTCTTTTTCTGCAAAAACAAAATACTTGGGTTTTCGTTTGGTATCGTCTCGTTTTCGGCATTGTGATTTTAGTTGCCACTATTAAATAATTAAGCTAGAGTCAAAATTTATCATAAATCAATAATTTTAACAATCTTTTATGGAAACTTCTTCCTCTGATTTAAAAAGTCGTTTACATCCTCTGATCAATCAATTAGCAGAAATTATTATTGCTACTTGGCAAGAAAATCTTTCTTTATCACCCTACGAATTACCCGAAGGTTTAGGCTATGTGGAAGGAAAATTAGAAGGGGAAAGATTAACTATTCAAAACTATTGTTATCAAAGTCGAGAATTTCGGAAAATGCACCTTGAATTGGCAAAAGTAGGCAGTAATTTAGATATTCTTCATTGCGTCATGTTTCCTAATATTGAATATCCTTTACCAATGTTTGGTTGTGATATTGTAGCAGGAAAAGCAGGAATAAGTGCTGCTATTGTTGATTTATCTCCTACTAATAGCGAAAAAACTTTATCTAAAAACTATCAAGAAAGACTCTCGAATTTAGAGGAAATAATTTTTACTGATCAACGAGATTTACCTACTTGGGGGGATATTTTTTCCCCTTTTTGTCTGTTTATTCGCCCTAATAATGAGGAAGAAGAAAAGCTATTTTTAAAGACAGTAAAAGATTATTTAACTATTCATTGTCAGATTGCAAATCAATGTAATCCTGTTTCTGATAGTGAAAAATTAGTCTATTTTCAAGGGCAGAAAAATTACTGTTTACAACAACAACAAAATGATAAAACCCGTCGAGTTTTAGAGAAAGCCTTTGGCGTTGAATGGGCAGAAAATTACATGACTTCTGTTTTATTTGATTTACCTCTCTAGTAAACTTTAACTCATATCTTGCACCCTATTTCCATTGACTGGTAAGGGAGTAAGGAGTAATAAGTATAAGAATTGGCATTAACAATAAGAGAATTGATTTGCTTACCTTTAACTATCAAGTATTAATGTAATTCATGCAAGAACTCAGTTTAATACTTTTGTGGCATTTAAACTAAAGTTTTACTGTAAAATAATAGCTTTTTTTCACTATTTTTTTTTATTCTTTTCTAATTTTTATAGATAATAATTAATGTAAATAAAAAAGTTTTTATAATGGCGTAAATGTGGGCATTGCCCACCCTACATTTATATTTAAAAAGTTTAATTAATCATTTACATCTAAAATACGAGAAGTGGTAAAACGATTCATCCACCCTTCTAAATATTTTCGATTAGCCTCTTTTTCTGTTATATTTTCAGTGGTTAATGGATGGGGTGCTAATCCTTGAATTGCTGCAGTAGTTACACAATACATTGACTTTTGAAAACTGATGCAAATTTTTACTAACAAATCATCTTCTCCTCTGGTTGTATTGCGATAAAACTCAGATAAATATTTAGGTAAATAATGACGCATATCTTGCATTAATAAAGTAGGAGGAATTCCTGCACTACCAACGGGTAACGGATCAGCGTATAATGCACCATAGGTAAATTGTGATTGATCATAAGAAATTTGATTAGCTTGAGCATTGAAAGATACTGTACCTAAAAATGGATTACCTCTAAAAAATACCGCCTCAACATAAGGCACTGCAGTATCCATAAGAAAAGTTAATCCAGCTTTTTCAGGTATCAAGGGATAAGTTTTGCCTTTGATGTCAACATTGTAGGTAATCGGTTTATTAGCATCAACCACTAAAGCATCTAAAATATGTTTGACTACATCTTCAATGGTATTGATTTCTCCCTCGTCGTATCTGTCGGATAAACTAATAAACATATCACTCATAACTCGCCAAAATTGCCCTAACGCACTGGTATAAACTGACATTTTGACTTGTTCACTTAAAAAATCGGGAAAGACTTTATTTAAGCTCGAAATAAATAGGTTTCCTTGAGTTTTTGCTTTGATAGAGTCTTGCATTAATTTAGTAAATTCTGCACTATCTACATATTCATCTAACTTACCGCCTCCATGCCACAACATAGCGCGCATACAATATTCGGCATACTCAAAGTTTATGCGATCATGCCACCAATGACGAAATAATTTACCCCAAGAAAATTTGCCATCAAAGTATTTAAAGAAGGGAAATAAATTTAAAAATTGATGATCAGCAATATAATTGAGATTGTTAGAATAAGCATCTAAAACTATGCCATAAGATTTCAAAATTCCCACCACTTCCATTACATTTTGAGGAGAATTTTTTAATAAACTTTTACCAGATTCTAAACGATAAATATATTCTGCTAAAGGATGTTTCGATGGTTGAATAGGAGTTGTTACCATAATTTTATGATTAATTTTTTTTAATTATCTTACCTGAATTTACTCTCAAAATTTGTCCTAAATTATTGATTTTTTTCTAACCATTGTTGTAAAAGAGGATTAACAATTTCTGGCGCTTCATCTTGTGGACAATGTCCTAAACCTTCTAATGGGATAAAATCTTTTACAGTGGGATAATTTGCCAATTCTTTTCCTAATTCAATGGATTCCCAAGGATCATTTGTACCCCAAAAAAAAGTGATCGGACAAGGTAAAATAGGTAATAAGTCTTCAGGTAAAGCGCCTTGAGAATAACCCGTAAAGGCTAAAAATACATCTGCGGCGCCTTTATCTTGAGAGGGTTGATAAATTAAATCTACCAACTCATCGCTGATGGCTTCTTTTTTTTGATAGGCTTGGGAAAGAAGATTTTTGATTACTTTTGGTTTCGCAATTTGTTGGTAAAAAAAGTTACCTATCTTTTTATTTTTTAATACTTTTTGCATCACCATAGCCCCTACATTACGATACCATGCCAAAGTTTCTCTTTTTCGATCATGTAATAATCTTAACGAACAATTGAGAGAAGCGATGGCAATTACTAAATCAGGATTCTCCACCGCCGTTTGCATCGTCACCACACAACCGATGGAGTTACCAACTAAATAAACAGGAGTTTTAACAACTTCTCGACAAAAATCAGCTACTTGTTTGCTCCAAGTTTCAAAAGTATATTCAAAAGGTTGCCCCGGAGTAGGCTTTGCGGATGCGCCAAAACCAAGTAAATCAATGGCATAACAACGATAATTTTCGGCTAAAAATGGTAAATTATGTCGCCAATGTCCACTATTTGCACCAAAACCGTGTATAAAAACAACAGCTTCTCCACTGTCACCATAACTTTGATAACCGATTTTAAAACCTTGCCATTGCCATGTTTGATAATTACTCATTTTTTGTTTAATCTGAGAAAAAAATTATTGATAATCAAAAATTAATTTTAGTTTACTTGATTCAACATATTATATTGAGTAACAGTTTAACTCTAAAAAATTATAATTGTCATGGAAATATCTAATAAAAATAAATATACTAATCTTTTCTTTTATTTAATCATTTCGTTTTTATTAATGCCTTTATCCCAATATTCTAAAATTATTAGTTTTCTTTTTCCTTTAGGTTTTTTCTTTATTATTATTTCGGCTATTAACACCTTAAATGTTTCAAAAAAAATTATTAAAGTTTTTTATATTCTTTCTTTATTATCATTTTTAGCAGATTTAATTAACATTTATGATCAAAGTTATATATCAGAATTATTAGCCATTATCACTGCCATTATTGATGGTATATTTTTAATTCTTTCTATTGTTGCTATTTATCAAAAAGTTCATTTAGAAACAAGAGTTAATAATGATGTAATTAGAGGAGGAATTTGTATTTATATTCTATTAGGAATACTCTGGTTTTTATTTTATAAAGTCATCTATTTTTTTGACATAAATGCTTTTCATTTTCCAGAATCTAGGATGATGCAAGTAAATGGTAACTTATTTTATTTTAGTTTTGTTACTTTAACAACCCTTGGCTATGGTGATATAACTCCTGTAAATAATTTTGCCATGATGTTTACTAATTTAGAAGGATTATGTGGGCAACTTTTCCCAGCTATCTCTATTGCTACATTAGTTAGTTTATATAAAAAAGAAACCACAATATAAATCTATCTTACCAACTAATAAGAGGTTCTCGAAATAACTCTTTTTTCCCTTCCGTAACAGTTAAAAAGCTACCTTTAGGAGTATTAAAAATAATCAAGTAATTAACATTGCCATTATAAGCGGAAAAATAATCACCTTTTTTATTATAATCGTCTAAAGGTAAACGAATACTGTTACCGTTTTTTTTACTAACTCCTACATAATGATTTGGCAAATCTCCACCACAAATATTTAACCAAAAATTTTTAGTTTCTGCACTTAAAAATAAACTTTCGTTGGGTTTACAATAATTTTTTACGGCTTTTTGACTTACTAATTGAGGAGATTTTATACTTAAATGATTAGCTAAAGTATTATGATTTAAACTAATTAAAAATAAGGTGATAGAAAAGAGAATAATTGTTTTAATTTTGATCATTATTATTCTAAAATAAATATTTATTATTGCTGTAAGATTTTTATTAGCTATCAACTATAGTAAGATTGAGAGATTTATTTTTTAATCTTTTGTTATCAACCCAAGATTTAAGATTGCTGTATTAATTCAATGTTAATCTAAATCGTGAAAATTTAATTCCTTCAGAAAATTATTTATTATCAATTATTAAAATGTCTGATTTACAAAATATCGCAAAAGAAACTCAAATTGCAGCTCGTCAATTAGGAATATTACCAGAAACCGCTAGAAATAACGCTCTCATGGCCATCGCTTCTGCCCTTGAAAAACATCAAAATGAGATTATTACTGCCAATAAAGCTGATTGTGATGCCTCTGAGGGGGTAATTTCTTCTGCTCTCTATGCCCGTTTAAAGTTAGGGGAGTCTAAATTAAAAAGTGCTATAGCTGGAGTGCAAGATGTGGCAAGATTAGATGATCCTATTGCCATGGTATCTTTAAAAAGAGAGTTAGATGAAGGATTAATATTACATCGTGTTAGTTGCCCTTTAGGAGTTTTAGGCGTAATTTTTGAAGCGCGCCCCGATGCTTTAATTCAGATTACCAGTTTAGCCATCAAATCAGGTAACGGCGTTATTTTGAAGGGAGGAAAAGAAGCATTACAAACTTGTACCACATTAGTTAAAATTATCCACGAAACCCTGAAAAATACTGAAGTTAATCCCAATGCCATACAATTATTAACTACCAGAGAAGAAATTAAGGGATTATTGACATTAGATAAATATGTTGACTTAATTATACCTCGTGGATCTAATGAATTTGTCCGTTATGTCCAAGAAAACACTAAAATTCCCGTTTTAGGCCATGCAGACGGTATTTGTCATCTATTTATTGACTCTGACGCTGATTTACTTCAAGCTATTAATATTACCGTTGATGCTAAAACCCATTATCCCGCCGCCTGTAACGCTATAGAAACTCTTTTGATTCATAAAGCGATCGCCACTAAATTTTTACCAGAGATAGCTAAAGCATTAAGAGAAAAAGGAGTTGAGTTAAGAGGAGATGAAGAAACCCAAAAAATTATTAACTGTGAAAGTGCAACGGAAGAAGATTGGCAAACAGAATACAGTGATTTAATTTTAGCCATTAAAATTGTGGATAATTTAACCAATGCTATCAGTCATATTAACCAATACGGCTCAAAACATACCGATGCTATTGTGACGAATAATCAACAAAATGCAGAAATATTCATGAGTCAAGTGGACTCAGCAGGAGTATATCATAATTGTTCTACTCGTTTCGCTGATGGTTTTCGTTATGGTTTTGGAGCAGAAGTAGGTATAAGTACTCAAAAAATGCCCCCCAGAGGGCCTGTTGGTTTAGAAGGCTTAGTTACTTACAAGTATAAATTAATTGGTAACGGGCAAATTGCCGCAACTTATACAGGAGATAATCCTAAAGATTTTACCCATAAAAATTTGTTGTAAGAATGTTAGATTTACAAAGATTTTTCGCCCCCTAACCCGCAATTTTGGGGGAAATTAACTGATTATTTTCCTACCACTTAAAATAAACACCTTCTCACTAACTATTCACCCCTAACCCCCAATTTTGGGGGGAAATTAACTGATTATTTTCCTACCACTTAAAATAAACACCTTCTCACTAACTATTCGCCCCCTAACCCCCAATTTTTGGGGAAATTAACTGATTATTTTCCTACCACTTAAAATAAACACCTTCTAACTAACTATTAATTCTCAATAATTTTTTGAGCTAATTCGAGATTAAAATAGTCATGATGATAATTATTACCTTTAATAACTTGAAAAAATAGATCAGGTTCACCTAAACTATTTAACACTAAAAAAGCATCATCAAAATTTTGATTTTTACTATAATCATTGATAGTAATTACTGTTTTTAAACCTGCCTGAGTTGCGGCTATTAATCCTTGATTTGTGTCTTCGATGGCTAAACATTCCCCAGAAGAAAGATTAAGTTTTTCTAAGGCTAACAAATAAATATCCGCCGCAGGTTTTTTATTCTTAACCATATCTCCTGCTGCAATTACTTCAAAATATTTACTCATTTCTTCCCCTAAAGAAGTATCTAACAAAGCCTTCACATTCTCTAAAGATGCCGTAGATGCGATGGCCAATTTTATATTTTGATTGTATGCTTCTGTAATTAATCTTTTCACCCCAAGACGTAAAGGAATAGCATTATTAACTAATAGTTGACGATAATAAATAGTTTTTTGTCGATGTAAAGAGAGAATAAATTGATCTAAAGGCTCATTTATAGTAAATTCGGGGAGATAATGGGTGATATAGTGCCTTAAACGCTCTTTTCCGCCACCAATTTCCAATAAATCACCGTATAAATCAATATCCCATTGCCATGATAAACCAGCCTTTTGGAAAGCCAAATTAAAAGCAACTCGATGACCATGTTTTTCTGTTTGTGCTAAAGTACCATCAACATCGAATATCAGAGCTTTAAGTGTCATAATTAATGAGATAGATTTAAGTTTACAAATCTTTACGTTTTGCCCTAAGAAAAAAGCAGTTTCACTGATAAGATCAGATAACCATCAGTTCTGTAGATAAAACTACACTGTTAAGGTGACACAGAATCAAAAACAAAGGATAAAAACAATCCTAAGTTGATGGATAAATAAAAACATATAAAATAATTATTTAAGTTATCTTAATTTTGGAGGCTCAATTTTCATGAAATTATGGAATCGTATTGTAACGGTATTTAGTTTAATGTTGTTATTAGTTTCAGTGACTTTTAGTCAACCTGCCCAAGCATTAGATTTTAATACTATTTTACAAGGAAATTCTCCTATATTAGCAGTAGAGAATGATCGTCGTAATGCCGCAGATGAGTTATTACGTACTGAATTTGGTCAAAAAATCGACATAAACAATAGCGATATTCGTGATTTTCGTGATTTAAGAGGATTTTATCCTAAATTAGCCAGTATTATCATTCAAAATGCACCCTATGAACAAGTAGAAGATATTTTACTTATCCCTGGGTTAAGTGATTCTCAAAAAGAAAGATTACAAGCTAATATTGACAATTTTACGGCTACCCCTGTAGAAGAAGTATTCAACGAAGGGGATGAGCGTTATAACGCTGGTGTTTACTAAATTAACTCTAAATCTAAATCTCTAGGTATCAGGTGTCAGGTATTAGGTATTAGGTAAAGAATTGATAAAAAACTATTAATAATTGATTTTCCCCTTGATTAATTAAATTAAAACCTAAAATCTAAAGCCTGAAATCTAACCATATCAAAGATTCTTGTATCGAACTCAGGTAACTTTAGGAGAGAATAACAAAAAGTCCCCATAATTGGGGATTTAGGGGCGAAATTAATTTAATTCTTAATGTTATTGGGGATTTAGGGGCGAAATTAATTTAATTCTTAATGTTATTGGGGATTTAGGGGCGAAATTAATTTAATTCTTAATGTTGTTTTGCCATTTTCATTAGTATTTCATGAGTACTAACTTCTTCTTCTCCCTCCACAGGGATTCTCTTGACATAACTACCATCAGATTTTAACTCCCATGATTGTCGATTATCTGATAACATAATTTGTAAAATTTCTTGTAACTGTTTAATTAATTTTGGCTCTTCAATAGGTGTAATCGCTTCAACCCTACGAGATAAATTGCGCCCCATCCAATCCGCACTACCGACATAAATTTCTTCTTCTCCGTTATTGTGAAAATAAAATATACGAGAGTGTTCAAGAAAACGTCCGATAATGCTAATAACTCTAATATTTTCGCTAATACCTTCAATACTCGGGCGTAAACTACAAATACCTCTGACAATTAAATCAATTTTTACTCCAGCTTGGGAAGCACGATATAAAGCCTGAATTACTGGCACATCTACCACAGAGTTCATTTTAGCGATAATTCTACCACTGCCACCATCTCGACTGTGTTCTGCTTCTCTTTCAATCATAGCAATCATGCGATCGCGCATTGTCACAGGGGCAACTAATAATTTACGAAAAGCCTTTTGTTTAGAATAACCAGTGAGGAAGTTAAATAAATCCGTCAAATCAGCGCCTAAATCTTCACGACAACTAATTAAACCAATATCAGTATAAAGTCTAGCGGTTTTAGGATTATAATTACCAGTACCAATATGAACATAACGACGAATTTGATCTTTTTCCTTACGCACCACTAAAATTATTTTAGTATGGGTTTTTAAGCCAACAATACCATAAACAACATGGACTCCAGCATTTTCTAATTTTCTTGCCCAAATAATGTTATTTTCCTCGTCAAAACGAGCTTTTAATTCCACTAAAGCGATAACTTGTTTACCATTTTCCGCCGCATCAATTAAGGCTTTGAGAATAGGAGAATCTCCCGAAGTGCGATAAAGAGTCATTTTTATTGCCATGACGTGAGGATCATGAGCGGCTTGAGTAATAAATTGTTGTACAGTGGAAGAAAAAGAATGGTAGGGATGATGTACCATTAAATCAGATTTACGAATCATGGCAAAAAACTTGTCACTAATAGTATTATCATCTTCATTTTCTTTAGCCATTTCTAACTCTTGAAATTGATCAAAGGGAGGAGGTACAATACCATTCCAAGGAGTATCTTTTAATTCGGGTAAAGGTAAACTAGCCAAATCGAATAAATGATTTAACCCTAATAAACCATCAATTTCATAAACATCTATCTCTTCTAAATCTAAGCCTTCCATCAACATTTGCTTAATATTATCAGCCATAGAGGGATGAATTTCTAAGCGTACAGCCGAACCAGCAAAACGTCGTTTTCTTAATTCTTGTTGTATTGCTAATAATAAGTCATCGGCTTCGTCTTCCTGTACTCCTAAATCAGCATCTCTAGTTAAACGAAAATTATGACATTCTTGGACATTCATCCCCGGAAATAAGGCTTCTAGGTAGTGTGACATAACTTGTTCGATAGGGATACCTACCCACAAAGGAAGTTCGTCACAATTATGAACTTTTCGTAATTCAGGAGGAAAAGTAATAAAACGAGGAAGAGTCTTCGGTACTTTTACTCTAGCGAATAATTCTGCCCCCGTATCAGGGTTTTTGACTAAAACAGCTAAATTTAAGCTCAAATTAGACATATGAGGAAAAGGATGACTCGGATCAACCGCTAGGGGTGTTAGTACGGGGAATATGGTACTATCAAAATATTGATGTAAATAATCTCTCTGTTTTTCGTTAAGATCAACAAAATTAACTAAATATACTCCATGAGTAATTAATTCTTGTTTAAGTTTATACTCAAAATTTTCGACTAATTGCTTAATTAAAGGGCGTAAATGACTATTAATATCATAAATTTGCTGTACGGGTGTTCTACCATCTGGAGTTAATTTTGTTACTTCCGCTTCAATCTGTCGCTTTAATGCCGCTACCCTTACCATGAAAAATTCATCAAGATTTGCACTAAAAATAGCGGTGAATTTTAGTCTTTCCAGTAATAATGTTTTTTCGTTTAAGGCTTCTTGTAATACCCGATAATTGAATTCTAACCAACTCAATTCTCGATTAAAATAATACTCAGGTTCGTTAAGATTAATAGTTTGATCTTTCATACAAATATTTATTTCAAATTAATTGAAAATTTAATGATGATTGTGGATATTCTTTACCCTACTTAATCATATTATCTTGATAGGATCTGTAATCAGATTATGATTTGGTTAATAAACCTTATTAGATATTTATTCTTAATGGCTTTTTTGCCTTCTAGCCCTAAACTTTAGAGGAAAAATCGCCCCCCAGCCCCCAACTTTGGGGGAGAAGAAGTTAATGAATTGAAGTCCCCAGCATTGGGGATTTAGGGGCGTATTCCACTCTTCGGGATTTAGGAAAAGAAATCGCCCC
>JAACUG010000105.1 GCA_009993045.1 Cyanobacteria bacterium CG_2015-22_32_23
ATATTTTCCTTATTTCTTCTGTTAAATTACTGACCATTTCTTTTCCTTCTAATTGTACCAAATGAATCCCCTGAAATAATTGAAATATACATGATAATGTGGGATTATCTATGGGTTTTTGTCGTTGGTTTCTTATTGTTTCTCCTTTTCTTTTTAATTCTTTTTTGATCATTCTTTGACCGATGTTATATACCAATAAACATAACCCCATCAACATTCCCATTACTTCCACTCTTTTTGGCCTTTTTAGATAAACACTTTTTGTTAATAATACATTATTAAATAATGTCTTTGTGTATCTATTTTAGTATTCTATTGAAATATGCGGAATGTGGGTTATTAGTCTCAAGTAAAGTTTTTTTTTGCTCAAATATCTCCTAATATATAAAAAAAGTTAGTTTAAATATCGACTAAACGATTTCGTAAAGTTTCTAAACCTAGACGTTTTTCGGCGGAAATAAATACACTTTGGGGATAATTATTTTTAGCGGTTTCTAAATATTCGATATCCGCTTTATCTATTTTATTGAAGACTATTAGTTGAGCATTAGGTGTTAAAGGCATATCCGCTAAAATTGCTTTTACTGAATTGATGTGACTTTCCCATGTGGGGTGAGATAAATCCACAACGTGCAATATGGCATCTGCTTCGGTTACTTCTTCTAAAGTTGCCCGAAAAGAATCCATTAAAGATGGCGGTAATTCGTGGATAAAACCAACGGTATCCGTTAATAAAATTGTCCTAGATTCCGCAGTATTTTGATTAGTGATAGTTAGTCTTCTTGTTGTAGGATCTAATGTAGCAAAAAGTTGATCTGCAGTGTAAACTTCAGCATTAGTTAACGCATTGATTAAAGTCGATTTTCCTGCATTGGTATATCCGACAATAGCAACGGAAGGGATTTCATTTTGTTGGCGTTGTTGTCGTAATCTTGAGCGATGACTTTGTAACTGATTTACTTCTTGTTGCAATCTTGTGATCCGTTTTTGAATTGCTCGTCTTTCAGTTTCTAATTTTGTTTCTCCTGGTCCTCTTGTACCAATACCTCCTCCTAACCGAGACATAGCCAACCCTCTACCTGTTAACCGTGGTAACATATATTCTAGTTGAGCTAATTCTACCTGTAATTTACCAGCCCCTGATTGCGCCCTTTGAGCGAATATATCTAAAATTACTTCTGTACGATCAACGACTCTAACGCCGAATTGTAATTCTAAATTACGCACTTGTGCTGGGGATAAATCTCGATCAAATGCCACTAAATTCACCCCTAAAGTTTGTACTTGTAAAGCAATTTCCTCCACTTTTCCTGCACCTACTAAGGTTTGAGGATGAGGATTAGAACGTTTTTGTTCTATAGTAGCTAAAACATTTCCTCCCGCACTATCTACCAATAAAGCTAATTCTTGTAAACTATCTTGAAACTTTTGTTGTGTCATTTTTGCCGTCATTAATCCCACTAATAAAACTTTATCCTGCCCAGAAGAAACATCTTGAGCAATAAATTCTCGACTAAATTCAGCTTCTAAACTTTCTATTAAATCAAGAAAATCTTGCTCGGCTATGACATCAATATTTTGTGGAGGAGAAATTTGCCATAATGTATTATCTTCCTGAATGGGCAATAAATGTGCTAAATAAACATCTTTAATAAAACCCTTTGCCCCTCCACCTTTAGCCATAAGGCCTTTTCCTGTGAGGGTAAACATCATTAGAGCGTCTAATCTCTGCCTTGCCATAGCCGTCAAACAGGCTTCACTAGGTGGTTCAACTTTTAAAGAAGTGGCTAAACAACGGATGCCTGATAATCTTTGTGCTCCATAACGGGGCAATTCTAAGGGGGGAATCTGAGTTTGACGAGGTGTACCAACCCCTACTCTGATAACTTGTCCACGACGGTTTAAATAGACGCAAACGGGCTGTTTAAGATCTGTACTAACAGCAGCGATTCTTTCGGCTAATTCTGTAGTGGTTAGGCGATCGCTACGGATACGTTGTTGATAAAGTTTTTGTAACTGTTTAAGTTGATTAGGTTTTAAACCTTGAAGATTACCGTAAATATTTTCAGTTGTCATTCATAATTATTGAAAGTGAATAATTTTGGGGGATGGAAGGTAATAAATATACTTATTTACCTATCCACCTTGTTTTTTTTATTGTTTATTGTTAATGATAGTTCATTTATTTAGGCTTCGCTTTCGATTTGTAAGAATAATAAACCCATAACAATAGCGGGCATAACTAAACCAACGGCGGGAACTAAAATACTAGGTAAAAAAGCTGCAGCAAAATCTCCAATCATAGTTGATATGTTCCTATACTAAAAAATAAAATTAACTTAAATGGATAATACTGTGAAGTTAGACCAAAAAGGATCAAATATAAAGATTCTTAACAAAAAATTCTCCTAAGGCTCTGATCAAGTTAAAGTAACCTAAAAATAGTCAATTTTTGATAAAAACTTTAAGGAGATTACATAAAAAGCAATGAGTATTGATGTAGTTAATTGCGGTAACGATCCTCAAGTAGGAAATCTCTCTACTCCCGTAAATGGATCTGCTTTTACTAAAGCATTTATTAACGCCCTTCCTGCTTATCGTCAAGGTTTATCAGCTAACCGTCGTGGCTTGGAAATTGGTATGGCTCATGGTTATTTATTATACGGACCTTTTGCTGTATTAGGACCTCTTCGTTTAACGGATTATGGCCCTACTGCTGGTTTATTAGCCACTATTGGTTTAGTTTCTATCCTCACCATTTGTTTATCTATTTATGGTGCTGTGGGTGTGAGTAAACCTACTGAAACTCTTACTACTCCTAATGTACCTTTAGATTTAGGTACTAAAGAAGGTTGGAGTGAATTTGCTGGTGGTTTCTTATTAGGTGCTTGTGGTGGTGCATTTTTTGCCTTTTTCTTATGTGAAACTCCCCACTTAAAACCTTTAATTGACGTTGCTAGTGGCGTTTGGTCTTCATAATTAATCATAATTAGTTATTAATAATCATTGGTGGGCTTTTTTGCTCACCTTTTTTTTATTTTTAGTTATTCTCCGACAATCACTAAATCCTCTTAAGTATTAAAATATTTAGGGATTATACATATAATATAATTAATTTTACCTGACACCTTTTTCAAAAAATGATTTAACGGTGCTTAATCTCATCTTTTTTCACCAAAGCCGAATTAGTAATAAATTTTCTAAATATGATAAAATAGTAGGGCTAAAAAACTCTGAATGTTATGCAAAATCAGCATTTTAGCATTCGATTATCAGGACAAAATTAAAGATATTTTACTATATTTATTAGGTCAAATTTATGATTGCTGCCGCTAATTCTACATTATCCTACGAAGATTCAACCAAAGCGATCGCCAAAGAGTTAATCGAAGCCACAAGGCAAAAAGGCAATATTTTCAGTCAGTTGAAAGAACAAGCACAGTTCGATGATAAACTCATGAATTGGACCATGAGTAACCCCGGTTTGAGGGTACAATTGTTTAGATTCATCGATGCGTTACCTGCATTGAGAAGCAAGTCTGAGATTATGCGTCATTTACAACAATATCTCACGGCGGAAGAAGTTGAATTACCCAATGAATTGAAAACTTTACTTAATTTTACCGAAGCTAACTCTATTCCCGCTCAACTTGCTTCTTCAACTATTACTAAAGCGGTGGAAACCTTAGCTTATAAATACATTTCAGGAGAAACCATCAAAGAGGTGATTAAAGCGGTAGAAAAAATGCGCAAGGAAAAAATGTGCTTTTCTATCGACTTGTTAGGAGAAGCGGTTATTACTGAAGGGGAAGCAGAATCTTATCTCCAAAATTACCTTGAATTAATCACTCAATTGAGTAATCAAGCTCAAAAATGGGCAAATATTCCCGAAATTGACACTGCTGACGGGGAAAATCTCCCTAAAGTTCAAGTTTCCGTCAAGTTAACCGCATTTTACTCTCAATTTGACCCGATTGATCCTGAAGGTGGTAAAGTTAAAGTTTGCGATCGCATTCGTACTTTATTAAGACACGCTCAAAATTATAATACGGCGGTACATTTTGACATAGAGCAGTACGCTTACAAAGATGTAGTTATTTCCATTTTACAAGAGTTGTTGATGGAAGAAGAATTTAAGACACGCACCGATATTGGCGTTACTTTACAAGGCTATTTGCGTGATTCGGAAGCAGACTTAAAAGGTTGGATTAATTGGGCAAAAAAACGGGGTAATCCCATTACTATCCGTCTAGTTAAAGGTGCATATTGGGATCAAGAAACCATTAAATCTAAGCAAAATCATTGGAATCAACCAGTATTTAACCAAAAACCAGAAACAGATATTAATTATGAAAAATTAACTCGTCTTCTCCTCGAAAATCACGACTATTTAAACGCAGCCATCGCTTCTCATAACGTACGCACTCAAGCAAATGCCATCGCTATTGCAGAAACCCTCAAAATCCCTCAACGTAAGTTTGAATGTCAAATACTTTATGGCATGGGAGAAACTTTAGCTAGGGCGATTGTCAAAAGAGGGCATAGAGTTAGGGTTTATGCACCCTATGGGCAGTTATTACCGGGTATGGCTTATCTTATCCGTCGTTTACTCGAAAATACAGCTAATAGCTCTTTTTTACGTCAAAATTCAGAAGAAAAGCCCATAGAAGAATTAGTTGCACCTCCCAGTGTAAACCCCCCAACCTCCTTTACAAAGGAAGGCTTAAATGCAGTTTCCTCTATTGCGAAGGAGGATTTAGATACAGTTTCTCCCATTGGGAAGAAGAGTTTAGATACAGTTTCTCCCATTGATAAGAAGAGTTTAGATACAGTTTCTCCCATTGATAAGAAGAGTTTAGATACAGTTTCCCCCATTGCCAAGGGGGGATTAAGGGGGGTTTTTCAAGGCTCACCAGATACTGATTATGGGCGAGAATCTAACTTAAGTAAAGCTCGACAAGGGTTAACTATAGTACACAATCAGTTAGGCAAAATCTACTTACCTTTGATTAATGGTAAATATGTCGAAACGGATGAATATATCGACTCCGTTAATCCTTCTAATCCTTCAGAAATAGTCGGCAAAATTGGTTTAATTTCTCTTTCCCAAGCTGACGAAGCTATGAATAGTGCAAAAGAAGCCTTTAAAACATGGAGTAAAACCTCAGGGAAACAACGGGCAGATATTTTGCGAAAAGCGGCGGATATAATGGAAGCAAAACGCCATGAATTAACTGCTTGGATGTGCTATGAAGTTGGTAAAATATTGAAAGAAGGTGATCCTGAAGTATCAGAAGCTATTGATTTTTGTCGTTATTATGCTGATGAAATGGAAAGGCTTGATCAAGGTTATAATTATGACGTGGCAGGAGAAAATGATCGCTATTTTTATCAACCTCGTGGCATTGCCTTAATCGTCTCTCCTTGGAATTTTCCTTTTGCTATCTCTACTGGTATGACAGTCGCCGCTTTAGTGGCAGGAAATTGTGCCTTACTTAAACCAGCCGCTACTAGCACGGTAATTGGAGCAAAAATTGCTGAAATTTTAATAGAAGCAGGTATTCCAGAAGGGGTTTTCCAATATATACCGGGGAAAGGTTCGGTTATTGGCGATTATCTCGTTAAACATCCCGATATTCACCTGATCGCATTTACAGGCTCAAGGGAAGTAGGTTGTAAAATTTATGCTGATGCAGCGATATTGCAACCCAAGCAAAAACACCTTAAACGAGTCATTGCGGAAATGGGTGGTAAGAATGGTATTATCGTCGATGAAAGTGCCGATTTAGATCAAGCTGTAGCTGGAGTAATACAATCAGCTTTTGGTTTTAGTGGTCAAAAATGTTCCGCTTGTAGTCGTGCAATAGTAGTTTCTACCGTCTATGATACCTTTGTCGAGCGTTTAGTGGAAGGAGTAAAATCTCTTAATGTAGGTGAGGCTAAAAATCCTAGCACGAAAGTTGGTCCTGTCATCGATGGTACTGCCCAAAAACGCATTTTAGAGTATATTGAGCAGGGTAAACGAGAAGGTAAGTTAGCCATTCAAGTGCCTACTCCTGAAAATGGTTATTTTGTATCTCCCACCGTCATAATTGATATTCCAGAAAATGCCACTATTGCCCAAGAAGAGATTTTTGGTCCTGTATTAGCAGTAATCAAAGCTGACAATTTTGATCATGCTTTAAATATAGCCAACGGCACAGACTACGCTTTGACTGGTGGTTTATATTCTCGTACTCCAGCCCACATTGATCGAGCTTACAAAGAATTTGAAGTGGGCAATGTATATATTAATCGTGGTATTACAGGAGCGATCGTTGCTCGTCAACCCTTTGGAGGCTTTAAGTTATCAGGAGTCGGCTCAAAAGCAGGAGGTCCCGATTATCTGTTACAATTTTTAGAACCAAGAGTAGTGACAGAAAATATACAACGTCAAGGATTTGCACCCATAGAAGGCGCAGACAATTAATTGTAGGGTGGGCAATGCCCACCTTTTTTAATGGTAATATTACTTTTAAATCGGAAATAACCTTTACTCTGACACTTTACTAATGACGAAGTGGAGCTTTTAACCGTATCTAAATTGTTCACAAAGGTGTAGAAATTTGTATTATGTTTATCCGCAAATTTGTGCTTTTTGTAGTGTCAATTCGTGTTAATTAGGTTCTATTTTTGATCTCTGTTGATCTTGCGGTCCTTTAGAGGCCCACAACACAAGCATGGTATCTAGACGAGATCTAGTTACAAAGATGAATATAACCAGTTAAAAAAGAGTCTTAAAACTGATCCAGAAATGATCCAGTTTTTTGATTCATAATTGAGTATAAAAGGAACTAATCAAAAACAAAATGTGAGAATGTAGATCTAGTAAGGAATGTAAGTTATGGACGTAGCCTGACTCGAACAGGCGACCCCATCGATGTCAACGATGTACTCTAACCAACTGAGCTATACGTCCTAGCAGTAAACTATTATATCTTCAATAGTAAAATACCGCAAGGTACTTTATTTGTTTGACTAAGAATAAAAATTTTGTCCACAAAAAGATGAGATTATTCACGATCATTTGCTAAAATGGCATGGAAATGTAAGGATAAATTAACAGTCTTTGAGTCAATCACTAAAAATTCCTAAACTCGATACTTTGGCGCAAGAATTAGCTGCTATCCAGCAAACTAGCTCGAAAAAAATAGCTCTGCTAGGTTCTCGCCATGTTCCAATAACTCATCAACACTTAATCGAAATGATGAGTTATGCCCTTGTGTTAGAAGGCAATAGAATCATTACTTCAGGTGCGGCTGGGACAAATTCCGCAGCCATACGAGGAGCAATGCGTGCCGATCCTAATTTACTGACAGTAATACTACCCCAAAGTCTTGCTCGTCAACCGAGAGAATCACAAGATCAACTCAATCAAGTTATTCACTTAGTGGAAAATGAAGATCATGATCATCTCCCGTTAGGAGAAGCTAGTGCTATTTGCAACCGTGACATTATTTCTCGTTGTCAACAGTTGATTTGTTTCGCTTTTCATGATAGTCATACTTTAATGCAAACTTGCGAAGAAGCAGACGAACAACGAAAATTAGTTACTCGATTTTATTTTGATTAATAGTGAAAGAGATTTCACCTCATGAGGCTAAAGGCAAAACTTTTTGATTTTGTCTTGTCTCATGCCTTAAAATAGATTAAGTCATGAGTTAAGGATAAAGATGTGAGATAATTAAGAATTGTTAACATCATCATCAACTAACTTATTATATTTCGTGGATAAACTTCGTACTGTTTCCGATACTAAAAGAAATTTTTATCAGCATCATAATCGCCCTATTAATTCTATTTATCGCCGAGTGGTGGAAGAATTAATGGTAGAAATGCACTTGTTATCTGTTAATGTTGATTTTCGTTCCGATCCTCTTTATTATTTAGGTGTATGTCAGAGTTTCACTCAATTTATGAATGGTTACACCCCAGAATCTGACAAAGAATCAATTTTTAGAGCTTTATGTCAATCTATTAATAATAATCCAGAGGAATATCGTCAAAAATCAGAGACTTTACTTCATTTTGCCACAGAAAAATCTCCTCAAGATTTAATCAACTGGTTACTATATCCTAATAATGATTATGGTATGGATGCCATCGCAGATCATTGGCGTTATGCTTTAGATAATCCTAATTTTAAATATAGTCGTTTATTTGCCATTGGTTTTTATAGTTTACTCGAAAAAAGTGATTCTGAAATTGTCAAAGATGAAACTAAATTTTCTGAATTAATTAAACCTTTAACGGATAAATTAAATTTACCTATTGATAAACTTAAAAAAGACTTAGAGTTATATCGTAGTAATATTGAAAAAATGACTCAAATGCTTATAGTGTTAGCCGACACCTTAGAAGCAAGTAAGAAAAAAAGACTAGAAAAAAATTAGGAATTAGAAAGAAAACGGGGAATTAGGAATTAGAAAGGAAACGGGGAATTAATAAATATTATACTTTTTCCTACTACTTTATATTTTTTATATTATTATTCATTAATATGTTAGATTTAAAAAAAATCAGGGAAAATCCTGATGAAGTTTTAAAATTGTTACATCAACGCAATACTGATTATCAATTACAACCTATTCTTGATTTAGATAGTCAGCAAAGAGAAATGCAATCTGTGAGAACAGAATTACAAGCTAGAAGCAATGAAATTGGTAAAATCATCGGGGAAAAAATGCGCCAAGTTGGCGCTAATCCTCAAAGGGAAAAAATCCAAAATTTAAAAGAAGAAGGAAATCAAGTTAAAGCTAAATTAGCACAGTTAGAGCCTGAAGAAAGGGAGTTAAAAGCTAAACTAGAGGCTTTATTGTTAGAATTGCCTAATTTACCCTCAGAAACTACTCCTATGGGTAAAAATGAAACGGAAAATATTGAAGTAAGACGCTGGGGGGATGAGTTTATTCCTGATGGTAGTCACATTCTTCCTCATGGGGAAATTGGGGAAAAATTAGGTATTATTGATTCTCAAAGGGCAGTAAAAGTTGCTCAAAGTCGTTTTGTGGCTTTAATAGGCATGGGTGCAGCTTTAGAAAGGGCGTTAATTAATTTTATGCTCGATCGCCAAATAGAAGCAGGTTATATTGAAGTTATGCCTCCTGTTTTAATTAATAGTGAAGCATTAAAAGGTACAGGACAGTTACCAAAGTTTGCAGAAGAAAGTTTTAAGTGCGAAAATGATGATTTATGGTTAACGCCTACCGCCGAAGTGCCTGTGACGAACTTGTATAGTCAAGAAATTTTGGAAGGGGAAAAATTACCTATTTATCATTGTGCTTATACTCCTTGTTTTCGTCGAGAGGCAGGAAGTTATGGGCGAGATATGCGGGGTTTAATTCGCTTACATCAGTTTAACAAAGTTGAGTTAATTAAATTAGTTCGCCCTGAAACAAGTGCCGAAGAACATGAGAAGATGGTAAATAATGCGGAGGCGATTTTACAAGCTCTAAAATTACCTTATCGGGTGATAGAGTTATGTACGGGGGATATTGGTTTTAGTGCTGCGAAATGTTACGATTTGGAAGTATGGTTGCCTTCTGCTAACACTTATCGAGAAATTTCGAGTTGCTCTAATTGCCATGATTTTCAAGCTAGACGGGCAAATATTCGCTTTAAAGATAAAGGTAAAAAAGGTACTGATTATGTACACACTTTGAACGGTTCTGGTTTAGCTGTAGGGCGTACTATGGCGGCTATTTTAGAAAATTATCAACAATGTGACGGTACAATTAAAGTCCCTGATGTATTACAATCTTATGTAAAAACTGATTGTATCGGGTAACACAAAAGACAAAAGATATTAATGGAAAAATCCTTGAATTAGACATAAGATTGATAAAAAATTATGCTTCTTGATGTCTAATTACTAATTCGATAACCCTCAAATGTGGTTTGTTCTGGAAATTAAAGATCATAAAAAGATGATAAGATTTTTTTGAGAACGCTTAGGAGAATTTGAGGGTAAAACAAGTTTTGATCACTAAGCTACACCTTGAAGAACAGGAATATACTCCTCTTTCATGGTGATAGTTTCTTGATTCACAAACGCTTCAGGAAAACCTCGATCAATTTCTCTCATGGTTGCCTGTTTTGCTTGAAGTGCAACTTGTAATACTTTCATGGCTTCTTTAGGTTGTCCAGCACCACAGAAAAATAAATCTGCGGCAAAATAACCATATTCAGGCCAAGTATGAATTGCAATGTGAGATTCCGCTAAAGTAACGGTAGCTGTTACCCCATGGGGACTAAATTGGTGTACACACATATCTATTAAAGTAGCTTTTCCAGCCTTAATAGCATCTAACAAGCCTTGACGGATTCTTTCTGGATTATTCAAAAGATCTGCTGGTGCTTGCCAAGCATCTACCACTAAATGTGTACCCACTTTGTTCATTCTTGTCAACTCACTCCATACTGTGTTTGCTAATAGGGACAATTGATTTTAACAGACTTTTTTTGTTATCTCATCCAAAACCTAGTTTATGTTTCTTCTTGAGTTGTAATAAAACTTGAGTGTTCATAGTAAGGTTAAGATAAGGTAAAGACAAAAATCATCCAAATAACAATCATATACAAATATAGATGCTTATGTCAACTAATTTTACTATTTTTTTTTCTGAAATGATTTACTCCTCAGAAGAAAACTGAAGAAGACAAGAGGTTGTAGTGATATAATTTGAAAATTTAGTGGATATTTTAATTCAGATTATGAATATCAGTAGTGCGTTACCTACTTTTGTTGTCACCTTGAGAGAGGGTTTTGAAGCCGCTTTAGTGGTAGGAATTGTCTTTGCCTGTTTAAAAAAAGCACAAAAACAAGAGTGTTATCGTTGGATTTATTTAGGAGTCATCGCAGGAATTTTAGCTAGTATTTCTGTAGGTTTATTTCTTTGGGGTAGTTTACAAACACTAGAATCTAGTCAATATCTTTATGCGCCCGTATTAAAAGAAGTTTTAAAAACTTTATTTGCCGTCACTGCCATCGTGATGTTAAGTTGGATGTTGATTTGGATGAGCAAACAGGCTAAATCGATGAAAGGTGAGGTTGAAGGTGCTATTAGTACCGTATTAACCAATGAAAATGCAGGAAAAGGAATTTTTTTATTAATTTTTATTGCTGTATTAAGAGAGGGTTTTGAAACAGTTTTATTTATTGCTGCTCAATTTCAAACTGACTTTTTAAGTCCGACAATAGGAGCAATAACAGGATTAATTTTAGCAGGTTTAATGGGCTGGTCATTGTTTTATTGGGGGGTGAAAATAAATATCCGTTTATTCTTTCAAGTTATGGGTATTTTTTTGTTATTAATTGTCGCTGGTTTAGTGGTTAGTGCTTTAAAAAACTTTGATGGGGCGGTAACAATTCTCGCTCAAATTAATCTACACTATCAGAGTTTATGTTTATTTAATCAAGGTTCTTGTTTACTTGGAATACCTATTTGGAATACAAGTAATTTTTTACCTGATAATCAATTTCCGGGTATATTATTAAAAACTTTATTAGGTTATCGAGATCATCTTTATCTAGTACAATTAATCTTTTATATTTTGTTTTTAGGTATTGTGGGTAATTTATATTTTTCTAGTTTAAACTCTAAGAGTAATTAATTATCATGAATAGTTACTGATTAGCAAATTAATTTTTAATTCTTGATTTTTAATTATTTATTATGTCAGAAAAATATGATTTTGGACAAAAATTTCCTAATCAAACATTACAAGCAGGAGAATGTATTTTTAGAGAAGGAGAAACGGGTAATTTTGCTTATATTATCGATGAAGGAGAAGTAGAAATTTCTACTTTAGTTAATAATAAATATACCGTTTTAAATATTCTTAAAGCTGGAGATATGTTTGGGGAATTAGCTTTAGTTGATGGCAGTCCTCGATCTGCGGCCGCTTATGCTAAAACTAATGTGGTGTTAACTATTGTTACCAGTGAACAAGTTAAGACTAGAATTGAGGATGCTGATCCCATTTTAAAGTTATTATTAATGGTAGTTATGAACTATTTTCGCTTAGAAACTGGTAGATTAAGATCAGCAAAAGAAGAATCAGATCAAATATCTTTAGATAATACGAAAAAAGAGTATCAAGAAAAAATTTATCAAGCTATTGAGTTAATCAGATTAGAAAGTGATCTTAGAAGTGGTTTTAAACAAAATCAATTAGTTTGTTTTTATCAGCCTATTATAGACTTAAAAAGTAATTTAATTGTTGGTTTTGAAGTTTTATTAAGATGGTTTTCTCCTACTAGAGGCAATGTTTCTCCATCGGTTTTTATTCCTTTAGCAGAGTCAACTTCTTTAATTATTCCTATCGGTGAATGGTTATTAGAAAAAAGTTTAGAAGCTATTTTACAAGTAAAAAAAGAAACTAATTATGATATATTTTTAAGTATTAATGTTGCACAAAAACAAATTTATGATCCCGATTTTTTAAATATTATCAAAGAAAAAATTAAGCATTCTTCTATTAATCCTAAACAAATTAAATTAGAGATTTTAGAAAGAAGTTTATTTGAAGGTGAAACGGCTTTATCTTTAGTAAAAAATTGTCGTGATTTCGGTTTACCTTTAGTTATCGATGATTTCGGTACAGGTTATGCTAATTTATCCTATCTCAAAAACTTTAAATTTGATACAATGAAAATTGATCAATGTTTTGTTAAAGAGTTAGAAAATAATGATAAAGATGAGATTATTTGTCGTACTTTAATTAATTTATCTCAGGGTTTAGAGATGACAACGGTGGCTGAAGGTATCGAAAATCAACAACAATTAGATATTTTGCGATCCCTAGGTTGTAATTATGGACAAGGATATTTCTTCTCTCAACCTTTACCGTTAGATAAAGCTATAGATTTTATGAAACAATATTAGAAATTTATTACTTATTACTTAGGATTATTTTCTTTTCAAGAAATTTTAGTTACTCTATTGATCATGATTCTGACGAGGTTGTATGACTCCAAAACCTCCATGATTTCTTTTATAAATCACATTTACATCACCAGTTTCTTGATTGGTAAACATATAAAAATCATGATCCACAAATTGTAGTTGCTCTTGTGCTTCATCGATAGTCATGGCTGGTAAAGTAAAATATTTCATTCTAATCACTTCTGATGGTAATTCAGGTTGGCGATCGCCTATGAGATTAGTATCCAAAGGAATTGTCTCTACAGAATCAACAGAGTCAACGGTTTTAACTTGAGAGCGAGTTTTTTGTCCTAATTGTCGTTCTTTATATTTGCGTAGTTGACGAGCAATTTTATCAGAGACAAGATCAATACTAGCATATAAACTTTCACTATGTTCTTGAGCACGAATTATAGTACCATTAGCATAGATAGTAACTTCGGCTTTATGTTTATTACTAATACGAGCATTACGAGCAACGGATAAATGAACATCAACTTTAGTCGCTAAATTTTGGAAATGTTTAACAGCTTTGTCTAGTTTTTCCTCTACATAATCATGGATTGATTCAGTAACTTCAATATTATTTCCTTGAATTAAAAATTTCATAATTAGTACTCCATTTCTTAGGTAATTAGTAACCTTTTTTTATTTTAAATTAACCAAAGTTTTAGTGTTAATCCTCAAAATCAATTAGTTTATAGTGTGTTTAACTATAAAGCAGTATCTTGTTTTGAATAAGATTAAAAAACAGATTGAGTAAATATGTTTGAGAATTTAGTCAACTAAAACAATTTATTCACTCTCTAAATAACACAATATTATAAGTGTAGTTTTATGTTATTTAGTAGATCTTTCCTCCTAAAAACTTTCTCTATATTTTATAGATTAGCACTTTTGTGATGTAAAAAACAGTTATTTTAATTTATTTTCATGTTTTCTTTTTTTTGTAAAGTTTCGTAAATTAATCACCATCAAAAATTAGAATCTAACTAAATTTTGGGAGAGAAAAAGAAAATCCATGAGAAAGTGGACATTACATCTTTGTGTTAATTGGAGCAACAATTCTTTACTTTCAATGGTTTCTTTCACATATAACGAAGGAGAGAAGAGAATTGAATAAATGGCAAAATAAGGCTTTTTGATGAAAAACACAGAGACAGTAAATTTAGAAAGAAAAAATATCTATGCCATAAAGGCTAGAAATAAGTATCAATTCCTTTTTTTTGTTACATTTTTTAGTAATATGGTAAAAAAGTCTTAACTTATTCTTAGCTTTTATCGACTTTCTTATTTAAAATACCCTTATATAAACTAAATTAATTATTAAATGTTTGGTCTCATCGGTCATCTAACCAATTTAGAACACGCTCAAGCAGAAGCAGATAAACTCGGTTACGCTGAATATGCTAAAGAAGGCTTTGAATTTTGGTGCTCTGCGCCACCAATTTTAGTAGATGAGTTTCAAGTTACCAGTGTCACGGGAGCGATAATTCACGGGCGCTATATTGAATCTTGTTTCTTACCAGAAATGCTCAGTAGTCGTCGTATAAAAACGGCTATCCGTAAAATTTTAAATGCTATGGCATTGGCACAAAAAAACAAAATTGATATTACTGCATTAGGCGGTTTTTCTTCGATTATTTTTGAAGAATTTAATCTCAAAGAGAATAAACAAGTGCGCAATGTAGAGCTAGAATTTGAACGCTTTACGACGGGTAACACTCATACAGCTTATGTGATCTGTCGTCAGGTTGAAGAGGCTTCAGCTAAATTAGGTATTGATTTAAGTAAAGCTACAGTGGCAGTTTGTGGTGCTACAGGAGATATTGGTAGTGCGGTTTGTCGTTGGTTAGATCAAAAAACCGATGTAGCGGATTTATTACTAATTGCCCGTAATCGTGAGCGTTTACAAGCTCTACAATCTGACTTAGGTAGGGGGAAAATTATGGCATTAGAAGAGGCTTTACCCCTTGCAGATATTATTGTTTGGGTGGCGAGTATGCCTAGGGGCGTCGAAATTAATAATGAAATGCTGAAAAAACCTTGTTTATTAATTGACGGCGGTTATCCTAAAAATTTAGGCACAAAATTTAATCACCCTGATATTTATGTGTTAAATGGCGGTATTGTCGAACATTCTTTAGATATTGACTGGAAAATCATGGAAATTGTCAATATGGATATTCCTGCTCGTCAAATGTTTGCTTGTTTTGCTGAAGCGATGCTTTTAGAATTTGAGCAATGGCACACTAATTTTTCTTGGGGGAGAAATCAAATTACTGTGGAAAAAATGGAAAAAATTGGTCAAGCCTCTGTCAAACATGGTTTTCAGCCTTTATTGAGTTTTTAAATTCTTCGGTTAAGTAAGTAATAAGTAACTTATGATCAATAAAATTTTTAGTTAAATAAATAACTGATAAAATGTTAGATTAAAATTTAAAAAAATCTTGTTAATTCATGGATAAAATTAATAATTCACGCTCTCAAATAATTAGTTTCTTGATCCTTTTGATTGGTTTAATTATTGTTTTATCTCCCTTAATAATTGTTTTATATACCTCTTTTTTTTCTAATACTTCTGATCATAGTTTTACTTTTCACTATTATCAACAAGCATGGGAAAAAGGTAATTTTATTCTTGCTTTTGCTAATTCTAGTTTAGTAGCCATCGCCGTAACAATTCTACAAATAATAACATCAACTTTAGCAGGTTATGCCTTAGCAAGATTAAATTTTAAAGGAAAAAATGCAGTGTTATTACTAATTTTATCTACCTTAGTGATTCCATTTCAAGTATTAGTAATTCCGATTTTTTTAGTATTAAAATGGGGACATTTAATTAACACTTATTGGGCATTAATTTTACCGACAGCAGCCAGTGGATTTGGTATATTTTTAATGCGTCAATATTTTACTACAATTCCCCTCGAATTAGAACAAGCTGCCGCCTTGGATGGTGCAAATTCTTTACAAATAATCTGGTATATTCTGTTTCCTTTAGCTAAACCTGCGGTTATCACTCTTTCTCTATTTACCTTTATCGGGGAATGGAATGACTTATTTAAACCCCTTGTCTTCACTAATAACCCAAATTTAACCACCGTACAATTATCCTTGTCCTCATTTCAAGAACAGTTTACCAGTAATTGGTCATTATTGATGGCTGCGGTGGTTATCAGTACTCTTCCTGTGATAATTTTGTTTATAATTGGACAAAAACAATTTATTGAAGGAGTTAGCACTACAGGAATAAAAAATTAAAGATCTCATAACCGTAGATTTTCGCTAAAATAACGAATATAATCTTAGTTCGTCATAAAATTTTAGTGGAATAGGGAGATAGGAGTAATGAGTAATTAGTAATGAGTAATTAATTCCTAATTTCTAATTTCTCATTTCTAATTTCTAAAGCCTGTATTGTAAAAGGTTTTTAATGTCGAATTCAGGTAATATAAGTCAAAATTAATAATTTATTTATCCATGTTACCCAAAGTTAAAGTTTTACGCCCTGAAGGTATTTTAGATAGTGCTAAATCTGCGCAATTTCGTCAACAAATTAATGAATTAATCGATGAAGGTGTTAATGTTGTTTTAATTGATTTGAAAAAAGTAACTTTTATGGATAGTTCAGGACTAGGTGCATTAGTACTAATCTTAAAAACTGTTCGTAATAGTGGAGGAAGACTGTTTTTAATGTCTTTAAATGATCAAATTAAAATGTTATTTGATCTTACCAATATGGGAAGCATTTTTGAGATTATTAAAGATAAATCAGAGTTAGAAGAGAGATTAAGAAATCCTTAATTAACTATAGATTAGTTTTCTAAAAATAATTTAAAGGTGATTAACTAATCTTCAATTTCAATGATTTTATTGTGACTAGATAATCCTGATTTGATGATAACTTGAGATTTTTTAACCTTAAATTTATCAGCAATAACCTTTATTAATTCTTGATTAGCTTTACCATCAATAGGAGGAGATTTTAGATGAATTATCCAAACACCTTCAGGATTTTGCTCTATTTTTTGTTGTTTTGATTTAGGTTTAACTTTTACACTAATTTTCATTTCTAATAATTTGGATTAATGCCTCAATTTCTGTTTCTAAAGTCAAATAATGAACACAAGCTCGAATACAATAAGGATTAACTAAAGTGCGTAGATAAAATCCTTTTTCTTCTAAAGTTTTCACCATATTATTAGCATCTTTTCCATTTCTCAAATAAAAAGAGATTAACCCTGATTTTGGCGGAGTGTTTTTTAAACATTCAATAGTTTCTATTTTTGTTAATTCTTCCCATAAATAACTACTTAATTCACTAATACGGTGATAACGTTGCTCTATTGTACCCCATTGTTGATGTATGGCGATCGCTTCTTGTAAAGCAGTAAACAAAGGATAAGCAGAAGTTGCCACCTCAAAACGACTACCATCATCGGTGAAAGGTAAATCGGTTTTTGAATAATTTAAGCCACGCCAACCGATAAAAGTAGGAGATAGAGAAGTAATTAAATCTTGTCTAGTATAGAGAAAGCCAACCCCAGAAGCACCACATAACCATTTATGCCCTGTACAACCATAAAAGTCAACCCTTGACTCTACTAAATTTAAAGGTAAACTACCAGCAGATTGTGCGCCATCCACTAACACTTGAATTTGTTTTTTACTATCACTATAGCTATGACATACAGAAACAATTTCTTTTAACGGTAAAATTTGCCCCGTATTCCACAAAATGTGACTGATAATTACCAACCGAGTATTAGAAGTTAAATGATTTTTGATGACTTCTAGGGGATTACCGTCATTAAGAGTTTCGATAATAGGACAAGTAATAATTTTAACCCCAAAACGGCGACTAATTTCTTTTACGATAGCAATAATTCCAGGATGTTCGGCATCTGTTAATAAAATTTCTTCCCCTTCTTGCCAATCAATACCCCAGAGAGGAATATTACAACTAGCCGTCACATTTTCCGTTAAAGTAATAGTATTTGATGTTACCCCTATTTCTTGGGCAATAGCTTTTTTCGTTGCCGCAATATTTTCATATATCCAACCATTTATTTTTAACCCAAAAGGGCCAACTTGATCAATATACTGATAACTGTCAATAATTTTTTGTAAAGCAGATTGAGGTAAAATTCCTTGCCCACCGTAGTTAAAATAATACTTATTCTTTAAACCGAGAAATTGTTGTCGATGTTGATGAATATCAATCATGATTTGAGGGAAATTTTTTAAATTAACTAAAGTGATTAAAAGATTAATTTAATATAACATTTGGTGATGAAATAATAAACTAAATATTAGGATTAAACTTAAGTTTGAAGTAATAAATTTTGAATTATAAAAATTTTAGGTAAAATTGCAAATTGAAGCATAATAAGGTTTATTACTCCCATAAACGTCGCCTTGCACTACCATTAAACCTAGTATGACTATCTCTTAATAAATCAGGAATATCGAGATTTTCAGGGCATTTTGGTAAACATTCACCGCAATCGGTACATTTATCGCCTTTTTTACCCCAAAACCAATGTCCAGCATTTTCGAACATCTGATAACGATAACTAGCGTATTCTTTCATGTCTAAACCTACTCCTAAATTACGCAATCGCAAAATTTCAGGAATATTAATATTTTCAGGACAAGGCAAACATTGATAACATTGTGAACAGTGATCAGTGTTTAAAGTATCTCTCAAATTGTCATCTATTTTAGTTAATATTTCTCTCTCTAAAACTGTTAATTCCCCATCGTCATCACTCACTGATAAAGGCATAATTAACTCATCAGGATTACTTGCACCAAGGCTTAAAGTCGTAATTTGAGGGTTATTTAAGAGAAAACGATAATTTAAAAGTAAAGGTGAAAAAGGTTGACAAATTTGGCTTAATTTAGCTGAAGGTTGATATAAACGCCCTCCTTTATCGGCTGGTGAAATAATAAAAATTCCTAAATCATGTTTTTTTGCTAACTCAATAATGGGGTAATTATACTGAAAAAAGTAATAATAATGAAGGTTAATAAACTCAAAAAAACCAGTAGAAATAGTGGCAGAAATTAACTCTAAATTACCATGAGTTGAAAAACCAATATGTTTGATTTTACCTTCTTTTTTTCCTTGTTGTAAAACTGTTAAAAAACTATTTTCTTGAGTTAATAAATCTAAATGTTGCCATGTATTAACTCCATGAATTGCGACACAATCAATATAATTAACTCCCAAACGAGATAATGATTCATCTAACCATTTTTGAATAATTTTAACATCATTAATAGGAGTAAATTTAGTAGTAATAAATATCTTTTCACGAGGAATATTTAATTGTTTTAAAGCTAATCCTAAAAACGTCTCACTTTCACCATAACCTCTTGCGGTTTCAAAGTGATTTATGCCTAATTCTAAAGCCTTTTTTACGGTTTCTAGTAACTGAGATTGAGAATAACAACATCTCATTAAACCAAGAGAAAATACTGATAAATTTAACTTTGTTTTTCCAAAACGTCGATATTTCATCTCAATTTTATTACTTATATCTGAAAGATATTTATTCGATAAAAGATTTAACTAAATTAATACTTATAATTTTTTATTAATAATGTATAACTTGTTAATTATTAACTGTTATCTCCCCCTTTGGTGGCACGACGAATTAACTCATCAGGGCTTAAATTAGCGACAAAATCTCGGAAAGCCTCTCTTTCTTCTTCATCAGCTTCTCTATCCACAGGAATTGAAGCATCTAATAACACTTCCTCCATTACCCAAATCGGACATCCTATGCGTACTGCAATGGCTATGGCATCACTAGGACGACAATCAATATTTTTCTCTTTTTTGCCCATTTTCATACATAAAAGAGCATAAAAAGTGTTATCTTGTAAGGAATTAATGATCACTTTCTCTAATTTTAAATTCCAAATAGAAAAAACACTAACCATTAAATCATGAGTAAGAGGACGAGGAAATTCTTGTTGCTCTAGTACTCCAATAATAGATCTAGCTTGATCTTGACCGACATATATAGGTAATGCACGACGTTCAGAAGCATCTTTTAAGAGTACAATAGGAGTACGACTTACTGCATCTAAAGCTATAGCCGCTACCTTCATTTCGATCATTGATTTATTCCTCTAAAACAACTCACAAGCTCAACATCTTTAATTATATGGCAAATTTGCGTCTTTTTTCTCGAAAATAACAAAAAATAGCCCACAGTGATGGTTTTATCCGAGTTTGTTATCTTGGTTAAAAAGGTGTTTAATTTTTTCTATCCATTGCCAAATATCTTCATAGGAAATTTTAAGTAAGGAAAGAATACCTACTAAGATTAAAATTGAACCAAATAAAAAGTTATTATCATATAAATATAAGCCGACAATAACGATAAAATAAGGTGATAAAATACCGCTAATTTTTTCTACTAATTTAACCGTTGGTTGTAATTCAATTTCTTCTAATTCTGTGGTTATATAATCAGAAGATTCCTCCATAATTAAATCTTGTATTTTGGGATTATTTGATGGTTTATCGGGGTTATTTTTACTAAACATAATTAAATTATTCGTTATTTTTAACTTAATAAAATTTTTCTCTTGTAAACAGATAAAGAGACAGAAGAAAAAAATTATCTTCTTAAGTTATTGTATCTAATTTATCCTTATAAGTTTATTCTTTTTGATCAATTCTTTCTAGGGAGATATTGATTGTTTGATTCTAAATTTAGGTAAATGGGTTAAAACATTTAAGTTAAAGTGTCTTATTTATCAATTGATTAATTAAAAAGATGTCATAAATATAGTATTAAATTTGTTTATTAGTGGTTAAATGATAGATCAACTTTGGTTATTAATTTGTTCTGGTTTAGTCTTATTGATGCAAGGTGGTTTTATGTGTCTTGAATCTGGCTTAACTCGCTCAAAAAATAGTATTAATGTTGCTGTCAAAAATTTTGCTGATTTTGCCGTATCGGTGATGCTATTTTGGGCTTTTGGTTACGCTTTAATGTTTGGAATTTCTCAAACTGGTTGGTTTGGCACAAATGATTTTTTCTTTAACTCTCCGAGTCAATAATACTGATACTTATGAACTATTCCATGTGATGGATATACAAGCAAAAAATCATGATTTAACCTTGCGTGTGCCAGTACAATCTTTTACTGAAATTGGACATATCGCTCAACGTTATAATCAGGTTATGGATGCCCTTGAGGTTAATCATCGTCAAAATGTAGAGTCTTTGGAAGAACTTTACGCTATAACTGCCACTGCTGTATCTGCCATTGAAAATAATCACTTTCATCCTTCTGATTTTGATGATTTTTGCGATCGCCCCGACGATTTAGGTATTTTAGCACGAACATTACAACAAATGTTAGAACTATTGAATCAACAACAAGGAGATTTAATTACTGCAAAACAACAATTAAATTCAGTGGAAGAAAATAAAAAACAATTAATTCAAGATATTTTTAGTAAAATTTTAGAAACTCGTTTTCCAGAAAATTATCAAGAAATTAATAATTTAATTAATGGTATATCTTCTCAACAAAAAATTAATCTTCTACCCGAAATTTTAAAAGTAAAAAACATTGAAGAACTATCTAAAATTATTGGTAATATAATCAAAAAATAAGAGTAAATATTTTATAGTAATCTATCACTTTAAAGGCCACCATGAAACTTTATCTCTAGTAGAACTATATACTTCTTTTAATTCTTCTGGTTTTAAAATGTGAATAATATCATCAGAAGTGTCATTATCTTTATCTAAATTGATTAAACCTTCTTTTTGCATTCCTTTCAAAACTTGTTCAACAGTACGTTGATTTAACTGACAGGCTTTGGCGATAACTTCTACGGATAAATCAAAAATATAAATACCTTTATCGTTAGGTTGACTTTGTAATTCTCTTTCCTGATAAATTAACCCTCTTAATAAAGATGACACTGCTTGTGGTGGATAGCTACTACAATTGAGAAGGTGATAAGTAAATTTTTCTCTCAGTTCAAATAACTTAGCATAACGTAGCCGTACAATCTCAAAATGATCATGAATAAGTTGTAAAGCATGGAGAGGAATTTTCGTGACATAAGTAGTTTTGTAAGCCTCCACTAAACTAGGAAAACTCTTACTAGCCAAACCATAACTAAAAGGTAAACTGCGCATTCCAAAACAACCACTACGATAAGTTATAGAGATAATGCGATCTAGTGGATTACTAAAAGTAACAACAGGACCACCTTCTAAAATCACATAAAGACTGTCTAAACTATCATCGGGTAAAAATGCAGTAAATACAGGACGATTAGAAAATAATTTTTCCTTAATAAGACTTTCTGGAGGTAAAAAAGAAGTCAATTCTTCCTGATTTAATCCTTGAAATAAATATGAATTTTCGATCAATAAACTGATAATATTCGTTTCACTCAGATTTTTTTTCTTTGTCATTGTCCTGTCATTTATTTTACACTAATGCTATGATCTCACAGTTGAGTATAAGATATATTTTAATTCTATATGTATTTTAAAGCAGGTTAAATTTCATTATAAAATAATTAGATTTAGGTAGGTATTCAGGTATCAGAACAAAAATACTTAACTGTTGTCAGCACTGATTACGATTTTTGAGGGTCATTCTGTGGCAAACTAACTTATTAGATTTATCTTTACCTTTTTTTTAGTGGTACTTAAATTGTAAATTTTTTATAGAAGTTATTTAATAATAAATCAAAACTTGAATAAAACAAAAATCTTATCATTTCTTAAAATATTTTGTTTAGTTATCTTTAGTGTTTTAGCTATAGAAATTAATTATTTTCATAGAGAATTTTTATGGGATAAATTGATTCTTTTATACATTCATAATTACTCAAATTCTTGGTTAAATAAACTTGCTCCAATTTTAACTAATTTTGGAGGATTGAAGTTAATTTTATTCTTTTCGTTTTTTATATCATTATTCTTATTTATCAAGAAACAAAAGAGATTATTAACTTATTTAATTACCTCAATTTTTACCAGTGCCATAGTTAATTTTATCATTAAAATCTTTTTTCAACGCCCTCGCCCTAACTTATGGGAATCCTTTTATACTCAACCTTCTGACTTTTCTTTCCCCAGTGGCCATGCTATGGGTAGCATAAGTTTGGCTTTAACATTATTAATTATTTTTTGGGGTAGTCGCTGGACTTTATTATTAACTATTTTAGCCTTATTTTATATTCTTACTATTGCATGGACTAGATTATATTTAGGAGTACATTATCCTAGTGATATTCTGGGCGGATGGTTATTAGGAATTTTCTGGACAACCCTGATAACATTATTATTAAATCCTCGTAAATTTTAATCTTATATATATCAAAAGTTCAAAGGGAAAAGGCAAGAATATAAAGAGAATCTATCCAAAATAAAAAAATACTTAATAATAAAATCAACCCTTATCGCTAAAATTATCATAACCTTTGACCCTTGCCCATACAACTTTTCCCTTCTTTAGAAACCCAATTAATTATTTATTAGTAAAGAAGTAAAAATAATTGATAATATTAAATGGATAGATTTAGCAATAGATAAAGTAAATGAAGTATAAGCGTTACTTGTTTCTACCATCAATAAATTAGATAAATAACCTTTGCCCATTTAACTTTGCCTTGATGAATTTATCTAGGATTCCGATAGTTACTAAATAATCAATTATTTTAATCCTCCAGATCTAATAATACTTACAATTAACCATAATCCCAGTAAACTAGCAACGGCAAAAAGAATGTTACTTAATAAGATCAATTGTCCTGTCGTTGCACCAGTAGAAATTATAGCTGCACCAATGGTTAATGAACCGACTACAATACTAAAAGATAATCGATTAGCTGAGTCGTTTAAACTACGTCTTAATCCTTCCAATTCTTTGATGCGTATATTCCACAAAAATGTCTCTGAACTTAAACGATCTAAGATTACATCTATTTGACGAGGCGATCGCAAAGAAATAGATTTTAAGTCTAAAACAGTTCTAAAAAGAGTTTGAAAAGGAGTATCCCCAAGAAATTGACGGCGAAAAAGATCCGTTATGAGAGGTTTAATTTCTTCGAGGAGGTTAATATTAGGGTTAAATTGACGAGCAACACCTTCTAAATTAGCTAAACTTTTGGCAAATAATCCCATATTACCGGGTAATTTAATCTTATTATTACGAGCAACTTCGAGAACTTCGTAAAAAACTTCACTAAAATTTAATTGAGAAAGACTGAGATTATAATATTTTCTCAACATTCTTTGATAGTCATTTTCTAGTTGAGATAAGTTAGTATTAGCAGTGTTACTATCAGATAATTCAAGGGTAAGTTGTGCGCATCTTTGGGCATCAATATCAACGATAGCTAGTAACATTTCCGTTAATAATTGTTGAGTACGAGGATCAAGTCTGCCAATCATGCCACAATCAATAATACCTAATTTATCGTCATCTAGGTAGAAAATATTACCCGGATGAGGATCAGCATGAAAGAAACCATCGATAAATATTTGTTGAAAAAAAGATCTAAATAAGAGAGTACTTACTTCTTGACGTTTATTACTAGCATCAGGAATATTAGCGGATAAAATTGGTTTACCATCTAACCACTCCATAAATAAAACTTTATTAGTGGTATATTGCCAGTATATTTGAGGAATTACTAATTGTTCAGTATCAAACCAACTACTTTTACTTAAATTTAACCGTAATTTTTCCGTGAAATTTCCCTCTTGACGAAAATCTAACTCAGCTAATACGGCTTTAGTAAAATCATCAGCTAAGTTAATAAAATCATAATCGTTACCAAAATCCGTTAAAGCAATAATTTCCGCAATACCTTTAATTAAAATAATATCTTGATTGACGATGCGATCAATATTTGGACGTTGAACTTTGATGGCTACTTCTTCCCCCGTAATCAATGTACCACGATGGATTTGAGCAATTGATCCTGCTGCAATGGGATTTCGATCAATAATGGTAAAAATCTTATCTAAAGGTTGATTAAGTTCTTCTTTTAAAGTCTGTTCAATTAATCCCCATGCTACAGGAGGAACTTGAGCTTGTAAAGCTGTTAATGCTTCGATGTATTGTGGTGGTAATAAATCAGGACGAGTACTTAATAACTGACCGAATTTAACGTAAAAAGGGCCTAACTGTACCAAAATTTTACGGAATACTTCAGGAGGCGGAAGTTGTGGTTTATCAGATTTACCCACCGTAAGAATGCCGCGCATATAATCCCAACCGTTGCCTAAAACTATTTCGATGATTTCTCTTTGTCGTGAGCTGGTTTTAGTTAATGAAAACATAGTTTAACAATTAATGATTAATTCTTCTTTATGTTAGTTGCTTATGTAATTAATTTAGCTGTTCTAGTTTTTTAATTCTTTTTTGATGAAACTTATCTATATTTTTTTCAACATAATTAATAATGTCTTCTTTATTTAACAAAAATGGAGAAAGAAGTCCCACGCTCTATTTTTCCTTAAAAAACCGCCCATGAAATGAGCGTGGGATGAAT
>JAACUG010000106.1 GCA_009993045.1 Cyanobacteria bacterium CG_2015-22_32_23
AAACCATCAATTCTAATTTCTCCGACAATATTAAAACTTTACAAAATAATGTCGAAAAAAATCCTAGTGATTTAATGGCTAAATTAAATTTAGCTACCGCTTTAGAGCAAGAAAATCATTATGATGATGCCCTTAAAGTTTATCAAACTATTATAACAGAAGATAACGAAGGAGTTTTTGCAGGTACAGCCGAAAAAGCTATTGCTTCTATTCAAATTAAATATTTAAAAAATCAAGATAATAATGATATAAAAAATAACAATAAAGTTGCTAAAAAATCTTTAAGTATTAAGCAAAAAATTGTTGATTTACCTATTGCTTATAAACAGTTTATTGCTTTATTAATATCTAGTTTAATTTCTATTTTAGGGGTAGTTATTGCTGGTAGAATTATTACTATTATTTTAGGGCGATCGCAGTTAGAAAATCAAGCGGTAGCGGAGTTAGCAGTATCAGTAATTAATTATAATTCTCGCATCAATGAAATGGAGTCTGGATTTAGAGGACAAGCAGATAATAGTGCCATTATTGAAGCGGCAAAAACCTATCAAAAAACGGGAACTATTCCTGTTAATATAAAAGATAATGTAAGAAGAATTTTGCAAAATGAAACTAATGCAAGACAGATTGAATATGCAACTTTAATTGGATTAAATAGTAAGATAATAGTTAATGCAAATAAAGATAGATCAGGACAAATTTTTACTTTAAATAACTTAGTAACAGAAGTCTTAAAATTTCCCCGCCGTTTACAAACAAATGCCATTATTCCTTGGGCAGAAATTAGTGCAGAAAAACCTCCTTTACCTACAGGAATAGACAATCAAAATGTATTAATGAATATTAGTTTTACTCCTGTAACTGATCCTACATCGAAAGAAGTTATCGCAATTTTAATGGCAGGAGAAGTAATTAATAATAAAACCTTATTTTTACGGAAAACTATCGAAGCCGTAGGAGGAGGTTATGGTGCAATTTATATGTTTAATGAGGAAAATTTTCAGCCTGTTTCCTCTATTTTACAATCATTAGATAATGAGCCAAAAACTAATATATCTTTACCAGAATTAGACTTATTAAAACAAGCACAATTAGGCACAGGTGGAGATTTAGTAACGAGAATGAACATTGAAAACCAATGGTACACATTAGCAGTAAAAGCCTTACCAAATTATCAAGGAGAAGAAATTGCTTTCGTAATTCGTGGCACACCAGAAATAGAGTTACAACAACTTTTAAATGACAGTTTAATCTATCAAATTTTAGTAGGTGCTTTAACTTTAATTATCGCTATTATTTTAGCAATTATTTTCGGTAGGGCATTAACTAAACCTATTAAAAAATTACAACAAACAGCACAAAAAATTGGCTCAGGTGATAAAAATGTAAGAGCAAAAATTACATCTAATGATGAAGTAGGGCAATTAGCACAAACTTTCAATGATATGGCAGAAAGAATTGAAAGCTACACCGAAGCCATTGAAGATATTGCACAACAGAGAGAAAAAGAAGCACAATTTCAAAAACAACAGCGAGAAAATCTGCAAAAAAACGTAATTAACCTCTTATTAGATATTGAAGAAGCTAGTAAAGGAAATTTAGGAATACAAGCAGAAGTAGTATCAGGTGAAGTAGGATCAATTGCCGATGCTTTTAATGCTACGATGAGAGGTTTACAAGGATTAGTTAAACAAGTTATTATCTCAGCGAATCAAGTCCATGAAACAGCTTTAGCTAACGGGCAAAGTGTCAATCATCTTGCTCAAAATTCTAACAAACAAGACCAATCTATTCAAGTGGTAGGGGTATCCATTGAAGAAATTACTCAATCTATTGAGAAAGTAAGCGAATCGGCACAAAATGCTGCTCAAATTGCTCGAAAATCTCGATTAACCGCGCAAGAAGGAGAAAGTGTTATGGATGAAACTGTAAATAGTATTTATCAAATTCGCAATACTGTAGCCGATACCTCGAAAAAAGCTAAACGCCTAGCGGATTCTTCTCAAGAAATTTCTAAAATTGTGAGTATTATCTCAAATATCTCCGAAAAAACTAACTTACTGGCTTTTAATGCTTCCATAGAAGCCGCCCGCGCGGGGGAAAATGGGCAAGGTTTTCGAGTGGTAGCTGATGAAGTCCGAAGATTAGCAGAACAAGTTACATATTCAACTCAAGAAATTGAGCAATTCGTGATGAGTATTCAAGAGGAAACTAGCGATATGATGAAGATGATGGAGGAAAGTACAACTCAGGTGGTTACAGGTACTAAATTAGTTAAAAATACTAAGGAAACTCTCCAAAAACTAGCTCAAATCAGTAATGAAATTGATTTCTTATTACAATCTATCTCAGAAAGTACCGTTAATCAAAAGTTAATTTCTCAAAAAGTAAACGAAAAAATGCAAGAAGTTGCTGTTGTTACTAAAGAAACCGCCGATGAATCTAACTCTGTTTCAGAGTCTTTGCAGGAGTTGGTAAAAGTAGCAATAGAAATGCAACAATCTGCTTCTCGCTTCCAAGTTTAATTAAATAATGGGTAATAAAAAATTTATCATCAAAATTAACCTATAGAAATTCTCCCAAAAAATTTAACTTTTTGTTTTCTAATTAGTGGAGAAATCTATTAATTATTAATTATTAATTATTAACTATTATGTTAGATTCTATTAGTTTAGCCGCCATTGCCCAAGAAGCCCGTAACTGTTTTTTAGAAGAAGATGCACCAGAATATTTAGCTATTTTAAGGAAAGGAATTTTAGAATTAAAAGAGTTACTTAATCCAGATAATCCTCAGAAAAACTTATCAGAATTATATCAAGAATTAGGAAGAGCAGCCCATTCTATTAAAGGTGGTGCTGGTATGGCAGAAATGCCTAAAGTTAGTCAATTATCCCATAAAATTGAGGATATTTTTGAGGCTTTACAAGGAAATAAAATTACTGATTTACAAACTACTTTTGATTTATTAGATTTAGCTATTGAAGAGTTAGATAATTTAATTGTTTCAGAAGTTAATGGCACATTAAATAATGAGATTACTTCAGATTTATTAGTAGTTTTAGATAATTTTATCACAAGTTTAAACTTAAATAATCCACCAGAATTAATTGATATTGGTTTACCTGATGATAGTTTTATCAAAACAGCTTTAACAGAAGATTTATCCGCTTGTATTGAAAGAGTCACAGAAATTATTAATAATCCTGATTTAGCTACAACAAAAAATATTACTAATAACTTAAATATTTTAATTCAAGAATGTCAATTATTAGGTCAAGCCTTAAACTGTAAATGGTTAGTGGAAATAGGTGACGCTATTGATATTTTAAAAGAAATAAATAAAGATAATATTCAAGAATTTTCACAATTGGCGATCGCAGAAATTGAGTATCAAAGAAAACAATTTTTAGAAGGAAATTCAGAAACTAAAATAGAATATTCAAAAACTTTTCAAAAACTGTTACAGATAGAAGAAGTTAAAGAAATAAAACCACCAGAAAAAAAATTATTACCAATACTGAAAAATCATAGAAATTTAAGAATACCTTTAGATAAAATAACAAAACTAAGTGATATTGTCGGAGAATTATTAATTTTTTATGAAAGACTAAACTTATATGAAAATCAAATCAAAAGTGCTACATTAAAGCTAAATAAAAGGACTAAATTACTATCACCATTAAAAGAACAAATAGAATCTATTTATGATCAATTAACTATAACAGAAAACAATAAATTACCTATCAACAATAATAACAATATATCCGAGTTTGACTCTTTAGAATTTGATGAATATACCCAAGTTCATACTTCACTCCAAAGTTTAACAGAATTAATCACTCAAGTGCAAGAAGTAAGGGAAGATTTTGACTTAGTGAATCGAGAATTTCAAGAAACATTAATAGATATGAGAAAATCCCTTTATATTTTAGATACAGAATTAAGACAAGTACGTTTAGTGCCTTTTATAAATTTAGCAGGTAGTTTTATTAATCCCCTAGAAAAACTTAATAAAACTTATAATAAATCCGTAGAATTAGTTATAGAAAATAAAGAAACATTAATAGATCAAAATATTATTGAGAGTCTAAGAACACCCTTTAATCATATTATCAGAAATGCGTTTGATCATGGTATTGAAAGTCAAAAAAATCGCAAAAAATCAGGAAAATCATTAGTAGGGAAAATTAAATTAAGTACGCAACTTGATGGAAATAATATAATTGTTATTATAACCGATGACGGAGGAGGAATAGATATAAAAAAAGTTTATAAAAAAGCAATTTCTCTCGGTTTATTTTCAGCTAATACTAAATTTAATGAATTGACAAAAGAGCAAATTTTAGCAACGATTTTTTCTCCAGGTTTTTCCACAACAACAAAAGTTAATGACTTATCAGGGAGAGGAATGGGTATGGATATTGTCAAAGATGAAATTGAAAAATTAAGAGGCACAATTGAAGTTAATACAGAAATAGGAAAAGGCACAGAATTTAAACTAAAAATTCCCATGAGTTTAAATATAATCTCATTATTATTAGTAAAAATATCAACTCAAATCTTAGCAATTCCTTCAGAAAATATCTTGAGAATTATTCGTTTATCTGACTATAAAATTGAGCAGAATCAACTAACCTGGGAAAACAAAAAAATTTCTGTGTATAATTTATCTCAAATATTACCTTATAACCAAAATATTTCTGTAAATATCTCCTCCCCTTCCGTAGGATTAATCATCAAAATTGCCACAGAAAAAATTATTATTGCGGTGGATGCTGTGATAGATGAAAAACCCTTAGTTACTAAAAGTTTTGATGATACTGTTGATATTCCTCCTTATTTGGGAGGTTGCACCGTATTAGGAAATGGGAAAATTATACCTATTTTAGCCCCTAATTATCTTAAACCATTATTAAATAATCAAAATACCACTAAAAATGTTAGTAATGTATTTACTCCCAGAGATACATTATCCATAATGATTATTGACGATTCCGTTACCGTTAGACGTAGTTTAAACCGTTTATTAACTCAAGTAGGATATGAAGTTACCCAATGTCGTGATGGAAAAGAAGCATGGAATACCTTACAAAATAATAACCTTAATTTGGATTTAGCAATCTGTGATTTAGAAATGCCAGAATTCGATGGTTATAAAGTACTTCAATTGATTAGAGTCTCTGAAAAATGGCAAAATTTACCCGTTATTATCCTCACTTCTAGGGATAACGATTTACACCGTCAAAAAGCCTTAGAATTAGGAGCAAATGCTTATATCACAAAACCTTTTAATGCTATTAATATTATAGAAACTATTAAACAATTAACTTAAATTTAGACAAAAAAAGCCTCCTAGTAAATACCAAGAGACTTTCTTTATTTTGACGGAGAGGGAGGGATTCGAACCCTCGTTGAAGTTACCCCCAAACAGCATTTCCAGTGCTGCGCCTTCAACCGCTCGGCCACCTCTCCAAAGATGACACAATTACTTATTATAGCAGATGTTTTTATTTTTGACAAGGATTTGACTTTAAAAAATTAATCAACAGTAAACTGATAAAAAGAATAAAGCCTTAGTTAGTTAAAATTAACTAAAATACCTCATAATCTTGATTCTCGATTTATGTTAAATATTCCCCAAGTTATTGCTGATGAATTATCTCTTAAACTCCAAAATGTTCACAGTGCTTTGGAATTATTGACCGAAGGTGCTACAATACCCTTTATTGCCCGTTATCGTAAGGAAAAAACAGGATCATTAAACGAGATTGAATTAAGAGATATAAATGATCGCTTTATCTACTTACAAGAATTAGAAACTCGTAAACAAGTTATTTTAGATAGTATCGCTTCTCAAAATCTCCTCAGTGATAGTTTAAAAGCTCAAATTACCGCTTGTTTGCAAAAAAATGACCTTGAAGACCTTTATTTACCCTACAAGCCTAAAAGACGAACTCGTGCCACTATGGCGAAGGAGAAAGGCTTAACTCCCCTCGCCGAATTTATCAAAAGTCTTAATCATCCTCAACAAAAATCCTTATCGGTAGAGAAAGAAGCCGAAAAATATCTTTGTGAAGCCGTAAATAGTATTGAAGAAGCGTTAAATGGTGCTAAGGACATTTTAGCAGAAGAAATAGCCGAAAAAGCTCAATTAAGAGCATATTTAAGGGAATTTATCTCAGAAAATGGTGCATTTATTTCTCACATAAAAAATGACTATCCTGAAGGTAGCACTAAGTTTGAAATGTATCGTAATTTTCAAGGCAAATTAACTAAAATTGCACCCCATAACATCCTTGCCTTATTTCGAGGAGAAGCAGAAAAAATCCTCACCGTAGATATTGATTTTGATGAGGTGATGGTGATGAATTACTTAGAGTCAAAGGTGATTAACACGAAAATTAATGAGATAAGAGAATTTTATCGAGAAATGCTCAAAGATAGTTTTAATCGCTTACTCAAACCTGCTTTAATTAGAGATGTACGCTCTGATATTAAAGCATGGGCGGATATTGAATCAATCAAAACCTTTGAAGCTAATTTGCGAGAATTATTATTGTCTCCTCCTGCGGGTATGAAACCAACTTTAGCGATTGATCCTGGATTTCGGACAGGTTGCAAAGTAGCAGTTTTATCAGAAACAGGTCAATTTTTAGAATATCAAGCAATTTTTCCCCATACTGGTCAAGAAAAAAGAGCTATAGCTAAGGATACCATTAAAAAGCTCATTAATAAGTATAATATCGAGCTAATTGCTATTGGTAATGGTACGGCATCACGAGAAACTGACGAATTTATTACAGAAGTTTTAGCTAATATCGAGAAAAAGCCCATTAAAGTTATGGTAAATGAGTCTGGCGCTTCTATTTATTCTGCTAGTGATGTGGCTATTTCCGAGTTTCCTGATTTAGATATAACCGTTAGAGGTGCTATTAGTATTGGCAGAAGGCTACAAGATCCCTTAGCGGAATTAGTAAAAATTGATCCAAAGTCCATCGGTGTGGGACAATATCAACATGATGTGGATCAAAAATTACTGAAAAAAAACTTAGAAGAAACAGTGGAAAGTTGTGTTAATTATGTTGGAGTGGACTTAAATACTGCGTCTAAAGAATTATTAATGTTTGTGTCTGGAATCAATCAAACCATTGCAAATAATATTGTTATTTATCGCAATGAAAAAGGGAAATTTAAAAACAGAAAAGAATTATTAAAAGTTAAAAAATTAGGGGCTAAAACCTTTGAATTAGCCGCAGGATTTTTGCGGATTCGTGACAGCGAAAACCCTTTAGATAATACAGCAGTGCATCCTGAAAGCTATAGTATTGTTAAAAATATTTCTGCTGATTTAAAAATCCCTTTATCTAATATTACTAACATTACTGAAAATATTAAAAATATTGATTTAAAACAATATATAACCGAAAATATTGGGTTACCTACTTTACAAGATATAACCAAAGAATTAGAAAAACCGGGTAGAGATCCTCGTGCTAAATTTCAATATGCAACATTTAAAGAAGATATAAAAGAAATTCGAGATTTAAAAGAAGGAATGGAGTTAGAAGGAATTGTCACTAACGTGGTAAATTTTGGCGCTTTTATTGATATTGGAGTACATCAAGATGGATTAGTACATATTTCCCAATTAGCAGATAAATTTGTTAGTGATACTAATGAAATTGTTAAAGTTGGACAGGTGGTAAAAGTGCGAGTTTTAGAGGTAAATGAGAAGTTAAAAAGAATCAGTTTATCTATGAAATCTTAAATATTTAAGTTCACTTTTAGTAAGTTATAGTTATGATTAATAGCTTTAACTACTACTTTTTTGTAATTACTTAGGGTCTGCTGAAAAAGTCTTTTGATGAAGGTAGGAGATAGGAGTTAGGAGACAGGAGATAGGAGAAATACTGAAACATCAAGGTTTTGATGCTGTTAATAGATAGAATAAGTATATTTGTATTTTAAAAAATAAGGTTAAAAGTGTCGAATTTTTGAATAAAAATTCTTAAAACTGCGCACTTTTTTCTTAATGTATTATGCCTATACCCTAGATTTTAATAGCTTTCTGAGTTATTCAGCAAACCCTACTTATAACCAATAGCCCATAAGTCAAAGTTTTTCCCTTTTGTCACCTTTACATTTACAAAACCTATTTGAACCATTTTTTCGCCTAAAGTTTTATCGGTAAAAGCAGTTTTGTGAGCCATATAATAATTTCCAATAGCTAAAGATTTTTCTAAACCATATAATATATCAATAGCACAAATAGGACCAGCAGGAGAAATGTAAAGAGGATTTTCAAGATTTCCATTGACGATATGATTAGCAACTTCTTGTATATCTGGCAGAGTAATCATTACAAAACCATTAGGTTTTAAAACCCGTTTAAATTCAGCTAAAGCAATGGGTACTTCATAGTTATATATATGTTCTAAATTATGAGAAGAATAAACCGCATCTACGCTATTATCTGGTACAGCAGTTAAATTAGTAATTGTACCGATTATATCAGGTTGAACATTAGGATCAATATCTAAGCGAATTTCTACCCATTCTTGACTACGAAACTGCTGGGGTAAAGCATCTGGATTATAACCACCACAACCGACATGAAGTAAGTTTTTTTTGTATTCTTGATTGGTTTGATTAAGTTTAATTAATCCCCTTTGATTTATGTTTTGTATTTGCTTCTTAAAAATATTATTTCGCCATAATAAAATTACTAATTCCTGTTCTAAAATAGAGTATAATTGGCTTTCTTGATTAACGGTTAAAAGTTGATGAATTTTATCAGAATCATTAAAGGTTTTAAAATCTTCTATAGCTTCTTTAACTTCTTCTATTTCCGTTTGAGAAATAATAATAAAGGCTTCTTCTGCCAAAAAAGGTCGTATTAACATTAAATTTTGTAAGATTTTACGATAGCTTTTTTCTCCATTAATATAAAAAGTACCTATTTTATCATTACTTTCTAAAGCCTGTAAATCTTGAGTAAAATTATTAATATCTCCTTCATAAAGATATACTCTATCTGCACAATTATATAAATCTAAATTTTGGTTTAATTGTTCTAAATTAAGATTATCATCATCAATAATTCCATAGGCCATTATTTCAGGATTATCCATTAAACTAGCAATTAAAGTAACTCCTAAATTATTGGTTGTTTCACAGTAAATTTCTTTTTCTTCCAAACAAGTGACCACAGTATTTAATAATCGTAAAATATTAGGATTAATAACACTATTTAATGGTTGGGGTATCGAAATAAAGTTATCATTTTTTACTGGTTTTAATTCTTGTTCAAAATGATCATAAACTTGAGGTAATAATTCTATAAATTTTTGACTATCCATATTATTTGTGTTAAAAATGTTAATTATTAATTGCCCATTATTATTTATTCATTATTAACCACGATTTCTTCCTCACCTTCCGCCAATGGAGGTACTAATGCAATACCAGCGATCGCATCATCAGTATCAAGTTTTTGCACCCTAACACCACTAGCGTTACGAGATTGAAGAGACACGGCATTAACATCACAACGAACAATAATACCACGAGTTGTAATAATCATAAACTCATCATCACTGTTAACGATATGTAAAGCCACCAATTCTTCTTTAGGTTTACGGAAACGAATAGCTTTGACTCCAATTCCTGCACGTCTTTGTAAGCGGAATTGCGAAACGGGGACTCTTTTTCCATATCCGCTAGTTGTCACAGCTAAAGCCCAAGGAGCATTTTTACTGGTATCATTATCGAGGATTTCTTCATTGTCATCGGTGTAGATATTATCTTCCTCTTCGTTTTCTTCAGCTTCGGCAATATTTGCCACCACTTGAGACGGAATTATATCCATACTAATAATTTGATCACCTGTGCGCAATTTCATGGATTTTACCCCTTTTGCCGTGCGACTGAGAGGGCGTAATTGTTGACTATCAGCATAGAAATGAATAGCCATACCACGACGAGAACCAATAAGAATACTATCCTCTTGGGTTGCTAATCTTACCCACCGTAACTCATCATGATCAGCTAAAGAAATAGCGATTAAACCGTTACTGCGAATATTTCCAAAGGCAGAGAGGGCAGTTTTTTTGATAAACCCTTTCTTGGTAAGCATCACTAAATATTCATGATCTGTAAACTCACTTACAGGTATGATAGAAGTAATTTTCTCATCACTAGCAACAGGTAATAATTGTACAATAGGGACACCCCTTGCTGTACGAGAACTTGAAGGAATTTGATAGGCACTGAGTCCATATACAACACCTTTGTCACTAAAGAATAACACTCGATCATGATCACATCCAGTGAAGAAATGTTCAACCACATCATCATCCTTAATTTTTGCACCAGATTTACCTCTAGTAGCTCGATTTTGAGCTTCAAAGGTATTCACAAGCATTTTTTTCAAGTAACCTTGATTCGTCAACAAAATTACTACTCTTTCATTAGCAATTAAATCAATATCTCCTAAATCCCCATCATTTTGGACAATTTCTGTACGTCTAGGAGTAGCATGGAGAGCTTTGATTTCTCCTAATTCTTCCTCAATAATGGTAAAAATTCGTTCTTTTCGAGCTAAAATATCGTTAAGGTCAATTATTTGTGTCATTAACTCTTGATGCTCTGCTTCGATTTTTTCAGCTTCAAGGGCGGTTAAACGACGTAATTGCATTTGTAGAATTGCGTCTGATTGAGTTTCCGATAGTTCAAAATCTCTAATTAATTCTTGTTTTGCTGTAGCAGTATCAGAAGCTGCTCTAATTAAGCGAATTACCGCATCCAGATTACCTAAAGCGATTAATAAACCTTGTAATAAGTGATCTCTTTCTTCGGCTTTTTTGAGTAAATAACGAGTACGACGGATGATAGTTTCCACACGAAAATCGAGGAAAACTTCTAAAAACTTGCGAATTGTTAATAACTGTGGCTCATTATTCACCAAAGCCAACATATTTGCTCCAAAATTGCTTTGAATCGCTGTTTGTTTGTATAAATTATTTAAAACAACTCTAGGGTAAGCATCCCTTTTCAATTCAATTACAATACGCATTCCGTTGCGATCGCTTTCATCTCGGATGTCGGAAATACCATCAATTTTTTTATCATTAACTAATTCCGCAATTTTTTCAATCAGTGCAGCTTTATTAGTTTGATAGGGTAACTCAGTAACAATAATCGCTTCTTTATCCTGTCTGCCTTTATTCGAGACGGTTTCAATATTGGCGACACCTCGCATGGTAATTGAACCTCTACCAGTGGTATAAGCATCTTTGATGCCTTGTCTGCCGAGTATTTGAGCCCCTGTAGGTAAATCAGGACCAGGTATGTATTGCATTAATTCTAAATCCGTAATGTCTGGATTATGAATCATCGCCACTGCACCGTCAATTAATTCCCCTAAATTATGAGGAGGAATATTCGTTGCCATACCTACAGCGATACCAGTAGCACCATTTAATAATAACTGAGGCACTCTAGCAGGTAATACGACAGGTTCTTGCTGTGAGCCATCAAAGTTATCAATATAATCGACGGTTTCTGCTTCAATATCTCGTAATAAGCCGTTGGTTGCTAAAGCCTGTAAACGACATTCTGTATAACGCATGGCGGCTGGAGGATCATTGTCTATACTACCGAAGTTTCCATGGCCATTTATGAGGGGGTTACGCATAGAAAAGTCTTGTGCCATCCTTACTAAGGCATCATACACAGCAGTATCACCATGAGGATGATATTTACCTAAAACTTCCCCTACAACCCTAGCACATTTACGGAAAGGACGATCAGGCATTAATCCTAATTCATACATAGCGTAAAGAATACGACGATGTACTGGTTTTAAGCCATCTCTTGCATCGGGTAACGCCCTACCCACAATAACGCTCATGGCGTATTCTAGGTAAGAGCGGGACATTTCGTTAGTTAAGTTTGTAGGTACTATGCGTTCTTGGATAGATGTCATAAGTATTTTTAAGCAATGATTAGTTATCTACTGCCATAATGATTTTGAGGATAACAGTAGTTAAATTTGTTGATTTTTGGTTAATTTATCGCTTTTTTGTTAAATTGGCGAGTTTAAACTATTAAATCATGATTATTTTATTAATCGTTACATTTTAGCACATTCTGACCATCATCAATGTTTGTGCTGATCAAGTCACAATCGGCGATAAAACGCCCTAATAAAATATGTACCGATTCAAAATCCGAATAACCTTGACCTAAATATCCTGGTGTTAAACGCCAATTTTTTGTCATATTAAAAATAAGTTTAAATTAATAGTTTTTCTCGCTAAATTTAATTAAATATCGCTATTTTTGATTAACTTAATTTTTAATCCGATTGAGAGTTTAATTTGCCTAAAGCAACCCCTAATTGCACACCAATCATTCCCACTACCATACTCCCTAACCAATAGATTAAACCGATATTTTCATTGCCTTTATCTAATTGGGTAAAAGTCTCTAATCCATAGGTAGAAAAAGTGGTATAAGCGCCACAAAAACCCGTGGCAACCATCAATTTAATTTCTGGGGTAATATTTTTAAATTTATGCTCATTTAAGGTATAAAATAAGGCAATAATAAAACATCCCGTTATATTAATAAAAAATGTAGCGTAGTAAGAAAAATCTTTACCTATAATTGCTTTTGTAAATTCTGTAATCAAATAACGACTAATTGATCCTGGAATTGCTCCTAATGCGATCGCTGTCACAATACGAAAAAAACTATAAGTATTTTGCATCTTTTTCTGATGATTAATTGAGGATAAAATAATTTTGAATAAAAAGAAATTAAGCTAATAAATTGGCTAAAGAACGACCGATCATAATACCAATAACGGCTAAAACGGCACTACCTAACCAATAAAAAATCGTCGCTCCTTTTTTGCGATTATTCCACAGGGCAAATGTATCGTAACCATAGGTTGAAAAAGTAGTATAAGAACCTAAAAAACCTGTTCTCACCAGTAAATCTATTTCGGGGGGAAATCCTTTAATGGCTTTAAAGTAAGTGAAAACAAAACCCATCAATAAACAGCCCGTAAAATTAATGATAAAAGTACCATAGGGGAAATCCGTTCCCATCGCCTTTTTACAAAATTCTGTAACATAATAACGACTTAAAGCCCCTGGCACCGCACCAATGGCGATGGCAAAAACACCTAAAAAAGTAACATCTTTTAGCAATGGATAAACTCCTTAAAATCGAACAAATGATGTTTTAATTTTACTAGAATTATTCCCTCAATCGTAATACTTTCTGAGTATAGTGTTTATGATTTTTAGTTATATGCTACAAATATTCTCAATTTTTTTTGTTTTTAAAAGAATAGCCAAAAATTTTGCTAAAGATTTATCGGGTGTTTCTTTTCGATATACTGCCGTTGATCTAGCGTAATATTTTGGATTATGAAGAGGCATAAAAATTACTTGGGGATGGGGTAAAGATTCCGCTTCACTGGGCATCACTGCCACCCCTTGCTTTGCCCCTACTAAGGCAATCATCGAAGCATGACTATCCGCAAATAAGTGTAGATTCGGCTCAAAATTAGCACATCGACAAGTATCAATAATACGATCGTTTCTCCCTGGAAAAGTATCTTCAGACATCCCGATAAATTTTTCTGAAGTAAGTTGCGCTAAATCGATCGAAGTATTATTAGCTAAAGGATGCTTTTCTGGTAACACAGCACGAATCAGCACTTCCTTAACAGTTTTGATGATAAATTCTTCTTCTAATTGTTCAGGAGGATTACCCATAAAAGCAATATCGATCTTATTATTTCTTAACGCTTCCACTTGATCACTAGGAGATAATTCTTTGAGAGTGATGAGAATTTGTGGATAATTATGACCAAAATCATGTAATAGTGAACCCAGAAAACCTTGAAGAATAGTAGGAATATAAGCAATAATTACAGGTTTCTCGCTTTTACTATAAAGAGTTTGGGTTGTTTTTATCGCTGTTTCGGTACGATGTAAAATATCTTTTGCTTGGTTAAGAAAAAAAACTCCTGCTGGTGTTAGTTTTAAGCCATCGGATTCTCTCAAAAATAATACCACATCTAGTTCTTGTTCAAGGCTTTTTATTTGACGACTTAATGCAGGTTGAGAAACATACATTTTCACGGAAGCACGACTAAAATTTAATTCTTCGGCAACAGTAATAAAATATCTAAGAGGTTTTAATTCCATAGTCAAAAGATGTTTAAAATGATCAAAAAACCTTGAGTTTACAACTTCTTGGAAAGAATTCCATAAAATATTGAAATAACTGACATTTTCTTTTATGTTGTTGACTAATTAATTGATTCATTGATTATACCTTATCAAGCTCGATCGCACCCTCAACCAAATCAACATTATCTCATAAGAGCGATCAGCTAAGCTGTACCTTTGGCATCGCACTTATCTTGACAAAGATAAAATTTTAGAATACTATAAGTATCATTATTGTTGAAAAATAGTGAAATATCATGTCACAAAAACCTATTAATAAAATTTTTCAGGGAGACTGTCGGAAAGTCATGAAAAACTTACCAGACAATTATATATCAGCTTGTATAACAGATCCGCCTTACAATTATGAATTTATTGGGCATAAATGGGATAACTCAGAAATTCAACGCAGAATGGAAAGAATCAAAGATAAAAATAATAAAACTTTAGTTAAGAATATTCCCTATGGTAGTGGTTTAGCAGGAGGAGTGAGAAATAAAAGATGGTACGAAAGAAATAGAGAGAATATTTTAGAATATCAAAATTGGTGTTTTGAGTGGGGAAAAGAGCTTTTTCGTATTTGTAAACCCGGGGCAAATATTTTAGTTTTTAACAGTACTAGAACTGTTGCTCATGTGCAAATAGCCTTAGAAAATGCTGGTTTTTATGCTAGAGATACGATTGTTTATCGTCGATCAAGTGGTATTCCTAAAGGTATTAATATAGAAAAAAAATTGAATCAAGAAAACTATCCTAATCCAGAAAAATGGCATGGTTGGCATAGTTGTTTACGCAATGAATGGGAAGCTATTTGTGTTTTGCAAAAACCATTAAAAAATAATTATTATGAGACTTTAACAGAGTATGAAACTGGTTTATTTTACACTCACACTTTAGGAGGTGGATTTCAATCAAATATATTAGAAAATATACCTAAAGAAAAAACAGAAGATTTTAATATCCATTGTACAGTTAAGCCTCTTAATTTAATGGAAAAATTAGTCAAAATTTTTGTCCCTAGAACTGAAGATAGTATTTTAATTGATCCTTTTGCAGGTTCTGGTACAACATTATTAGCCGCAAAAAATTATGATATTTCTTATGTTGGCATTGAGATAGTTTCCGAATATATAGAAATAATAAATAAAAGACTTAATCAAGAGAATTTTAACGCACAACAGCAAATTTTGCCTTTATACTCATCAGAAATTGCTTGAGATCAAAACCGCTTATTTGTTGAATAAAATTGAAAGTATCATCTCCCGTATAAACATTCCAATTTCCTGTTTGACAAGCAGTTATTGCGGCGGGTAAATTGTCGTTTCTTAAAATTAAAATTACTGGAATATATCCTAAATCTTTTAATTTATTTCCGTCTTGTTTAAATCCCTTTAATGTTTTTGAATCTCCAGAGCCTATTCTATATTTCGTATCAATAGCATAAGAGTTAACTATTAAATCACAAGGTTCATCATTCCCTATTTTTAAAGCAGGTTGAAAATTGTGACAATGTATTTTACATATTTCTACCACTAATTTTTGCCAACAAGTACCTAATTCTCTACTCCAATATAGCATATTTTCAGCTTTTAATTCAGGAGTTAAATTAAACACATCCATTAATAAATCATGTTCAGAATTACCATCGTTAAAAACTTTTTCTTCAAAGGATTTTTGATATTCTTGTAAAATACTTTCTAGGTTTTTATTAATGTTAGTCATCTTTCAATAATTCAAAAAGTTTAACAGATAATGCTTGAGCTATTTTTTCCGCATTAATTAAGGTAATATTTCGCTCACCTCTTTCTACTGCTCCAATATAAGTGCGGTGTAAACCAGATTTTTCAGCTAATTCATTTTGAGACATTTTTTGTTGTTTTCTAATTTGTCTTATTTTTTCTCCAAATTTTTTTGTTATATCCATAAATTTAGATCATAAATGAAAAGGGGTTTTAAAACCCCAAATTAATCTTACCTCAAATCAGCGATCGCACTCTCTTAACTATCTCAATAAAATTTAATACCTGACTGTTTTTCAATGGCTTTTAATGTGCCAATAGGAATTATTTTTCCTTGATGAATAGGTACAATAGCTGTTCTTTGCGTAATATAATTGAATAATTTTAGATGAGAACCCGTTTGCGAAATTTCAATAAAACCGTTCTTTTTTAGTTGCTTAATGATTTCTTTGGATGTTAAACGAGGAGATTTAGAAGACATTTTTGATAGTTTTTTAAACTAAAATTTCGATGCGATTATGAATATCAGTATTAGATGAAATTTCGGGTATTGGTTCTAAAAGTAATTGAATTGCATCTTTTAGGTTTTCGATAACTTCTTCTTTGGTATCTCCACAGGAAGAAATATAGTTTAATTCAGGACAAGTAGCTGAATAAGATTGTGCTTCTTCATCCCATTCTAATATTGCTTTAACAATCATTATGATTTATCTTCATTAAAATAATGTTGATTTTGTCTCTATATTAACTTATTTTAGCGATCGAACCCTACATCCTCCTTCAACGATTAAACCCTTAACCATATCAACATTACTTCATCAGCTCGATCGAACCCTAAACCACATAAATATTACGACCTAAGCACGATCGCACTCATCTAAATTAGAACAATTAAGTAGTTAGGGAAAGTATTTATAAATATCTTTGCGATGAAGAAATCTGGTGAAAATAATTGTATCTTCTTGTATCTCTAAACCTATTCTATAATCTCTGATTTTGATACGGTAGAAATTATTATATCCTGTTAGTTTTTTTACATTTTTAACTTGATTGAATAATTCTGCTTTTTTACATTCTAATATCACAAATTTTATTTGTTCAGACAGTTTTCTATCTTTGATTTTTTGTAAATCTTTAGCAAAAGCTGATTCAAATTTGACTTTCATCTCTAATTATTTTCTAACAATAAAAATATATCTTCTTCAGCAACAAAATCATTTTTTCTTCCTTCTTGAATAGCATTTTTTAAACCAATTTCTTCTATAACCTCTAAAAAAAGCTCATGAAAATCATCTTTTTTTGTTTCCATCAGTTCGATCAAAACTTCTTTTAATAATTCTTTGATTTTTTCTTCTGATAAATTGATCGTTTTGCTAATCATAATTGACAATTATGCTTCTAAATATATATTAAATCTATTCAATTATACCTTATTCGATCGAACTTCCCCCAAAAGACGATCGAACCTCCAACCACATCAATATCATTTTTTCTCTTTCCAATGAAACAGAATATAATAGGGAATTAGTTAGAGCCAATTGGTTAAATATTATTAATAATTAATAATGTACTATGAAAAATATTAAATTTATAGTTGAAAAGCATGATGATGGATATATTGCTTATCCTTTAGGTATTCAAGGGGTTGTAGTGGGAGAGGGAGAAACCAGTGAAGAAGCTCTAAATGACGCTAAATCGGCTCTTAATTTTCATATCGAAACTTTTGGCATCTCTGTTTTAGAGACAGAATCACCTATTTTAGATGCTTCAATTGTGGAGGCAAGTTTTTAGATGGCAAAGTTTCCCATTGACGCACCAAAAAGTAAAGTTATTAAAATATTGGAAAAATTAGATTTTAAAATTGTCAGAGAAAGAGAACATATTGCCATGATTAGGGAAAATGAAAATGGTACAACAACACCATTAACCCTACCCAATCACAAGAAAATTAAAGCATCGACACTCAGAAGTATTTGTACTCAGGCTAGTATTTCTAGGGAAGATTTTTTATCGTCTTATTACGAATAATAATGAGATAACAACGATCGAACCTTTAACCATATCAACATTACTCTATAAGCTCGATCGAACTCCTAAACCACATCCACATTACTTTATAAGCACGATCGAACCTCAACCTATACTTTATTTTAGTTGAATAAGTAATTTTTTCCCTAAAATTTGGGCATATTTTTCTAAAATAGACATACTAATATCTTGTAAATCATTTTCTATTTGATTAATTATTAACTCACTTAAATTTAATTTTTGTGCTAATTCCTCCTGTGAAATTCCAGATTCTTCTCTAGTTTTTGCTAACAAATAACCTAGTTTAAATTTTGTATATCCAGAATCAAATCCTTCTGTAAATTCTGGATCTATTCTCATTCTTTTATTAATATATTTATCTAAATCATTCATTAATTTTACTCCTTTTTAGATAATCTTTTTTTCTCTTTTCCGCTAGTTTAATTTCTTGAGATGGTGTTTTTTGAGTTTTCTTGATAAAACCATTAGTAAGAATAATTAAATTATTGTCTTGAAAAAATCCTAATAAACGAAAAATATTATTATCTAATTGTATTCTAATTTCCCAAATATCATCAGTATTTACTAACTTTTTAAAATACTTAATGGGGATCGACTCTAATTCCGTAACCAATTTCAACACCCAAATAACTTTTTGAGCTTGTTTTGCAGAAAGAGAGTCTAAAAAATCTTCCACAGGACAATTCCCCAAAGATGTACGATAGAAAATTATTTCCCTCATATTACTGATTAATCCCTTTTAACCATATTAACACCAACTCCCCAACTTTATTTTACTTTAAATACAGCGATCGCACTTTCTTAACCATATTAACAACACTCCAAAAATCCCAAAATTAAGATAATTAAAAATGTTGAGTTTCGTTCCTCTACTTAGGCTACAAATAATATACTGACACTATATGACTACCATAAAATTGTTCGTCGGACAGATTTTTTCTTTGTTTTTCCTCCTGCTGATAAAACACCAAAACTTATACAAATTAAACCCCCAATTGCTACTCCCACGGATTCAGCAAAATCCCAGTGAAAGAACATCAACGACAAAACGCCCGTAATAAATCCCGATATTAATAAAAATGGTAAGATTTCTCTGCCTAAAAATATAGAAAAACTTGAACAAGCAAAAGAAAGAACTATACAATCCCAAAGAGATCCTATATCATTATTGGTTAAATTAGATGAAAAATAAATTATTCCCAAAAAAATAAATACTTTTAAAAAAAACATAAAAAGTCTCCAAGTGTTTATGATTACTAAATAACTTATAAATTTACTTAACTACAAAATTTGAATACATTACGTTGAATAGCCATACTTAAAATTAAGTTAGGCTAGTTTATCTTATTTTTCTTAAATAAAATACCCATGCTGGAGGATTATTTTCAGAATATTCTCCTCGAAACATCCCTCTTATAGGAGCATCTTGAGGTGATTGTATAACTATCCACCATGTATCTACTTTTTTGAAATAGACTTTAACAAAAGTAGGAAATTCTTGTGTTTTAGGAATATCCATATAAGCATCACATTCATTGAAGGTTGTTAGGTAAATACGTAGAAGATATGATTTTATCTGTTTCTTTTGACCATTTGGATATTCAACCTCAAGGTTTTCGCTTGTATAGTCTTGATAATTAGTTATTTTCTCCATTATTGATAGCATATTAATAATATTCCCATTATCATAACACAAAGGCTTATCTTTATAGAGTTTAATAGACTTTTTCAAAAAAACTTTTGGCTCTTCTAATATCAAGTCCCCTTAAACAGTTAGAATAAAATTCTCGCACAAAGTAAGAAAAATCAAAATTCCTATTTATAAGTGATCATCCGAACTTGATATAACAAGGGTAAAAACCCTTGTTATATTAATTATCGAAATGTGGTTACAAATTTGATCTAAGACAAATAAAACTATCTCATTTCACTAATTGCACCTTTTGCCATATTAGCGATCGCCTGATCTGTAGCCTTGGGTAACTGATAGTAAGTACCTCCTGCTTGTTTTGCCAACTCCTTACCGAAGCCAGTAGAAACAAACTTCTTCTCCGTGTCGATAACCAGTAATTTCATGCCCATAGCACGGATTTTCGTGGCAATATCCAACAATTCTGCCTTAATATCGGGTTTTTCCCCTTCCTCAAGGGTTTCCCCCAACGATCGAGCTAAGGGAATATTACCCCGTCCGTCAGTGATCGCTACAATAACCACTTGTCCAATATCCCCCGACATCTGGGCATTTACCCCCACATGAACCGCCTGAGTTAAGGCATGGGATAAAGGCGAACCACCTCCACAAGGCAAGGTTTCTAAACGGGTACGAGCTAAAGTAATAGAACGGGTAGGAGGTAATAATACGTCTGCTTGTTCACCTCGGAAGGGAATTAACGCCACCTGATCTCGATTTTCGTAGGCTTCGGTTAATAACCGCATTACCGCACCCTTTGCCGACTGCATCCGATTAAGAGCCATCGATCCTGAAGCATCCACCACAAAGACGATTAAAGCCCCAGCTTTTCTTGCGAGGCGTTTTGACCTCAAATCTCCCTGTTCGACGATGACACGGCGATTAGGATTGCGTTCACGGCGACTTTTTTGGTAGGGTGCCGCCGCCCTCAAAGTAGCATCAACGGCGATGCGTCTTACCTTCCCTTTCGGTAACATGGGCTTAATATAGCGTCCTCGATCGTCACTGAAAATCATATTACGCGCGCCAGATTTACCCTGTCTTTGGGCTTGTTGGGCAAAATATAGCACACTAGGATCTAAAATCACCCCTTCAATATCAAAAACGAACTCCTCTGGAATTTGGGGAGTTTCATTCTGTTCTTGGTTGTCATCCTCTTTGTTATCTTCTTCTTTTTCCTCCTCGTTTTCTTCTTCCCCTTCTTCCTCCCCTTGATCTTGGGGTTGTGGTGGTGGGGGAGGAGGAGGAGGTTGCATTTGGTCATCGGGAGGCGTTTGCATGATGGTTGATCGAGGTACGATCACCAACTCAACGGCTTTGCGTAAATCATCGGCACTGACGTTATTTCGTCCTTCCAATGCCGCCGCCGCCATAGCGACTCTGACGGCAAAAATCTCCGCTCGATGGCCTTCGACACCACCTCTCAGGGCTTCTTCTACCAAGTATTTAATCTGATCTGTGGTGATTTTAACTTCTTTGAGCCATTCTCTAGCCAAGATAATCTCGGTTTTGAGTGCGTCCATATCTTCGTCATACTGCTCAAGGAATTTCACGGGAGATGAAGCATAATCGATGACTTGATCCACTGCTTGGACTCTTTCATCAAGGGCAAGAACTCCATCAGCACTAAGGGCGATCGCAATGCGATCAAGTAAATGCTCACGCAATGTGCCTTCTTCGGGGTTGTAGGTAGCAATAAGTAAAGGTTTGCATGGATGCGCAAAACTGATGCCTTCCCGTTCAATCTGATTTTTACCATCGGTTAAGACGGTTAAAAGTTGGTTGGCGATTTGGTCATCTAACAAGTTTATTTCATCTATATATAAAACCCCACGATTTGCTTGTGCCAATAAACCTGGCTGAAATACGGGTTCACCTCGTTGCACGGATTGCTCCACGTCCACCGAACCTAAAAGCCTGTCTTCCGTTACCCCTAAAGGTATCTGTATAAAAGGAGCTTTGATTACTTCCGTAGGAATTTGAGCAGGATCAGTATCGGCGTATTGTTGCCATGTATCACTATCCCAATCTTCCGAGTTTTCAGGTTCACAGTTAAAGCGACTATCTTTGATTACTTCAATAGGCGGTAATAAAGCATGGATTCCCCTAGCCATGACGGATTTTGCTGTACCTCTTTTTCCTGCGATCGCTACTCCCCCCAATCGAGGATCAACGGCGGCGAGAAGAAGAGCTGTTTTAATGGCTTGTTGCCCGATGACGGCGGTTAAAGGAAAATTAATATTTTTAGTGGTTAAGGTGGACATTAATATAGTGATGATAAATGCGATGTAAGCTATATTTTACCTTACATTGACAATGAACTTAATCTGAGATGTTTCTGGACATTGCCCACCCTACTTTATTAGGGATCGAGGTGACATCTTGCTAAAATGGTATGATTAGCTCAAATAGGAGATTTAATTTTGCAAACAATCTTGACTCATCAAATACTTTGTGAAGAAGCAAAAATTTTTTCTGATATGCAATCAAATATCGAAGAAGTTTCACTTTTTGCTATTACCGATGGCAAGGCTATTGGTACATATCTTGAACATAAATTTCAAAATTATTTAGACGAAAAATATATTTTTGAAAAAGGTAATTCTGCTAAAGGTATTGATTTTCCTGAATTAATGGTTGATATGAAAGTAACAAGTATTAAACAACCACAATCTTCTTGCCCTTTTAAATCGGCAAGACAAAAAATATTTGGTTTAGGCTATTCTCTTTTAATTTTTGTTTACGAAAAACAAGATAATCATGATAATAAAACAGGAACATTAAATATTCTACACTCTATATATGTAGAAAAATCAAGAACAGCCGATTATCAAACTACATCAGGGATAAAAAAGATAATTGATAATGATGGAAATAAAGATGATTTACTGGCATTTTTTGAAGAAAGAATGTTACCAGTAGATGAAATAGAAGCTAATTTAATTGCTGATGAATTATTAATAAATCCCATTAATATAGGTTATTTAACTATTTCTAATGCTTTGCAATGGAGATTACAATATAGTAGAGTAATAGAAAAAGCTAATCAAATATCTGGAATTATTCGCATTAAATAAGCCCATGACAAAAAAAACTGTGGAATTTGGAGATTTTCAAACACCATTAATTCTAGCCAAAGAAATAGTTAATTTAATTCAGATAATTCAGAAAAAATGTCTTAATCATCAAATTATTATAGAACCAAGTTGCGGTAAAGGTAATTTTATTAGGGCTTGTATAGAAGCAAAATTAAGCTATCAAAAAATTATTGCTTGGGAAATTAATTCTGATTATATTCAATATTTAAAACAAACATTTTCTCAAGAGATAAATCATCAAAATTTAGAAGTTAAACAACAAGATTTTTTTTTATTAGACTGGGATTTTATTAAACATAATCTTAAAAACCCAATTCTTTTTATTGGTAATCCCCCTTGGGTAACGAACTCACAATTAGGTAAGTTAATAAGTAATAATTTACCTTTAAAAAATAATTTTCAATCTTATAACGGATTAGATGCACTAACAGGTAGAAGTAATTTTGATATATCAGAATGGATGTTAATAAAAATGCTTCAATTTATTTCTGGTAACGATTCAGCAATGGCATTTTTAATTAAAACATCTGTGGCTAGAAAACTTTTTTTATATATTAATAAATACAAATTAGCAATTTCTAATATTTCAATTTATGAAATAGATACTTGGAAATATTTTAAAGTGAATGTCTCGGCTTGTCTTTTTTTTGCTCAAGGTAATAAACTAAATTTTACAGTCAAAGAATGTCCTATTTATTCTTCATTTTTAGATACAATACCTCAACAAATTATTGGTGTTAAAAATAATAGTTTAGTTTCCAATATAGAAGTATATGAGAGTCTAAAAAATATAGATAATGGTTGTGAATTTCAATGGCGTTCAGGTATCAAGCATGATTGTAGTAAAGTTATGGAATTAACTTTAACTAAGGGGGGATTTAAAAATGGTTTTAATGAATTAATAGACATAGAAGAGATATATATTTATCCTCTGTATAAAAGTTCGGATATTGCTAAAAAGAATATTTTATCACCGAATAGATATATGTTAGTTACTCAAAAAAATATTAATGAAGATACATTTTCAATAAGTTATTATGCACCAAAAACATGGCATTATCTACAAAAATATAGTTATTTATTAAATAACCGTAAAAGTTCAATTTATAAATCTGCACCACAGTTTGCTATTTTTGGCGTGGGAGAATACAGTTTTAAGCCTTTTAAAATAGTTATTTCTAGTTTATATAAGAATCTAAATTTTTCTAAAATTGGATGTTATCAAGAAAAACCGATTATCCTTGATGATACTTGTTATATGTTGTCATTTGATGATGAAAAAAAAAGTGATTTTATTCTTCAATTATTAAATTCTTCTATAGCTAAAAGTTTTCTTAATTCTCTGATATTTAGTGATAATAAAAGATTAATTACCATTAGCTTATTAAATAGAATTAGTTTGAGTTCCATCGCACTTTATTTAGGCAAAGAAAAAGAATATGATAATTATTTTAACTCCATACAAAATCTTCAATATTCTTTATTTTAATCATCCTTTCATAATATTTACAGATAGACATTATCTTGTTTATATTCTAACCTAGATTAGATGTGATCGAGCAGTGCCATTATCCTTTATTCAAAAAATGTTATGATCAAAGGCGATTAAAAGAGCTCGAAACTGTTAATTATGACTAAAAATATCATTATTTCTGTTAGTTCAGAAACTGCGAGCGCTTTTGATAATTTACTTTTAGAAAAAAGAAATAAAATACAAAATTTTCTTAGCTTACAATTAGAAACTGCTTTAAAATGTAAGCAATCTTTACTAAAAATTATAGTTAATATTTGTGAGTAATACTTAACCTACAAAATATTTTATGTGTTAGTTTATTTAAAATAATAGAATTTTCTACTTTTTAATGTAATAAAATGTTTGCTGATATGGACAAAAAAATAATTTATGAAATTGTAATAGTATCCTTAAATAATTTTAGTACAATTTTTTCTTCAAAAACATGATTGATTTAGATCTTATCAAAAAATATCAAACCAATGGCATTAATTACGATGTCACCACTCAAGACATTATCAATAAACTTCAAGACTGGGATCAACGATTAGGGCTTTTAACAGTTAACAAAAAGTTACTTAAATCTTCTTAAACTTACTCATTTATTAAGCTATACTCTAGTAATGAGTAAATTATCT
>JAACUG010000135.1 GCA_009993045.1 Cyanobacteria bacterium CG_2015-22_32_23
TTAGTTTTGCGGCTTCAGAAATAGATAATTTACTCATTACTAGAGTTTAGCTTAATAAATGAGTAAGTTTAAGAAGATTTAAGTAACTTTTTTGTTAACTGTTAAAAGCCCCTAGAATATTACGAATCAAGAAGCAGTGGCGAAGTAGTTAGTAGATTACAAGATATTCAAGAAATTAACCAACTCATCGCCCAAGTCGTCAACAGTTTACCTAGTCAACTTTTTATCGCCTTAATCTCCTTCGGATTGATGCTATTTTATAGCTGGAAACTGAGCTTAGTCGCATTAGGTTTAACCATTTTAACCCTCATTGTCACCGTTGTTTTTATCCCTACCTTACAACAAAAAATCAGAGGTGCATTAGTATCCTTTAGTCAAAATCAAGGGGTATTAGTAGAAATATTCAAAGGCGCATTAACCTTAAAAACTACCACCGCTTATGATCAATTTTGGCAAGAATTACAAAGTCGTTTTGGCAAAGTAGCCAAATTAATATTAAGAGTAAATCAAATAGGAATTATTAATAGTACCTCATCTAGCTTTATTTCAGGCATCGGGGGGATAATTATTCTTTGGTATGGAAGCACTTTAGTTATTAACAGAGAATTAAGTATTGGGCAACTTTTAGCCTTTAATAGTATGAATAGTAATTTTGGGGCTTTTTTCTCCTCCTTAATTGGCTTTTTTGATCAATTTTTACGAGTAAAAACTGCAACCCAAAGATTAAACGAAGTGATTGATTACCCCTCAGAAGAAGAAATAGAAGATAATAAACCCATTGTTACTATTCAAGATCAAGATAACATTTATTTAGATAAAATTAACTTTGAACATAAAGGCAGAGTTAGGCTATTTAATGATTTTTCTGTCACCATACCGGGAGGAAAAGTTACTGCCTTAATTGGTAAATCTGGTTGTGGGAAAAGTAGCATATCTAAACTATTAACGGGCTTGTATAAAGTACAATCAGGGAATATTTGTTTTGGGGATTATAACCTCGAAAACTTGTCTTTAGAATCCATTAGAAATCAAGTGATTTTAATACCCCAAGAAGCCCATTTTTGGAGTCGCTCCATAAGAGATAATTTTTATTTAGGCTCACCTACTGTTACTTTTGAAGAAATAGTTAAGGCTTGTAAAATAGCGGAAGCCCACGAATTTATCAATGATTTACCACAAAAATACGATGCGGTTTTAGGGGAATTTGGGGCAAATATATCAGGGGGAGAAAGACAACGCATTGCAGTGGCGAGGGCGATTGTTAATAACCCACCTATTTTGATTTTAGATGAATCTACAGCTAGTTTAGATCCTATTAGTGAAGCCCAATTATTGGATAAATTATTGAGTCATCGTCAAGGTAAAACGACTATTTTAATCAGTCATCGCCCAACGGTAGTACAAAGAGCAGATTATGTTATTTATTTAGAATCAGGAAAGATTAAGCTAAGACGCATTTAAGTTGCATTAATCAAATTTCCCTTATTCTTAAATT
>JAACUG010000107.1 GCA_009993045.1 Cyanobacteria bacterium CG_2015-22_32_23
GTTATTTTACTGTCAAAATTCATCCCACGCTCATTTCATGGGCGGTTTTTTAACGAAAAATAGAGCGTGGGACTTCTTTCTCCATTTTTGTTAACAGTTTGATTTATGATTAAGTACCTATGGAAAATTAATTGTGTAGAGGTAATGGATTTTAACCCCTTGTTACCATAGCGAGTGAGAAAAATAAAATAAATCATTAATTTTACTCCTTACTCCTTACTCCTTACTCCTTACTCCTTACTCCTTACTCCTTACTCCTTACTCCTTACTCATTATCAATTATGTTGAGTGTTACCGAAGTTGAAAAAATTATCCTTGATTTAGTTAAGCCTCTCACTGATAAGGAATTTATACCTTTACATGAAGCTAATAATCGGATTTTAGCCGACAATATTTCTTCTAATTTTGATTTTCCTTATGACGATAATTCCGCTATGGATGGCTATGCTGTTAAATTTCAGGATGTCTTTATGGCTAGTGAGGATTCCCCAGTTTCGTTAAATATAGTAGAGGAAATTCCTGCTGGATATTGTCCACAAAAAACTATTTTATCTGGAGAAACTGCTCGAATTTTTACTGGGGCAATTTTACCACTAGGTGCAGATACCATCGTTATTCAAGAAAATACTCAATCAGAAGGTTGTCAAGTTGATATTTTCACCCCCCCTCTCAAAAATGATTTTGTCCGCTATAAAGGCTCTTTTTATCGGTCTGGTGATTTTTTATTATCCTCTGGTAGTAAACTTAATCCCCCCGAAATGGCTATTTTAGCTACTGCTCAATGTTTACAAGTTCCTGTTGTGCGATCGCCAATTATTGCGATTCTTTCTACGGGGGATGAATTGATAACTCCAGATGAATCTATGGTAAAAGGTAAAATCATAGACTCAAATCAATATTTATTAGCTAGTTTTATTCAACAAAATGGCGGTATTCCTTTATCTTTAGGTATCATTCCTGATAATCCTGTAGCTTTAGAAAATGCCATTACTAATGCCTTAAATAAAGCTGATTGGGTAATTTCTACTGGTGGAGTTTCTGTGGGTGATTATGATTATGTTGATGAGGTTTTACGAAAATTAGGAGGTAAATTTCACGTTAAAGGAGTAAAAATGAAACCGGGTAAACCTTTAACCGTAGCAACTTTTGACCAAGATAAATTATATTTTGGTATTCCGGGAAATCCTGTCTCGACAATGGTGACTTGTTGGCGTTTTTTACAAACTGCGATGGAAAAATTGTCAGGAAGAAAAAATTATCGCTATCCTTCTATTGTTAAAGGTATCACTCGTAATCACTTAAGATCTCAAGGTAATCGAGAAAACTATGTTTGGGGTAATGTTAAAGTTGTGGAGGGATATTATCAGTTTACCCTAGCACAAGGTTCTCATAATTCAGGAAATTTAGTTAATTTACAAAATATTAACGCCTTAGCTATTATTCCCGTGGGTACAAATTTAATCGAAATCGGTGATGATGTAGATATTCTTTTAGTTAACCATTGACAATTAGCAATAGAAAGTTGACAATAATAGTTTTTGCCATTATCACAGTTAATCATTAAAAATCTCCATTAATTGCTTATGATTAATAGTATTTTATGAATCAAATATCTAGCGCTTTTACTCTTTTTACCAGTCTATTAGTAGAAGCAATGCCTTTTCTGTTAATAGGGGTATTGCTATCTAGTAGTCTTATTTTCTTTTTGGATGAGAATAAATTAATTACTAAACTTCCTAAAAATCCTTTTCTTGGCGCAATTATTGGCAGTATTTTTGGTTTTTTCTTTCCTGTTTGTGAATGTGGTAACGTACCTGTAGCTCGTCGTTTTTTGCTTAAAGGTTTACCAACTTCCGTTGCGGTATCTTTCCTTTTCGCCGCACCAACAATTAATCCGATTGTATTATGGTCAACTTATGTTGCTTTTCGAGGACAGCCAGAAATTGTTTGGTTAAGGGTGATTTTTTCTTTGACAATTGCTATTACTATTGGTTGTATTTTTAGTTTACAATCTGATCCTCGTCCTCTATTAAAACCTAGACTAGCAAAACGTTTGACAGCTTTAATAGAAGGTCAAAAGGAGGAAAAAAATATTAATATCAAAGAATATAGTTTATTACAATCTGGTAGTTTTATTCTTGGCGAAAAAGGTAAACCCATTAAAATGACTCAAAGTTTACTTGACGATACGGATAATAATAGTTTGTCTTTATGGCAAAAATGGGATTTGTTTATCAATAATGTCCAATACGAGTTAAGAGAATTAGGAGGAATTTTAATTTTAGGTAGTGCCATCGCCGCATCAATTCAAGTTTTTGTACCTAGAGAAATTATCCTCAATTTAGGGCAAGGTACAATTACTTCTATTGTAGCAATGATGATTTTAGCCGCAGTTGTTTCTATTTGTTCTACTGTGGATTCTTTCTTTATTTTATCCTTTGCTTCTACTTTTACTACCGCTTCTTTAGTCGCTTTTTTAGTATTTGGTCCTATGATTGATATTAAGTCTATTGGTTTAATGTTGTCAATTTTTAAGCCCAGAATGATTCTTTATTTAACGGCGATCGCAGCTCAATTAACCTTTATTTTTACCTTATCTTATAGTTATTTTTATTAGATATATCAAGGTATTTCAAGCAAATGAATAATTCAATAAAACAAGATTTTTGGTTAAACTTATTAGATATAATAGCAATTTTTTTATGGTCATTATTACTGTTTAAATATTGGATAACTGGAGAGTTAAATTTATTAATACATCCTAATTATTTTTCTTTAGTATTAATAACCAGTATTATTTTTTTATTATTAACTATTGCCAAAATTATTCAACTTTTTAATTACTATCAAAAAAACCATAATTTTCATAACTATACTAATAATAATCAACACTCAAATTTATTACCAAAAGGATGGGCAAGTAGTATCTTAATTTTTGTGGCAATCTTAGGGTTAATAATTAAACCAATGGTGTTAAGTAGTCAAACCGCCATGCAACGAGGAGTAACAGACACACTACCTCCCACTACCTTAGAAACTCAATCTTTCTTAACTCAAACTTCCCCCGAAAAGCGATCACAAAGTGGCGCTGTGCGATCGCTGATAGAATGGGTAAGAACCTTAAATGCTTATCCCGAACCTGATACCTATACAGGACAACCAGCTAATATTACAGGTTTTGTGGTACATTTAGACCATTTACCAGAAAATTATATTTATTTATCTCGTTTTGTGCTTACTTGTTGTGCCGTTGACGCTTATCCAGTGGGTATTTTGGTAGAATTGCCCAAATCAAGAAGTAATTTCCCTGTTGATAGTTGGTTAGAAGTACAAGGAATCATGAAAACCGAAACTTTACCCCCTGTCGATTCTAGTCAGAATAGGAAACAAAAAGATAAACGTCAATTAGTCTTACAAGCAAAAGAAGTTAAAACTATTCCGACTCCTAAAAATCCTTATGCTTATTAAACTGCGGGAAATTGTAAAACGGTTTTTTTCACAAAATTAGTTAATAAATTATTATCTTTATTTCTTTGGAAAATTAACTGTAATTTCTCTTTAATTTTAGTTAAATTTATCGATTCTTGATGACTAAAATCTGCGATTTCATAATATTCTATTAAACTTAAACCACAAATACGAGTTAAATAAGCCGCACTAATGCCTTGAATAATGCCACCAGCTACATAAGTAATAAAATTAGTTTTTAAGATAGTAGTTATAGCTTGACTAGAGATTTCAACTATACCTAATTTAACCATTAATTTTCCTAAAGCAAGAGAAATTTCCTGCGCTTGATTTAAAGATAATGACTGTTGATAAATACTACTTAAATCCACAATCATTTGAGTATTTATTGCCGCCGTTGCTAATAAATCTAAACTTGATACAGGATTGGCAAAAGTAGCCGTTGCTGCGATAATTTGATATTTCTCTATTAAAGGTAAAGCCTTTTCTTTTCTGATTAAATTTAGTTTGTCTTTAATATTTTCTTGTAAATTAATTAGTTTTCTATAAGCAGTTAATAAGATTAATTTTTCTTGATCTTTATCAATAATATTTTGTAAAATATCCGTTAATAATTTATATTCTCCGTGAGTTATTTCTTCCCATTCTTGATAATTAGTTTTATCTTCATATTTTTTTACTTTAGTTATTTGATTTTTTGTCGATATTTTAATAATATATTTATCTTCAATAATTTCTTTTAGTCTGGTTTTAAGATTCTCAAAAATAAGAGTTTTTTCTTCTTCCAAGTTATAATCTATATCATCAAATAAAATTAATAATTTTTGGTTATTATTAACAAGATTTTGAATAGTTCGTTTTTCTGATTCTTTTAAATCACCATGAATAATAAATAAAATTAAGTCAGATTCAAATAAATTTATAGAAGGATTTTCTACAGTTTTAAGAATGTCAGTATTAATCTTAATTTTTAGAGTAGTAAATTGCGTTTCTAAAATTTTATTTAAAGTAATAGGACTAACTTTATTATCACTAATAATAATTGCTTCTAAATAGTTTCTTTTAGTTTCTGCATCAATTTTAATTATCTTTTCATTAAAAACCTCACAATCATTATTATATAAATCTTGATTATTTGACTCTTTTGATTCTGTTAATAAAGTATTAATTAAAGTTTTTACTGCACTAATTTTTTTTTGAAAATCAACGGAATCAACGGTAAAAGATAAAGGATTCGTAACAATTTTTTTTGTTTTATTTCTTTGTAATATTAGCCATAAAAAACCCATTAAAGTTACCATTAACATCGTAAAATCTCCCATTTCTCCGAGAGAATTTTTGACATTTTGTCCTATCCAAAGTAAAAAAGAAAGAGAAATACCAGCCACTAAAATAGGTTTTTTGATGACAATATCCATAATCGTTTCTAATTATTAATTAATTATAAAAGTTAGTTTCCTGAACAGGAATACTCGGATTTAAAGACGGATTCATTTCATTACGCCAGTTTCTAATTTCCTGTCTTGCTTGATTATACGCTGAAGTACCCACTGGGATCATATTAGCAATATTGATCGCTTGTTCCATAGATGAAGGAGAATAATCAGAAGCAGCTCTTTTTGCGATCATTAATAATTGTTCCGACCAACGATCTACTGCTTGACGACTTTGATTATCCACAAAAGAAGAAGAAGGAATACGGTTAGCAATATTAATCGCTTGAATTAAAGATTGAGGATCATTGGTTTGTGCTACTTGATATGCTCTTTGTAAGTTTTCTTGAGCATTCATTTCTTTACGCCATTGTCTTATTTGAGTTTGCGCTTCTGAATATAATGCTGTACCTCTGCCAATACGACTAGCTACATTTATAGCTTCTTGATAAGTATTATTATTCCCTAATGAAATAGCTTTATCTAAAACAGGTCGATCTTGTATCCGTTCAATATTACTTTGCCATTCTCTCTTTAAATCACTAGCTTCGGCGTATAATGCACGATTTGATTGAATTTGACTCGCTTGATTAATAGCTTGTTGCCAAGATTCAACGGTATTCCCTTGAGCTAATTCTTGAGCTTTTGCTAGTATTGGTTTATCTTCTTGAATTTGTATGTCTTTCTGCCATTGACGTATTTCTTGACGAGCTTCTCCATAAAGAGGATTATCACTATTAATTAATTCTGCTTTGGTAATGGCTGCGTTTAAGTCCCCTATTTGTCCAGATCTTGCTAACTGTCTAGCGTTGGCTAAGTGAGTTAAATCTTCTTTTTGTGCAATCCATCCTTTGGATAATTCTCGACTTTTATTATATAATTTACTCTCACTCGGGATTTGTTCAGCTTCGGCGATGGCCAATTCCATACCTGATACTGTACCTAAATTAGCATTTCTTCCAGCACTTGCCATAGTTGTCCAATCATTGGCTTGATTTTTAAGATTACTTTTATCAGGAATTTTCGCCGCTAACTCTGATAAATTATCCCAATTTTCATTGTCAACTAATTCTTGTACTATGTCGCTGATTTTATCTTCCGCTTCTTTAATTAATTTACTCGCTTCATTATAAGAATAACTAGAAGGAGGAATTATCGATGCAATTTCAATGGTTTTTAATAAATTATCCACACCGCCAGATCTTAGAGTAACATAAGCACCATCGAGTTTTTTACTTTCTTCTCTGGCTAAATTAATGGTTTTAACGGTTTCTTGATATTTTGTAGTTTGCCAATATTCATTACTAACATTTAATAAATTTACCGCCACTAAAAAAGCCTTATTCCACTGAGAATTTTTTAATTCTGATTCCACTTCTTCTTGAATACCTTTAGCTTCTTCCCATATTTCTCTCCATGTCTTGATTTTTGCTTCAATAATATTATAATTTTCTATTTCTTCAGGAATTTTTCTGAGGATGGCGATGGCTTCATCTAATTTTCCTTTATTAAATTCTTTATCTGCCAATAAAATAATATCATTAGACCATTCAGTTACATGACGATTAATTTCATTGCGTAGAGGATGAGTAGGAGATAATACTTGTAATAAAGCAATAGCTTTTAATAAACCATCAACGGTATTAGTTTGAGCTTGTAATTGTGCGCAATAAATACGATTAGTCGCAGAACTAAAAAACAAAGATACTCGGTTACAACTAGGATTACTAGGTAAACGTAATAAAACCGTAGTGGCTAAAAATCCAACTCCACCAAAAGAAAGAGCTAAAATTAGACTTAATAATTGCCATGAGATTTTAAGATTATTGTTTTCGATTTTTGTGGTCATATATTCAATAAGTAAAGAATAGAGAATTAAAAATTAAGAATTAAAAAATGATATTATTGATGATAAATAGTTAAGTATATTTCAAGATTAAATTTGACTTAGCATATCTTAACATGACAACGAATAGTTAACAATGAAAGGTAAAAGTGTAGGAAATAAAAGAAATGAAGTACAAAATATTAGTATGATAATCGTATTTTAATTTCCTGATGATATTATAGCCACCTATTATTTATGAGTAAAAATAACCCTTTAGCTGAATCAGTAAAACAACTAGGATTATCTAGTATTGAGCGTCATATTTTTTTATGTTGTGATCAAAATAAACCAAAATGTTGTTCTAAAAAAGATAGTTTAGAGTCTTGGGAATATCTTAAAAATAGACTCAAAGAGTTAAACTTAGATAAACCAACTTCAGAAAATTCTCATTGTGTATTCCGCACCAAAGCTGATTGTTTAAGGGTTTGTATTGATGGGCCAATTTTGTTAATTTATCCTGATGGTACTTGGTATCGTCACGCTACACCAGAAGTAATCGAAAAAATTATTCAAGAGCATATAATTAATAATCACGTTGTCGAAGAATATTTATTTCATCAACATCCCTTAAGTTAGAAGATAGGAAATAGGAGTAATTAATTTCTAATTTCTAATTGTTCAAGGAATAATTTAATTTATCACCAACAGAAGTAACAGAGTTATATTTATTTTTTGCAAAATTCCGAAAAGGATTAGCATATAGAATGAAGATTAACCGTTTTTTGATTCTTGGCTAAACATCATGAAAGACAATTCCAAACAAACATTATTACTGATTGACGATGACCCCAATCTAATATTATTAGTAAAAGATTATTTAGAATTTAATGGTTATGAAGTATTAACGGCGAATCAGGGTAGAGAAGCTATCAAAATTCTTGAAGGGCAAACACCAGATTTAATCATTTGTGATGTAATGATGCCAGAAATGGATGGTTATGCTTTTGTTCAAGAAATTAGAAAAAATCCTCATTTAGAGTGGCTTCCTATTATATTTTTATCAGCAAAAGGGCAAAGTAAAGATCGTATTAAAGGTTTAAGTCAAGGTGCTGATGTTTATATGGTAAAACCTTTTGAACCTGATGAGTTAGTAGCACAAGTAAAATCTACTCTCAATCAAAGTATGCGTTTAATCTCTAGTAGCCTCAAAAAAGTAGAAAATTATTCTCGCATTCATGTACCAAAAAGCGTATTATTAACTAGCACAGAAAAAAGAGTCGTTAATTTAGTCGCTCAAGGAATGTCGAATAAAGAAATTTGCCAAGAATTAGGAGTAAGTCAACGCACCATTGAAAGTCATGTATCTAATATGTTAAATAAAACAGGATTACATAATCGTACAGAATTATCTCGCTGGGCAATTCAAAATGAATTAATTTAAACAACAATAAATATCTTATATTATGCACAAAATACCAGTTACAGTCATTACAGGCTTTCTTGGCGCAGGAAAAACAACTTTATTACGCAATCTTTTACAAAATAATCAAGGTAGAAAAATTGCGGTGATTGTCAATGAATTTGGCGAAATTGGCATTGATGGGGAATTATTGCGTAGTTGTCAAGTTTGTGATGATGATGGGGAAATGAATAGCAATATTATCGAATTAACTAACGGTTGTCTTTGTTGCACTGTTCAAGAAGAATTTTATCCCACTATGCAAAAATTGTTAACCAGAAAAGATCAAATTGATGCTATTGTCATCGAAACTTCTGGGTTAGCTTTACCAAAACCTTTAATACAAGCCTTTAAATGGCAAGAAATCCGTAATCATGCCACTGTAGATGGAGTTATTACCGTTGTCGATGCCTATGGTTTAGCTAAGGGTAATTTAGTCGGTGATTTAGAAGCTATTAACCAACAAAGATTAAATGATCCTAGTTTAGATCATGAAACCCCCATTGAGGAATTATTTGAAGACCAACTCGCTTGTGCTGACTTAGTATTATTAACTAAAACTGACTTACTCAAAGATGATGAGTTAACTCAAGTTAAAAACTGGTTAGAAAAAGAATTGCACACAGGAATTAAAGTTATACCCTGTCATCAAGGAGAAATTAATTCAGAGATTTTATTAGGTTTTAATGCCGCCGTAGAAGATGATATTATTAATCGTCCTTCCCATCATGATACCGAAGAAGAACACGATCATGACGATGATATTAATTGTTTAGAATTATCTATGGAAGAAACTATTAACCCTCAAGTTTTAATTTCCCGTTTAGAAAATCTGGTTAAAAATTTAGAAATTTATCGTATTAAAGGTTTTGTTAATGTCACTAATAAACCTATGCGCATGGTATTACAAGGAGTAGGAAATCACTTTGAAACATTTTATGATCGATTATGGCAACCAGAAGAAAAAAGATCAACGAAATTAGTTATAATTGGGCGTAACCTAAAACCATCAGATTTGATTATGACCTGACTTTGACATTACTTAAATATAAAGATAAATATGGACGAAATTTAGTTATTTATACCCCCCAAGCATTAGACTTCTTGCAGAAGTGGAGTAATGACTAATGACTAATGAGTTAAGAAATTAACGTTTTCCATCCTAAAATAGATTTTACTTCTTATTTTTAAAAGTATATTATTTTTTACTGCTAATTTTCAGAGTAAAAGGGTTTTGATTTCCTTGGCTATCTCCTACATAGATTAAATATTTTCCTGGCGCCCAAACTCCTCCCATTTGCGGGTATTTTCCTTTTATGGATTCTCCTAGAATACAATAGCGATCTCCTTCCCCTGGCCCTAAAACTAAAAGAGTTGGTTTTCCTTGAGTTGTTTCAACGGTAACACTCATTGAGTAATTTTGTTGTGATAAATTAATAACATAATTTGGTTGAGAAGCAATATAACCGCAATCCCCACTATTTTTACTTCCTCCTGTTACCCCTTTTATTTCTTGATTAGAAGATGTTTGAGCAAAGGAATTAAGAGAAATTTGACTAATAAAGAAAGTTATCACAATTGTGGAAAAAAAACAAATATGTTTTAATGGGGTAATTAATTTAAAAATCATAGAAAATAAATTTTTGGTATCTAGTTATTGTTACCATAGACTAGAAATCGTCATAAAATGTTCGCACAATTATTATTAATTTTATGTTATCTAATTCTGCTACTCGACCTGAAAATTTAAACAAAATCGTTGAAAAATTCAAGCGCCACGATAATCCGAAACAAAAATATGAACAGTTACTCTGGTATGCTAAAAAATTAACTCCCATGACACCAGTAGCCAAAACTGAGGAGAATAAAGTTTTAGGTTGCGTATCTCAAGTTTATATTACTTCTAATTTAGAACAAGGAAAATTATTTTATCAAGGGGATTCTGATGCGCAGTTGGTAAAAGGGTTAGTGGCTTTTTTGATAGAAGGTTTAAACGGGTTAACTCCCCAAGAAATTATTAATTTGACTCCTGATTTTATCGAAGAAACAGGTTTACAAGTTAGTCTGACTCCTTCTCGCGCTAATGGGTTTTTAAATATTTTCAAAAAAATGCAACAACAAGCCTTTCTTTTCAATTCCTAAATCACCTTAAAACATCAACAATTTAAGGAAAAGCTAAGTAATTTAATCATTTTAGACTTAGCGTCTATTATTTTACAACTCTATTATTCTTTACTTTTATCTAATTATTTTTACTTTCTCTGAAGAATAAATATCCATGGGAATAGTGAAACCCAGTAAAGAAAAAGAAATAAGATCTTGAAAATAAATAAGAAAAGGATCTAAAGATGGTAAACTTAGATTCTATCATAAATCTGACGATGCACAGATTATTTCATCTTTAATTTGGATGTCATAAAACTATTTAATAACATAAATTGAATTATAAATAATCTCCTTAGTTAAATTAATAAGAGATTTTTTAAAGTTGAATCATTGATATTAAAATAATGATAAATTTATAGTCCTATGTTTTCATCACAAAACTAACTATTTCAAATAAATAATTATTTAATTAATTTATATATTCACTGTTTAAATACTAATTATTAGCCATTAATCTTAGTTTATACAATATGTCAATTTTACATGGTAGCTTTTTAATAAAAAATGAAGAGAAATATTTTTTTATTTGGAGTGAAGAATGGAAACAATTAGAAAAAGAAAAATATGATTTAGAAGCGGAATATTTATATATATATCCTTTTTTAGTTGATAAACCAAGTCTTTTATATTCTCTATTAACAAAACACAGTTATGATAATTATTTACAAGAATATAAAGATAATTTAGAGCAAATTTGGCAATGGGAAATGGTATTATTCCCTTCCCAAAAAAAACCAAAATCAAAAACAGTTATTCCCTTATTATATGAGCAATTTGTCAATATAAATAATAAACTAAGTTCAGTGATTTTATATCCTTGGGAAGTGGGAGGCTTTAAATTAACTATTTCTCAATTACTAGATTTTTTACAACAATTACCATTAAGTAAACTTGATTATATCGGATCTGATCTTCGTTTTTGGAGTCATATTTATCGCTGGAGTTTAGACTTAATTTGTCGGCAAAAATTTTTACCCGGTATAGATACTAATAATAACAGTTTTTGGCAACCTTTACTAGATAGTAACATCGATCAAAATAGATTAGCAAATTTTATTCAATCAATGCCTTCTCTTTGTCGTTGCTATGTAGAATCAGAAGAAGATCCTATTATTCAACAACAGGAATTAATCTTAGATTTTTTAAAAACAATTTTAGATACTCAAGTCAGAAAACTATTAAATGGCGATGGTTTAATCCTTAATAATGATTTAATTGTTCAACCTTGGTTAGAGTCTTTAAATAGCAATAAAAATTCTATTTCTAATCTGTCTTCTATAGACAATAAAAGGTTGAAAATGGCTTTTGATAGTTGGACATTATCTATTCAAGATAATTTAATTACTGCGGATTATCAACTGATTAAAAAACAGTATCGTATTTGTTTTAAATTACAACCTCCTGCATCACAAAGTCAAGTAGATAACTATGATAATTGGAAAATAAATTATTATTTACAAGCAGTAGATAATCCTGATTTTTTGATTCCTACAGAAAAAATTTGGCAAAATTATTACAGTGAATTGAATATTGAAGATCGTATCATTGAAAATCCTCAAGAAATTATTTTAAAAGGTTTAGGATTAGCTAGTCGATTTTATGCACCAATTGCACAAAGTTTACAGGAATCTATGCCTAATTTTTGTACTTTAAATGCCATTGAAGTTTATCAATTTATTCGTAGTGTAGTTTGGCAGTTACAAGACAATGGTTTGGGTATAATTTTACCAAATGGTTTGGCTAGTGGCGTTGATGAAAAACGCTTAGGGGTAAAAATTGAAGCAAAAGTAAACCTCAAAAAAGGTGAAAGATTAAACTTAAATAGTTTGTTAAATTATAATTTAAAAGTTGCCGTTGGTGATCAAACTTTAACAAAAAAAGAATTTCAAAATTTATTAGCTCAAAAATCTCCTATAGTAGAAATAAATGGACAATGGTTAGCTTTACAACCTGCTGATGTTAAAGCTGCTGAAGACATTTTAAATGAGGCAGAAAATAATATTAATTTAACCGTGGAAGATGCTTTAAGGTTAAGTAGTGGTAGTGGTGAAACTATTGCTAAATTACCTGTAATTGCCTTTGAAAGTAGTGGGGCTTTATCGGATTTAATTAATAGTATTAATGATAATCAGAAAATAAAAATTTTAGCTACTCCTAAAGCATTTAAAGGCACTTTACGCCCTTATCAAGAAGCTGGTTTTAGTTGGTTATACTTCCTTGAAAAATGGAGTTTAGGTGCTTGTTTAGCTGATGATATGGGATTAGGAAAAACTGTCCAATTAATTGCTTTTTTACTCAGGTTAAAAGAAGAAGATTTATTGACAAAACCAAGTCTTATTGTTTGTCCAACTTCAGTTTTAAATAACTGGGAAAGAGAAATTGAAAAATTTGCTCCATCTTTAAAAGTTATTATACATCATGGAGATCAAAGAACTAAGGAAAAAGTATTTTTAAAACAAGCAAAAAAAATTGATATTATTATTACCAGTTATGCTTTAGTTTATCGAGATTTAGATACCTTTAATATGGTAGAATGGCAAGGAATTATTCTTGATGAAGCTCAAAATATTAAAAATCCTCAAGCAAAACAAACTCAAGCTGTACAAGAGTTAAAGTCGGAATTTAGAATTGCTTTAACGGGTACTCCTGTCGAAAATCGTTTGTCAGAATTATGGTCAATTTTAGAATTTTTAAACCCAGGTTATTTAGGTACACAACAATTTTTTCAACGACGTTTTACTCTTCCTATTGAGAAATATGGGGATCAACATTCCTTGCAAATGTTAAGATCTTTAGTCCAACCTTTTATTTTGAGAAGATTGAAAACTGATAAGAATATTATTCAAGATTTACCTGAAAAACAGGAAATGAATGTTTATTGTGGTTTGTCTTCCGAACAGGCTCAATTATATCAGAATTTGGTAGAAGAATCTTTGACAAAAATTAATGAAAGTAAAGGTATTCAACGTCATGGATTATTGTTAACTTTATTGATGAAATTAAAACAAGTTTGTAATCATCCAGCCCATTATTTAAAGGAAGAAACTCTCGATTTTTCTCCTCGATCTGGTAAGTTATTAAGGTTAGAAGAAATGTTAGAAGAAGTTGTGGCAGAAGGCGATCGCAGTTTAATTTTTACGCAATTTGCTGAATGGGGAAAATTATTACATCCATATTTAAAGAAAAAATTGGGAGTAGAAATATTATTTTTATCGGGAAGTACTACAAGAGAAAAACGTCAAGAAATGGTAGATCGTTTTCAAAATGATCCTCAAGGGCCACCTATTTTTATCTTATCATTAAAAGCGGGAGGAACTGGATTAAATTTGACAAAAGCAAACCATGTTTTTCATTATGATAGATGGTGGAATCCAGCCGTAGAAAATCAAGCTACGGATCGTGCTTTTCGTATAGGACAAAAACAAAATGTACAAGTGCATAAATTTATTTCTAGCGGTACATTAGAAGAAAAAATTAATGATATTTTAGAAAGTAAAAAACAACTGGCAGAACAAACAATTAATACAGGAGAAGATTGGTTAACAGATTTAGATACTAATCAATTACGAAACTTATTAGTCTTAGAAAGAAATGCTATTATTTAATAAGTAATAGAATAAAAAATGATTTTTATTAATGTTTGATATTAGGTATTTAATGGAGAAAAAATTAGATTTTAAACAACTTGATTAAGTTTAGTTTTGTGATCTTAATGAGTTTATTTTTGATTTTTATTCCCTAATCAAGGATAATAAATAAAGAAATAAAATTACCTTTCCTTAACTATTAAAATGTCAGAAGTTAGAAAAGCTGTTCAAAAACTTTATAACACATATCCTTTTCCACCAGATCCACTTTTAGACGAACCACCTCCTGGTTATAATTGGCGTTGGCATTATCAATCAGCTTATAATTTTTGTGCTGGGATGAAACCTTCACAAGAAAAAATACGCATTTTAGATGCTGGTTGTGGTACAGGTTCTGGTACAGAATATCTCGTGTTACATAATCCTTATGCGGATATTATCGCTATCGATTTAAGCGAAAATGCTTTAGCTACAGCGAAAAAACGTCTCGAAAAATCAGGAGTATTAGCTAATTTTCACGGTACAATTACTTTCAAACAACTTCCCCTTGAAACCGTTGATACCTTAGAGGAAAATTTTGATTTTATTAATTGTGTCGGTGTATTACATCATTTACCCGAACCAGAAATTGGTATTAAAGCCTTAGCCCAAAAGTTGGCAGTGGGTGGTTTGATGCACATTTTTGTCTATGGGGAATTAGGTAGATGGGAAATTCAATTAATGCAAAAGGCGATCGCCATATTACAAGGCGAAAAAAAAGGAGATTATGTTGACGGGGTAAAAGTAGGAAGACAATTATTCGCTAATTTACCCGAAAATAATCGTTTAGTGACTAAAGAAAACCAGCGTTGGCAATGGGAAAATCAACGAGATGAATGTTTTGCTGATATGTATGTACATCCCCAAGAAGTTGACTATAATATAGACACTTTATTTGACTTTATCGCTATCTCTGGTTTAGAATTTATCGGTTTTTCTAATCCTGATTCCTGGGAGTTAGAAAGACTAATGGGGAAAAATGATGATTTAATGAATCGAGCAAAAAATTTAACTCCTCAACAACGTTATCGTTTAATCGAGTTACTTGATCCTGATCCTATCACTCATTATGAATTTTTCTTGGCAAAACCGCCGTTTATTCGCCAAAATTGGCAGGATGATGAATTATTAAAACAATCATATCCTGAATTAAATCCTTGTATGTTGGGTTGGGAAAGTAAAAGTTTATTTAACTATCAATTTCAACCTATTACTATCTCTGATGATGAGTTTATTTTTATGCAATATTGTAACTCCAATCAAGGTTTAACGGTGGGAGATATTCTTGCTCAAGTTAATTTTACCTTAGATCAAGTGCGATCGCTCATAAAAAAACAACTAATTATGTTAACTCCTTAAGGACTCTCATCATTACATTAGGAAAATAATATTACCGTAGGTTGGGTTAAACTAAGTACAACCCAACAATTACGCATATATTTTTACAAGTTTTTGATGTTTTAATTCAAGCTATAAACAGAGGAGAATAGATAATATTCATAGTTGAGATAAGATTAATTCTTGAAAAAAAAAATGATTATATATATAAGAATTATCAAAAATAGCTTCTCAGGCTTTACATTTTAAATATAATGTCTTTTTCAGTCATAATATTATATTTTAATAGCAAAAATTAACTTAAAAATTAGTAATTAATAGTTCAAAAATTTCGCCTCTTTTATTCCCTTTTGAATTAATATTTCTTCGTACTTTTACTCTTTTTATATTATATTGCTTATAAAGTTCATCAAAAAAGTTATTGGAATGATCATAATTTTTCACATCAGAATTACTAAGAATAAAATAATTTCCTTGTCTATGGATTTCATCACAAAATTTTTTTAATCTTATTTGCTCATTATCATCAAAAATTTGTTCAGAATATGATGTAAAAGAAGATGTTAAATTAATTGGTTTATAGGGTGGATCTAAATAAAATATACTAGGTTTTATGGCATATTTTAAAGTTTCTTCAAAGTCACCTTGTAAAACTTTAACTTTTTGTAAATAATGATGAACAGAGATTAAATTATTTTTATCACAAATATTGGGTTTTTTGTATTGTCCAAAAGGGACATTAAATTTACCTTTTTTATTAACTCTATATAGTCCATTAAAACAGGTTTTATTCAAAAACAATAATAAAGCTATTTTTTCCAATGAATAATCATTAAATCTATTAAAAATTTCTCTCTTGGCTAAATAAAAATTTGCCTTTTCTTCCCTATTCTTTAAGGTATAATAATTAGTCTCTATATCTAATAATAAATCTATTAATTCTAAAGGATTTTTTTGTATTTCTCGATAAGCATTAACTAAATTATGATTAATATCATTAATAACTATATTTTCGATATTATTAAATTGATTTAAAATATGAAATAATACTGCTCCTCCCCCTACAAATGGTTCAATATAACAAAAATTTTCTTCATCAATAATTTTATTAATTAACTGATCAATTTCACTAATTAACTGGGTTTTTCCCCCTACCCATTTAAGAAAAGGTTTTGGATTTTGTAAAGAAACAACCCCCGATGAAGACATAATTAAAACTGAAAAATATTTTACGTTCTTTAATCATAGTTCAAAATTGATGTTAAAAACACACTCCTTGATCAAATCTCCTAAAGGGAAAAGATACCATCGCACCTAATTTAGTGATAAATTCATGATGTAATTAAATCATTACTCAACTCCATTATAAAAAATAAGCCTTACTTCTATGTTTTATTCAGTAAATTATTATTGTTTGATTTTCTATCTCAAATAATACTCTATAATCCCCAACTCTTAAACGATATTCGGAGGTAAAATCAGTTAATTTTTTAATATCTCCTTGCGAATTATTTTGCAGAAGTTCAATTTTATCAATAACTTCGACTCTAAATATTATAACTTTATAAATTTTGTAGATTATAACCCCAAAGAATTAACAAAAATATTTGAGTTAATGTGTCAAGATAATGGATATATAATTGATCATCAAGTCATAGAAAAAGGACTTAATTTATTATTAGAATTTCAATCTAAAATAGGAGAATTAGGAAATAGTAGATTTGTTCGTAATATCTTTGATCGTTGTATTGCTAATCAATGTAACCGTTTAGCAGCACTACCTAATCCGACAAAAGAAGATTTAATTACTTTTCAAATTAAGGATGTGATTTGAGTTTCAGAACAGTTACATGAATCTTTACATTATTAATTCTTCAGTGATATAAAGTATTTCTTTGACGATAAGGGCGATTTATGGATGCGATCGCATTTTTGATGGTTTCTTCCTCTAAACAAGTGCCTCCTTTTGCCCCTGCCATAGTGGTAATATGTTCTTCCATGAGAGTACCACCAAGATCATTACATCCCCATTGTAAAGCCTGTAATGCACCATCTAACCCTAATTTAACCCAACTTGGTTGATGGTTAGGAATTATATCCCCCAAAAATAAACGAGCAACGGCAGTTAACTTTAAACTAGATTGTAAATCAGGTTGATCTCTTCCCACACGATTTCTAAGGGGTTTTGGAGCTTGTTCTCCCACAAAAGGCAGTAAAATAAATTCAGTTATTCTGGCAGGATAATTTTTTTCAAGGGCTGTTTCTTGTAGCGATCGCAGCTTACTTAAATGTAATATTTGTTGTTCATGAGTTTCGATATGTCCACATAACATGGTACTGGTAGTAGGCATCCCTAAACGATGGGCAGTAGAGACAATTTCTAACCATGTTTCACTATTAAGTTTTTCAGGGCAGATAATTTGCCTCACAGTATCGTCTAATATTTCAGCAGCAGTACCGGGCATCGAACCTACACCATTATCTTTGAAAGCAAGAATAACATCACTATAGGTTAAACCATCTTGACGAGCAATAAATTCCACTTCTTGAGGAGAAAAAGCGTGTAAATGTAATTGTGGAAAATTATCTTTAATACCCTTCACCAATTGCAGATAATATTGAAGGCTACTACCGTTTATTTTTGCTTGAGGATTTAAACCCCCTTGCATACAAATTTCCGTTGCTTTTTTTTCCACTGCTAAAACACATTTTGCCAAAACATCCTCTAAATTAAGCCAAAATGCCCCTTTTTGATTTGCATCTCGTCTAAAAGCACAAAAGCTACAATGTTGTTCACAAATATTAGTAAAATTTATATTTCTATTAATAACATAAGTCACTGTTTCTCCAACTTGTTCTTCCCGAAGGCGATCAGCTTCCGTTCTTAAGTATGATATATCGTTATTTGAGGTAGATTTGAGTAAATTAACACCATCGATAGTAGAGAGAATAGTAGAAGTTGACATAAAATTTAGCAGGATTTACATAATTTAAACTAATGTATTGATCCGATTTTAACACCTCAATTTTGAAGAAAATAAAGAAAATATCAGAAAATCAAAATAACCCTATGATAACCTAATTTTATTATTGTTCACTAAAGCAAATCAGACTCAAAACCACAGACATCATATTTAATAGAAAAGGTACTTTTGTTAATCGAAAGTGAATAAAACCATTATATTCTTTATCCCACGTTAATATCTTTAATATATGCACTTAAGTTGTTATAAAGATAGTTTTTGTTTTAAATATTCTTGATAACCTAACTTATCCAATTCTGATTGTTTATCAATTACCATCTTTTCGAGATTTTTACTATAAATTTCAACATGAAGTAATAATTTTGGTTGCTGACTAGCTAAAATTCTGATGGCTAATAAACCAGCATTTTCGGCATTACCAATGGCCACTGTCGCAACGGGAATTCCTCTAGGCATCTGTACAATAGAGTACAAAGAATCTACCCCTTGTAATTGTTTAGTTTGTACTGGTACACCAATTACAGGTAAAGGAGTTAAAGAGGCTACCATACCGGGTAAATGTGCCGCACCTCCTGCCCCTGCAATAATCACTTTTAATCCTCGTTTATGGGCATTTTGGGCATATTCTATCATCCTTAAAGGAGTTCGATGGGCGGAAATAATTTCTACTTCATAACCTACGACAAACTCTTCACAAATGGCGATCGCCGCTTTCATGGTGGGTAAATCAGAATCACTACCCATAATAATACTAATTTCGGGGGATTGTAAAGACATGAATTATTTACTCTTAAATGAGGTAATAAAAAAACAAATTAAGTGATATAATTAAGATTAAAAAGTTTGTATAAAACTAATTTTTTTCTGTAAAAATAATTATGAATTCTACTCTTAATATACCTTCTTCTACAAACATATCAGATAAACCAGCAGTGGTTGAAACTTATCAATTAAGTAAAATTTATCGTACAGGTTTTTGGATGAATACCAAAGTACCTTCCTTAAAAGATTGTACATTAAAAGTGTATCAAGGAGAAACCTTTGGTTTATTAGGACCTAATGGTGCAGGAAAAACAACGTTATTAAAGACTTTATTAAGCATTATTAAAGCAACTTCAGGAAAAGCCTTATTATTAGGAAAGCCCTTAGGAGATAAAACCGTTAAACAAAGAGTAGGTTATTTACCAGAAAATGCTTATTATTATGACTTCTTAACTGCATGGGAATTTCTAGGTTTTATTGCGGATTTATTTCAGATTCCTAAATCACAGCAAAATCAGAAAATTTTATATTTATTAGACTTAGTTGGATTAGCGAAAAATACCGCACAAAAAAAGCAATTAAGACAATATTCTAAAGGAATGTTGCAAAGAGTTGGTATGGCACAAGCCTTAATAAATGATCCTGAAATTGTCTTTTTTGATGAACCTATGTCTGGTTTAGATCCTATGGGACGTTATCAAGTTAGACAAATTATACTATCTCTCAAAGAACAAGGCAAGACTATTTTTTTCAATTCTCATGTATTATCTGATGTTGAAAAAATATGCGATCGCATAGCGATTTTAGCACGAGGAGAGTTATTAAATATTGGCTCATTAGATGATATTTTAGGAAAAAAAGAGAGTTATCATGTAATAGTAAAAGGCGGAAAAGAAGAGGATTTTAAACAGTGGTTAATTCACCTAAAACAAGAAAATGATTTTCTCAGTGGGGAGTTAAAAGGCAATGAAAACGAATTTTTAAATTATCTACAAACTACTGAAAGTAAGTTAATTAGCATGACTTTAAATCGAGATTCTTTAGAAGAATATTTTATTCGTATTTTAGAAGAAAAAGGCATTACTTCTAGTCAATAAACTGATAATGATAACGAGCTTGTAAAAAATAAACTCGATTTTCTATTACTTTATAAACTAATCTATGCTCTAAGTCAAGTAGAAAAAGATCTGTATTTGATAAGCTATAATTATGGTCAATAAACTTCATCATGGTTACCAATATCGACTAAAATAATCACCATATCATTAGACTCAGTATCCTTACTAAGAGTAAAAATAATACGATAGTCATAACTCACTGAACATGACCAACATTTAGCTAAATTTCCTGTTAATTTATGAGACTTCAAAGAAGGTGTAAAAGGGTCATTTTCTAATAAATCTAATACCTCTAATATTTTATCTTGTAGTTGTGGACTCTTTTTTGTTAAACGTTTAAAGGCTTTCTTAAAACTCTTTTGCGCTACTAAATTCATTCCTCTTCATCTTCTAATAAATAGGCTTTTATTTCTGCTGATGTCCCTTTTTTTACTTTACCCGCTCGAAAATTTTTCACAATTGTTTCTGCATTCTTAGCTATTTCTAAACGCCTTTTTTCTATCCGTCTTTTCTTGATTAAATCAAATAAATAATCTTGGTCTTCTAATGATAAATTTTCTATAGATTCAATTATGTTTTGAAAATAAACTACACTCATTTTATTTTACCTACATTCATTATTAGCATAATATATTCTGTTTTTTTCTGCTACCTAAAACTATTATTATTTTAGGCTTTTTCTGACTCAATTCCTAACTCCTCTTTTAATTCTGTCACAGTTTGCGATTCTTGCTCTGTTTCTCTTGCCCATGCTAAAGAATCAAATAGCTTTTGAGCGTTTTCTGGCGTGCAGCGTAGCTGTGCCTTTTGGCATCGCAATAGATAAACACACTCAAGTAAACTAGAAAGCTCATTTTCAGCAATTAAGCGATATTTTTACCATTACGACGATTAATGACCATAATTTGACTTTGATCATAAACTTGATCCAATATAGTAGCTAAATTCGCCCTTAAATTAGAATAAGTTGTTTCTTTTGTTAACATAAGCGATTAATCTAAAACTCGTACAGCTTTATTGTACAATACTTCTTTTTACATTTATTTGAGATAAAAATGACTAATAATAATTTTGCATGGTTACATAGAGGAATTACGGAAATTTTCCCGAATCAATCAGACTCTAAAAATATTACCGAAAATTTAACGCAACTTTGCTTGAAAAGTAGTCGCCCTTTGAGGGTAAAATTAGGAATTGATCCTACAGGTACAGATTTACATTTAGGTCATAGTATTCCATTTCGTAAGCTGAGAGCATTTCAAGATCAAGGACATACCGCCATTGTAATTATAGGGGATTTTACCGCTCAAATTGGAGATCCCACAGGAAAAGATAAAGTTAGAAAACAGTTAACTCCTGAAGACGTTAAACAAAACGCCGAAACTTATCTTAACCAACTCCGCCCCATTTTAGATTTTGATACTCCCGATCGCCTCGAAATAAGATACAATTCTGAATGGTTATCTAGTCTCAATCTTGCCAAAATTCAAGAACTATTAGCTACCATGACAGTACAACAAATGTTAGCTAAAGAAGGTTTCAATAATCGCTACACCCAAGAAAACCCTATTTATCTCCATGAATTTCTTTATCCTTTAATGCAGGGTTATGATTCTGTGGCAGTAAATGCAGATGTAGAATTAGGAGGTACAGATCAAAAATTTAACATCGCCGTTGGTAGAGATTTACAAAAATATTTTGGACAAAAACCTCAATTTGGTGTCTTATTACCCATTTTAATTGGTACAGATGGAGAGCAAAAAATGTCGAAATCTCTTAACAATTATGTTGCCTTAAAAGAGGATGCTTTATCCATGTATTCTAAACTAGAAAAAACACCCGATTCTCTTCTTACTAATTACTTTGAATTATTAACTGATTTGTCTTTAGCACAAATTCCCGAAAATCCCAGAGAAGCCCAAAAATTGTTAGCGGTGGAAGTGGTGTCTCAATATCATGGGAAAGAAGCGGCTTTAACTGTGCAAAAAACGGCATTAGAACTTATTAGCAATCAAAATTTAGCTAATGCCGAAGCTGTACCCGAATTTTCCTTAAATAACGTCGAATTTCCCGCCAAATTGTTCTATATCCTTAATGTCAGTGGTTTAGTTAATAGTAGCGGTGACGGTAGAAGGCAAATTCAAGGCGGTAGTGTTCGCTTAGATGGCGATCGCATTACCGATCCCAATTTAACTATAGAAACCCCTTCAGAATTAGCAAATAAAATCTTACAAGTAGGCAAGAAAAAATTTATCCGTTTAATCTCGTAATTATATGATGACAATAATAAACTTAAATAAAAAATAAGATTTATCAAAATAAAGAATAAACTCAAAATACTATGAAATAAGAGAAGTAAAATAATTTAAAAAAATATCATCAAATACTTGACAAATTCAAATAAATATTGTTATAATTAAGTTAATAAAATAAGCCACCTTTTCTTGACCCGTTGCGGTCGGGGAGGGGTGGCTTGTGTGTAAAAAAAAGAATAAATCATCAGAAAATAGTAAGCAAGAAAAATAATGAATCAAGTAACTTTATCAGAAAATATTTTTATGGGAATCTTGCAAATTTCTCAGGAATTAAATTTATCTGTTAATCAATTATTAGAAGAAATTAATCAAGGAAAATTAACCGTTATTAATACAGAAGAATTAGAAGATTTAATCGATTTTAGAGATACAGTTTTAGCAGAAAATAATCCAAAAAATGACGAAAGAATATCTTGGGAAGATGTTAAAAAAGATCTAAGTTTATAAACTTATGTCTGAGTATAAAATTGAATTTTTAAAGACTGCAAAAAAAGAATTAGCAAAATTACCAATTAATATTCAGCAACGAATTAGTAAAAAAATTGAATCTCTCAAATTTAATCCTTATCCTGCTGATGTTAAACAGCTAAAAAATAGCAATGGAATATTAAGAATAAGAGTCGCTGATTACCGCATTATTTATCGTCTCGAAAATGATGTTTTAGTGATTGTAGTTATCAAAATTGCTCATAGTAGTAAAGTATATAAAGATTTATAAATAATTATTTAGAAAAAAATGACTCTCAACAATCAACTTTTTTATGGGGATAATTTAGAAGTTTTAAGAAGACATATTAAAGACGAATCTGTGGATTTATGTTATATTGATCCGCCCTTTAATTCTAAGCGCAATTATAACCAAATTTATAATAATATTGGTAAAGAAGATCGAGCTCAAGCACAGGCTTTTATTGATACTTGGACATGGGATGATTTAGCTAATTTAGGTTTAGCAGAAATTAAGGAAAATTATCAAGGAAAATTCACCAATCAAAGTATTGATTTAATCTGGGGATTAGAGAAAGTTTTAGGTAAAGGAAGCCTCTTTGCTTATCTGGTAAATATGACTTTAAGAATTCCAGAAATTCATCGAGTTTTGAAGCCAACGGGGAGTTTTTATCTTCATTGTGATCCCTCTGCGTCTCATTATTTAAAATTAGTTTTAGATGCCATTTTTTGCTCTCAAGGAGGTGATTTTATCAATGAAATTATTTGGAAAAGAACAACATCTCATAGTGATGCAACCAAAAGATTTGGACGTAATAATGATATTATTTTTTTCTATGTCAAAGATGCTAAAAAATATAAATGGAATCCTCAATATGGTAATTTATCAGAGAAAAGATTAAAAGATTATAGTTATCAAGATAGTGATGGAAGATTATGGGCTAGTGATAATTTAACAGCAAAAGGTTTAAGTGGTGGTGGTTATGAATATGAGTATAAAGGCATAAAAAGTTATTGGCGTTGTCCACTAAAAAAAATGGAACAATTAGACGCAGAAAATAGGTTATATTTTACATCAAAAGGAGGTATTAGAATTAAACGTTATTTAGATGAAAATAAAGGGCAATTAATTCAACAAGTTTTTGATGATATTCCTCCTATTTCTTCTCAAGCGAAAGAAAGATTAGGTTATCCAACGCAAAAACCTGAAGCATTATTAGAGAGAATAATTAAAGCAAGTAGTAACGAAAATGACGTAATTTTAGATGCCTTTTGCGGTTGCGGTACAACCATCGCTGTTGCCCAAAGATTAAATCGAAATTGGATAGGAATTGATATAACTTATCAAAGTATTAGTTTAATATTAAAGCGATTAGAAGACACATTTGGCAAAGGAGTTTTAGAAAATATAACCCTTAATGGTATTCCTAAAGATATAGAATCCGCTTCCGCTTTAGCCTTGAAAAAAGATGATCGCACTCGGAAAGAATTTGAAAAATGGGCAGTTTTAACTTACACTAATAATCGTGCCACCATTAACGATAAAAAAGGTGCTGATAAAGGTATTGATGGTATCGCATTTTTTGACGGCGGAAATAATCAACCAGAAAAAATTATAATTCAAGTCAAATCAGGCAAGG